>MHBL01000337.1:24906-40708 GCA_001803235.1 Lentisphaerae bacterium RIFOXYA12_64_32
GGTCCGAGCCACTGGGCGCGCGCTTCGGCCCGGGTCGCGGCGGGCCTTTCCTACTCGATCACCAGTACCTTGTTCGGGCTGACGAGGCCGGTCGCTGACGTGCCGCTGATCATGACGTACTCGCCGACCGTGAAGTCGGCGCCGGCAATGGTGACCGTGGTGCCCTCGGTCGCGGTCGCGCCAGCCACCGGCTGCGCCAGGAACGTGCGCCACTGTGCGGAGTCCGCATCGTAGTGCCGGATATCGACCGTCTGCGGCAGGCTCGTCCCACCGGCGACCCCGACCGTCAGGGTCGTCGGGTCAGCGTCGACCGCCACGTACTGGATGACCGGCGCGCCCGCATTCCGGATGACATCGAACCGGGTCATGGCACCGGGCCGGCTGCCCACATAGCCGGCGTCGTAAGCGATCACGGTCCAGAAGTAACTCCCAACCTGGACGTTCACCCGCAGCGACGTGACGGCGCCAAGATCCGCGTAGTTGTAGGGCAGGTGCCCGTCGCTCGACCCGAGGTAGAGCAGGTAGCCAGCCGCGCCCGGGACAGGGTCCCACTGCAGCAGGATCTCGCCCGGCGCGCGGCAGAGCCAGCCGTCCGGCGGCTGCAGCCCGCCCGGCTGCTGTTGGGCCATATCAACCGCAGTCCCCTGGGCCGCCAGCACGATCTGCACCGGGTCGGACCAGGTTTCGGTCCCGGCCGCCTCATCGACCGGATTGAACCCGCGCACCTCCCACGAGTACGTGCCGGCCGTGACCAGGTTGATGTCGAGTGCGCTCGGCCGGTTCAGGGGGATGACCCCGGCCGCGTCCGGCGCGAAAACGTGCCTGAACGTCCGGGAATAGCCGTTCGGGCCGGTCATGGTCAACTCATACCCGCGCGCATTGTCGCAGGTGAACTCGAGCGTGTAGTTGCCCGCGCCGTTGTCCGTGACCGCGAGGTCGCGCGGCATCGCGGCGGGCCCGTAGTCGTCCACGACCCGTTCCGCGCCGCCGCGCGCGGTCGCGGGATACCACGTCGCGCTGTACGCGTCACTGACCGGGTCCCAGCCGCGGCAGCGCCAGGAGTACGTGCCCGGCAACAGCCCTTCCGAACCCGCCTTGAAGTACGCCTCCGGCGTCATCACCGTGCCCGCGACGTTCGTATCCACCGCCAGTTCCGCACCGGCCGCGTCCGGCTCGCCATCACGCCAGATCTGGACATTGTGCCAAACCGCCACGCCGCCCCCCGGCAATGCCTGGCCCGGCCACGAGAAGCGCGGGTACCACGGCGGCGAGCGGACGCCTTCATAGGCGCCCATATCCACGTAGGTTGGTGATCCGGCCCCAGTGTCCAGCACCCCCGGATCATCCAGTCTCGGGTTCCCCACCATGTCCGTCACAGGCACGGTAACCCCACCGTCTCCAAGTCCAGCGTCAATGCACGGGCTGCCCGGCAGGGCCCGCAGATCGCCGTAGTCGTCGTCGGACGTGCCCCAGAGAGCGTCCGGCCCGGGCGATGGACTCCGCACAAAGCGCGGAGCCTGCCGGATGTTGCCATCGCTCCCCGCATAGCCGTCCTGATCGATGCAAGAGTAGCGGAGGCTGGTGCCTTCCCCGGCGATCTCCGGCGCGCCATCGCCCCAGAGAATGCAATTGGTCACCACCGGCGAGGACTGATACCCATTGACCATGCCGCCGGACTCATTCCCCGTGAAGGTGCAGTTGGTCACCACTGGCGAAGAGTAACTATCGTTGTCCATACCAGGCCCCGAGTTCCCTGCGAACACGCAGTTGGTCACTACTGGTGAGGAATCATCCTCGTTGTCCATGCCAGGCCCCGAGCTTCCTGCGAACACGCAGTTGGTCACCACTGGCGAGGAGTCATTCTCGTTGTACATGCCCCCCCACGGATTCCTCGCAAACATGCAGTTGGTGACGATTGGGGAACAGTTTCCGTTGTACATTCCGGCGCCGTCCTTCCCATTCTCGTGGCCGCCGGTGACGGTGAATCCATCGAGGGTTGCGCCGGTTGCGCCCACGACTACCCAGTAGGAATTGTCAGAGCTATCGTCGAGCGTACCGATATCCCCGCAGAGCACAGTGGCGTGTGTCGCCCAGTTCCGTTGCGCCCTGACGGTCTCCGTGCCCGTGAACCCGCCATACACGGCCACACCCATCTTCAGTGCGAAGGTCTTGGCCCGCGGATCGGCCGGGTTCGGGTTGCCGGCACTACTGTGCGTCGGGTAGTAGACGCCGGCCGCAACCCAGATCTCGTTGCCGTTCCCAGCCTGCCGGAGTGCTTCGTCAATAGTCCTCTTGGCCTCAGCCCAGGATGCCCCTGTACCGCCGATCGCGATCGTCGCATTCACGTAGATGGCGCCCGATACACACAGCGCGGACACAGTCGTGTTCACACCCAAATGCCCAGTCGCGTCAGTGCCTTGGATCTGGATTGGCGCTATTCCGACAGCGTTCGTCACTTGCATCGTGTAGATGTAGTCATGGCCTGAACTGCTGAAGTACGTGGCCGCGTGGCTGTTGACAGTCACGGTCGGATTTCCTGTCAGGGCCTCGGAAGCGGTGAAGGTCAGGGTGACCGTTTGGCCCGCACTCACCGTGAACGGTGTGACCAAGATGTTGCTGAACCACGGCGCCGAATCGTAGCCATCGGGCGCCTCGTCCGCGCCTATGTCCACCAGGCCGTCGCCACCGGGGCGCGGGTCGCCCTCGAAATCGACCGTTGGCGCTCCCGTTACCAGGCCACGATCCAGTGCCTGCGAACCGTCGCGCAGATGGTAATCGATGACCTTGTAGGCGTCACCTGCGGCAATGCCCCCGGTCGCATTGCCCACAACCTCGATGGTGGTTGCGGTGTTCGCAACGATGAGCGCCTGCTGGCGCTGTGACGTATCTGCGTTGAGCAACCGGCCGACCATGGCACCGGGCGTGAAGCCCGCCCCCGCATCGGTCAGGGTGGTGTGGACAGTCATATTGCTGTAGACGGGCGGCGTGGTCCATGCGCCGCAAATTCCGGCCGGCCCGTTCATGACGAACATGGGATCCCCCTCGACGTTGCCACTATTGCCGCCCAAATCGTTGATCGCCGCGGCACCAGTGAGTGTGACCGATGTATCGCAGTCATGGTAGTCACCGTCGGGGTTGGCTTGGAACAAACAGTTCCTGACGACAGGGGCGGAGGAGGTGTCCTCCTCGTACACGGCCTGCCTGGTATTGTCGTGCAGAATGCAGTTGGCCAGCGTCGGCGAGGAATCGTCGTAGCAGTAGACGCCGCCCCCGTTCCCGTAGTAAGCCGAATTACCGCTGATCGTGCAGTTGGTCAGGGACGGCGAGGAGTACCCGCAGCAAACGCCGCCGCCGTCGCCGTTGTGAGCCGAATTACCGCCGATCATGCAGTTGATGATGGTCGGTGAGGAAGAGAAGCAGTGCATGCCGCCGCCATCGGAAGCCGAATTACCGCTAATCGTGCAGTTGGTGAGGGCCGGTGAGGAGTCCGAGCAGTACACGCCGCCGCCGTCGAAGCCGGCCGAATTGCCGCTGACGATGCAGTTGGTGAGGACCGGCGAGGAGTCCGAGCAGTACACACCGCCGCCGTCATAGAACCAGGCCCGATTGCCGCTGACGGTGCAGTTGGTGAGGACCGGCGAGGAATTGTAGCAGTACACGCCGCCGCCGTAGCCGTAGTCGACGAAATTGGTGTCGATGATGCAGTTGGTGAGGACCGGCGAGGAATTGTAGCAGCACACGCCGCCGCCATAAGGACGGGCGCAATTGCCGCTGACGATGCAGTTGGCGAGGGCGTTACCGTTGCCCGGGCCATACGCATAGATGCCGCCACCATAACTTGACCCCAGACTCCCGTTCGCATTGCCGGCGGTGACCGTGATCCCGTCCAGGCGCGCATTGTCGATGCCCTGCATCGTCACCACGTGATAACTGTTGTCGCCGTTGTTCCCCGGGGCGCCGATGTCGCCGCTGAGGGTGGTCACGTTCGCCGTGATGTTACGCTGGTCGAGCGCGGTCTCTGTGCCCGCGAACCCGCCGTACACCGCCACGCCGGTCTTCATCGCGAACGTTTTGGTCCGCGGATCAGTCGGGCTCGGGTTGCCGGTCGCGTTCGCGGACGGGTAGTACGTCCCGGCCGTGACCCAGATTTCGTCGCCGGGTTGGGCGGCGGTCAGGGCGGACTGCAGACTCGTGTACGCGTTTGCCCAGGACGTGCCGTTGTTCGATCCGGCGGCATCGGCCTTGACGTAGAGCACGCCGGCGTCGACGGCGGTGCCGAGCAGTAGCGCCACGACCCCCGCGAGCATCGGGATGCGCTTCAGTACAGCAAACAGAGCGCAGTCTCGCATCATGCCAACGTCCCTCTTCGTTCGTCCCCGCACGGACCAGTGGCGCGGGACCTCTGGGACCGCGGTAGGGTACTCGGGGCCGTCTCGGCCCGAGGACCTCGGCCGGGGACCGGCCCGAGTACTCTGCTTCGGCCCGGGACGGTCCGAGCCACTGGGCGCACGCTTCGGCGCGGGACGGTCCGAGCCACTGGGCGCGCGCTTCGGCGCGGGACGCGCCGAGCCACTGGAAGCGCGCTTCGGCGCGGGACGGTCCGGGCCGGCGCCGCGTCTCAGCCTACGCGTTGGACAACGGTCCCCACCTGGCCGCGGGCCAAGCCCTTCTCGGGAATATCGCGGACCAGCGCAACGACGTCCAATACCTTGGCGCTTCGCGGCTTTCTCATAAACGCTCCCAAGGGTCACGGAACGTAGCATGAGACGAACCGAGGAAAGGCCTCCCCGGCCCGGACCATCCATCCACCATCCTCGACTTGGCTATCCTGTCCCCACGGCAACTCCCTGTCGCCGCTGTCTCATCTCATGGCCGCACGGCTCACCTGCGGGCCGCTGTGCTGAGGCCCTATCATGCAACCGACCGTCATTCACTGTGCCGGTATTTGATCAGAGAATACCACCGGGTCCACACACCGTCAAGGTGGGCGGACCCAAGACCGGGGTTGTGCTTCACCTCCCCGCAGGTGCGTCGCGCGAACCTGACCGTGCACGCCGACAACCGGCTGGCGTTTGCGCTCCCAGTGGCGCGGGACCTCTGGGACCGCAGTAGGGTGCCTCGGGGCCGTCTCGGCCCGAGGACCTCGGCCGGGGATCCGTCTTCGCCCAGGCAACTTCACCGGACACAGCCGCCCCGAGGACCTCGGCCGGAGACCGGCCCGAGGCACTCTGCTTCGGCCCGGGACGGTCCGAGCCACTGGGCGCGCGCTTCGGCGCGGGGCGCGCCTAGCCACTGTCACACCGGCCTCAATTTGACGCTAATCTTTTTAGATGCTATTATATAATAGCCGCAAAGAGGAGGCCCTGATCATGAAGAACTTCGACTTTGCCGACGGACTCGACATCCACGCCCGCAACCTCCCGCACTGGCGCCAGGACGGCGCCACCTATTTCGCGACGTTTCGGCTCGACGACGCGTTGCCGTCGGCATTGCTCGGTCAACTCCGGTCCGAGCGCGCTGCATGGGAGCGCAGTCACCCAAAACCCTACTCGCCGGAAGATCTCGAGCGTTACTACCTGCTCTTCTCGGACCGCGTGCAGCAGTGGCTCGATGCCGGCCACGGCGCGTGCGTGCTGAGACAGCCATCCTGCGCCCGTATTGTCGCCGACGCGGTCCGGCACTTTGACGGCGATCGGTACGCGTTGGACGCGTGGGTCGTCATGCCCAATCACGTCCACGCCTTGGTCGAACCGCGTCCCGGACACAGTCTCGACAACATCCTCCACTCATGGACCAGTTTCTCCGGGCGCCGCATCAACGAACTGCTCGGCCGGCGCGGCACGCTCTGGCAGTCCGAGCCGTATGATCACATTGTGCGCAACGAGCGGGAACTTGACCGGCTTCGGACCTACATCCGCGACAATCCCGTCAATGCCGGTCTCTCCGACTGCCTCGGCAGTTGGTGCTACCCGTGACGTGCCGCCCGCGCCAGTGGCGCGGGACCGTGGCACGACCGAGTGGCGCGGGACCTCTGGGACCGCGGTAGGGTGCTCGGGGCCGTCTCGGCCCGAGGACCTCGGCCGGGGACCGGCCCGAGTACCCTGCTTCGGCCCGGGACGGTCCGAGCCACTGGGCGCGTGCTTCGGCGCGTCCCGCGCCGACTACAGCGTGTCGAGGAAGCGCTTCGCCTTCTCGATGTCCGCGGCGGGGTTCTGGCCGACTTCGCGTTCGATCACGTAGAAGCCGTTGAACCCGATGGCGCGCAGTGCGGCCACGTAGCGCGGGAACCCGACATCGCCGTCGCCCAGCGGCACTTCGCCGTTGCCGCGCTTGCCGTCCTTGGCGTGGGTGTGGACGATGTAGTCCTTCAGTGCGGTGATCGCACTGAGGTGGTCGAACTTCTTCATGACCAGGTTGGCGGGGTCGAAATTCACCTTGATGCTGCGCGCCTTGATCGTGTCGAGGAACGTCTTGAGGTCCTCGCCGGATTCCGGACCGGTCTCCGAGGCGAGCACGATACCGATCTGGTCGCCGTACGCGCCGACATCTTCCAGCGCTTCCTGCATCATCTTGTAGAGCTTCGCGTTGCGGTCGTGCGGCACCAGGCCGATGTGGGTCTGGACAATGCCCGAACCCAGCGCCTTGGTCGTGTCCATGATGCGCTTGCTGCGCGCCAGGATGTCCTTCAACTTCGCCTTGTCCTCGTGCGCGAACCCGCCGATGTCGCCGCAGGTCGAGCTGATTTCCAGGCCGTTGTCCTGCATCAGCTTCTTCACGCGCGCGATGGTCGCATCGGACATCTTTTCGACGTCCAGATCGATTTCGGTCGAGTTGACCTTGCGCACGCTCGAGATTTCGAGTCCGTCCAGTTTCAACGCCGCCGCCTGGCGGATGCCGCCCTCGAGCCCGAGCCGGAAACTCGCCAAGAACGCGCCGATCTTCAGCTTCGCCATGGGGATCTTCCTCCTTCGCGTTGGTGTTTGGGAGTGTGCCTCCCGCCAGTTCGTGAACCGCTCCCCGGTTGCGGAGTTCGCAGCGTCTAGTGTAGGTGACCCTGGCCCGAGTTCAAGGTGGTGGAGGCCCAGTGGCGCGGGACCAGTGGCGCGGGACCTCTGGGACCGCAGCAGGGTGCCTCGGGGCCGTCTCGGCCCGAGGTCCTCGGCCGGGGACCGGCCCGAGTACTCTGCTTCGGCCCGGGACGGTCCGAGCCACTGGCCGCTCGCTTCGGCGCGGGGCGCGCCGCACCCGTTGACAGGCCTGTACCCCGCACTATCTTCCAATACCACATACCGAAAAGGAGACATCGCCAATGAAGGTCGGAGTCCTGGGTGCGGGCGGCATGGGCGGCACGGTCATCGAGCACTTGCGCGAGTGCGACCGTGTCACGGAGATCGTGGCGCAGGACATCCGCGAAGCGCGGGTGAGCGAACTCCGCAGCAAGTACGGGGTGCGCGCCACCTCGAACCTGCGCGAGATCCTCGACGACCCGCAGGTGCCGCTGGTTTTCATCACCTCGTCGAACGACGCGCACCGCGACCTGACGCTGCAATCCATCGAGGCGGGCAAGGCGGTCATGTGCGAGAAGCCGATGGCCAACAGCCTGGCCGACGCGCGGACGATGGTGGAGGCGGCCGAGCGCCGGAAGGCCTTCCTGCAGATCGGGTTCGAACTGCGCTACTCGAAGCTCTATACCCAGGTCAAGGACTGGGTCGATGCGGGACTGCTCGGCCAGGTGGTGAACACGCACTGCACCTACATCTGCAGCGAGTTCCACCACAAGGGCTCATGGCGCAACAAGCTGGCCACGGGCGGCAGTATGTTCGGCGAGAAGCTCAGTCACTACGTCGATCTGCCGCGCTGGTGGGTCGGCGCCGACGTGCCGGTGGTCGATGTCTTTTCCGCCTGCTCGCCGAATGTCATCCCCTACTACGAAGTGCGCGACAACTACCACACCACCTACCGGTTCGCGAACGGCGCGGTCGGGCACCTGACCTTCATGATGGCCGTGGGCGCGACGTTCCGCGGCGACCCGCTGCAGGACGTGATCGGTCAGCAGCGCGGGGACGGGCACGCCCTGCAGTTCATGATCGAGGGCACGAAAGGCGCGGCGTTCGCGGACGTGTTCGACCGGCGCCTCAAGCGCTGGGCGTTCGGCGACTCGCCCACGTGCATGACCAGCAGTTGGGTCGAGAACCGCACCTGGGACACGCCCGAGGACCACATCTACTTCCACAACACGCTCGACCAGACCCACGACATCGTGCGCCGCGTCGCCGAAGGACTGCCGCCCAAGACGTCGGCGCGCGACGCGTACGAGACGATGCGCCTGTGCTTCGCCGCCGACTTGTCCGCCGACTCGGGACGTCAGGTCCTGATGGCCGAAGTCGGGGTGTGAGCCCGGGGCTGACGTGGACGCGGACAGTGGCTCGGACCGTCCCGGGCCGAAGCAGGGTGCTCGGGCCGGCTGTGTCCGGCGAAGCTGCCTGGGCGAAGACGGATCCCCGGCCGAGAACCTCGGGCCGGGACGGCCCCGAGCACCCTGCTGCGGTCCCGGAGGTCCCGCGCCACTGGCCGTTCCGCGCCACTGGCGGCTCCGTGGCTCACTCCTCGTCCGCATCCGCGCCGACCTCAACCCCGAGCCGGGCGAGGTACTCGCGGTCGACCTTGCTCTTGACGGTGCGGCGGTCCAGGCCGAGGCGGCGGCCGGTTTCGAGGTAGTTCCGGGTCTGCGCGTAGACGACGGTGCAGTAGCGGCGCAGGACTTCTTCGGCTGTGAGCCTGCCGGTCGCAAACGCCTCATGGAAGTCATCCTCGGGTGTTGCCTTCTCCGGGGGTCGGTATTCCTTGCGGATGAGGATGTTGCGGATGCACTGGTCGAGTTCGCGCACATTGCCCGGCCAGGCGTAGTCGCGGCCCAGTGACGGGGTGATCCACTGCTCGACTTCGCGGGTCAGTGCGTCCGCCTCCGCATCGCCCACCAGCCGGCGCGCCAGGAACAGGACCAGTGAGTGCAGTTCGCCGGGCGAGTCCTGCACTTGTTCGCGCAGCGACGGGGTGCGGATCATGTCCGAGCACAGGCGGTAGTACAGGTCCTCGCGGAATGCGCCGCACGCCATGCGTTCGGCCAGGTTCCGGTTCGTGGCCGCCACCAGCTTGCCGGCGAACCGGCGCGGTTGCGTCTCCCCGAGCCGCTGGAAGGTCCGGGTCTCCAGGACGCGCAGGAGCTTGACCTGCAGGCCGAGGTCGACTTCGCCGATCTCGTCGAGGAACACCGTTCCGAGCGGGCCGCAGGTCTCCAGCCAGCCGGGGTGGTCCTCCAGCGCGCCGGTGAACGCGCCGCGCCGGTGCCCGAACAGTTCCGACTCGATCAGGGTCGGGCTCAGTGCCGCCAGGTTCACCGCGTAGAACCCCGCGCCCGGCAGCACCGCAAAGCACTCGCGCGTCGGGTCGAACGGAATGTAGCGCGAAAACGCGACCGCCCGCGCCACCAATTCCTTGCCCGTGCCGGACGGCCCGGTGATCAGGACCGTGATGTCGCCCATGCGCTCGTACAGCGCCCGGCGGTAGCGCCGCATGTCGTGCGTGAAGATCGACTGCCAGACCGCGGCCCGCAACCGCGCGGCCGCCATCGATCCGCCCATGATGAAGCGGAAGATGTAGTGAAAGGCGCGCCGGACCTGGAAACAGCTGGCAAACAGGTGTGCCGTGGTCGTGTCGTCGACGCCGCCGACAGGCCCCAGCAGTTCCTGCGCGTCGCGCCGGAACGTCCGCCAGAACGGCACCCGCTTTGCACCCTCCGCCGCCGGCAGCGTCTCCGTTTCCGGGATCATCTTGCAGAACGCCTCCTGGCAGCGGTAGTACAGGGCGTACGCCACCAGGTCGCGGTACAGCTCGGCCTCACCAGCCGCGAGCCGCGCTTTCCCCGAAAGACGTGCGCGCAACGTCGACACCAGCTCCTCGACCCGGCGACTCATGGTCAGCACGTTTGGCGGCTCCGCCGGCGCCTCCGGCCGCGGACTCCACACCATCTCCTGCGGCACGAATTCCGCGCCCAGCACCCGGCGCTCGCACTCGATGCGCTCCGGCAGAAACGGGTTCACGTGCGTCAGTTCCGCCGCCGCTTCCATGAAGCGACGCTCGTCAGCGGTCAGAAATGGCATGGGCGAGTCCTCCCTGGTTTCCGTGCTCGTTGGCCCCTTCAAGCTGCCTTGACGCACTGTATGCACTGCAGGTCCATGTCTATACACGAATTGTATATGCGCTGGCGATGGTGTCAAGCCGCCAGCGTTGTCGGAGCTGGCCGTGGCTCGGACCGTCCCGGGCCGAAGCGGGGTGCTCGGGCCGGTCCCCGGCCGAGGGCCTCGGGCCGGGACGGCCCCGAGGCACTCTGCTGCGGTCCCGGAGGTCCCGCGCCACTGTCGCGGCATTGGCACGCGGCGTGCATTCATGCCGAGCCATCAGTGAAACACGTCTTGGAGCGCTGGCGATGGCGGGCATGCGGCGACATGGTAAGCGAAGGGAGCGGATGTTCATGGTAACAGCAATCGTGATTCTGGCGCTGGCGGCGGCGTGCGTCGTGGGCGGCGATGCGACTTACGCGTGCATCACGCACCGGCGCCTCAGGGCCTGGGAAGCGCGGGTCGAGCGTGACCCGGACGGCGTGCGCAAAGGCTGTCGCGAGTTCTCGGTGGGCGAGGGCCCGACCGCACTGCTGCTGATCCACGGGTTCGGCGAGTCGCCGGCGGCATATGCGAAGATCGCACCGGCGCTGGCGGCGCGCGGGTTCGCCTGCCGTGCCATGCGCCTGCCGGGTTCGGCGGAGCCCATGGCGCAATTCTCCCAGACCAGCCTGGCCAAGTGGCGTGAGGCGGTGGACCGCGAGATCAAGGCCCTGCGCGCCAGCCACGGTCAGGTCTGGGTGGTCGGTCACTCGCTGGGTGGCGCCATCGCGCTGGACTATGTTCTCAACCATCCGGGCGCGGTCGACGGTGTTGTGCTCCTGGCGCCGCTGGTCCAGGTTTCCGGCCGGCGTTCGCCGTTGCTGTCGCCCCGCGCCTGGCACCGGGTCGCCGAGGTCATCCTGCACCGCAGTGACATGTTGGAGAACATCATGCCGGTTGACGCGCGCGATCCGGCGCTGAAGCGGTACGACCTGCTGGACCGGTTCATCCCCCGCGCCGTGCACCGCGGCGTGTTCGATCTCGCCCGGACCAATGCGCCCCGGGCCGCGGACCTGCAGGTCCCGCTCCTCCTGATCCTGCCCAAAGCGGATGCGGTGACGGACAACGCCGCTTCGCGCCGTTTCTTTGCCGCGGCGGGGTCGCGGAGCAAGACGTTGGTGGTCCTCGAGAACTCGGGGCACATGGTCCCCCTCGACCTGGACCGGGACCGCGCCGTCGCGGCCATTGACGGCTTTGTCCGCGATCCCGGGGCGTTCGCCGCGGCGGCGGCCAGTGGCGCGGGACCTCCGGGACCGCGGTAGAGTACGCGGGGCCGTCTCGGCCCGAGGCCCTCGGCCGGGGATCCGTCTTCGCCCAGGCCGCTTCGCCGGACACAGCCGGCCGGCGCACCCTGCTTCGGCGCGGGACGCGCCGAGCCACCGCGGCCGTACTTCCGCGAGGCTGGATTCCCCCGCGTGAGGCGGCAGGGGGCCAGCGCCCCTGCAGGTTGTGGCAGATTGAGTCAAGTGGAGCGCCCGAATTCAGAAAGCGAAAGAACGGACCTATGGATACACCCACCCAACCGACCGGACGCGGTCTGCGCGCCCTGCTGGCGACGCAGTTCTTCAATGCGTTCAACGACAATGCGTTCAAGCTGATCATCTGCCTGATGGCGGCCAAGATCATGGGCGACAACAGCCGCTTTGTCCCCATGGCCGGGGCGGTATTCACGCTGCCGTTCATTGTGCTCTCGCCGGTAGCCGGCGTCGTGGCGGACCGGTTCAGCAAACGCAGCGTGGCGGTGTGGGCCAAGATTGCCGAGGCGGTGATCCTGGTCCTGGGGTGCGTTGCCCTGTGGCGGCACAGCCCGACGGGCATGCTGATCGTACTGGGGTTGATGGGCGTGCAGAGTACGTTCTTCTCGCCGGTGAAGTACGGGCTGCTCCCTGAACTGCTGCCGGACCGCGACCTGTCGCGCGGCAACGGGCAGCTGGAACTCTGGACGTTTCTGGCCATCATTGCGGGGACGGCGGCCGCGGCGCCGCTGCTGCGCTTCTTCGAGGGCGGGTTGACGCTGCCGGGCGGCTGGACGGTCGGCTTCCGGGACCAGGTCCATCTCACCGGTGTAGTCCTGGTCGGTATCGCGGTGGCCGGCGTCTGCACCGGGCTGATGATTCCGCCCGTGCCCGCGGCGTCCCCGGTTGCCGGCGACGCGGGCGGCGGTTTCGTGCGCCGGACGCTGGCGGCGCTGCGCGAGATCCGGGGCATCCCGGCGCTGTACCTCTGCGTGCTGGGTTCGGCCGCGTTCTGGCTCGTCGGCGCCCTGTTCCAGATGAACGTGCTGCTGTACGCCGACACCATGCCGGGGGCCGGCCCATTGCGGGGCGGGACGCTCCTGACCATCACCGCGCTGGGCATCGGGTTGGGCAGTGTGCTGGCGGGCCGCTGGTCGGGCGAGAAGGTTGAGTTCGGCTTGGTCCCGCTCGGCGCCGGCCTGCTCTGCCTGTGCAGTGTCGCCGTGTCGCTGACCGTGACCTCGGTGGCCTGGACCACGGTCGGCCTGTTCCTGCTCGGGACTGGCGCCGGCCTGTACCTGGTGCCGCTCAACACCTACATCCAGCAGAAGAGCCCGGCACACAGTCGCGGCCGGATTCTCGCGACCACCAACATGCTGTGCTTCTGCGCCATGCTGCTGGCTGCCGCCGTGCTGTGGTTGCTGAACGATCGGTTGGGTCTGACCCCGGCGCAGGTGTTCCTTGTTACGGGTGTCGTTCTGTTCGGCCTTCTTGTCTACACCGTGTACCTGCTGCCGGACTTCCTCGTCCGTTTCCTCGGTTGGGCGCTGACGCACTCGGTCTATCGCATCCGCGTCCGCGGTCGCGACAACCTGCCGCGTACAGGCGGGGCGCTGCTGGTCTGCAATCACATGTCCTATGCCGACGCCGTGCTGCTGCAGGTTTCGACGCAACGCTTCATCCGGTTCATCATGGCGCGCGAGTTTTACGAGTCGAAATGGTTCAACCCACTGTGCCGGTTGATGAAAGCCATCCCGATCTCCAAGGACGAGGGGCCGAAAGGCCTGGTCGCCAGCCTGCGCCAGGCCGCGGAGTACCTGGAGAAAGGCGAACTGGTCTGCATTTTCGCCGAAGGCACCATCACGCGCACCGGCAACCTGCTGCCGTTCAACCGCGGGTTCGAGGTCATCATGCGCAAGGCTGACGCGCCCATCATTCCGGTCCACCTCGACGGGGTGTGGGGCAGTGTTTTCAGTTTTGCCGGCGGCCAGCCGTTCAGCCGCATGCCCGGCCCGATCCCGTACCCGGTCACCGTTTCGTTCGGGCGGCCGCTGCCGGGCGCATCCAGCGCCTGGGAGGTACGCCAGGCCGTGTGCGAACTGGCGGCGGACGCATTCGGCATGCGTCCGGGCCTGGACGAGTTGCTGCCCTTCCGGTTCCTGCGCCAGGCGCGCCGCGCCCCGCGCCGCCTCTGCATGGCCGACTCGACCGGCAAGACCCTGACCTACGGCCAGGCCATGGTGGCGATGTTCGCATTTGCCCGGGCCATCCGGCGCCGCGTGGGGCAGGACCCCATGGTCGGTGTCATGCTGCCCGCCGGCGTCGGCGGCGCGCTCTGCAACCTGGCGATCGCGGCGCTGGGCAGGTGTCCGGTCAACCTGAATTTCACCGCGGCCGAGGAGTCCGTCAACCACGCCATCGCCAAGTGCGGGATCCGCACCATCTTCTCCTCGCGCGAGTTCCTGGCCAAAGCCAATCTGCCGGAGCGCAGTCAGATGGTGTTCATGGAGGACTTCGTCAAGACCGTGACGGGGTGGGACAAGGCTGTCGCCGCGCTCATCGCCTGGGCCGTTCCGGTGTGGGTCCTGAACCGTGTCGTCCGGCCCCATCCCAAGCTGCCGGCGCCCGGCTTGGCCACGGTCCTGTTCTCCAGCGGCAGCACGGGCACGCCGAAGGGCGTCATGCTGTCCAACGCCAACATCAACGCCAACATTGAGGGGCTGAACCAGGTCGTGTTCCTCAAGCCTGACGACCGGATGCTGGGCATCCTGCCGCTGTTCCACTCGTTCGGCCTGACCGGTACGCTCTGGTATCCGCTCTGCACCGGCCGCGGCGTCGTGTACCACCCGAACCCGCTCGATTTTGCGGCCGTCGGTGTCCTGACCGCGAAGTACCGGACGGCCATCCTGTGCACCACGCCGACGTTCCTGCTCGGGTACATCCGCAAGTGCTCGCCCGAACAACTCAGCAGCCTCCGCTACCTTGTGACCGGCGCGGAGAAACTGACGCCCCGCCTCGCCGAGGCGTTCCGGGACCGGTTCGGGGTCGCGCCGCTCGAGGGCTATGGCTGCACTGAACTCTCACCCATCGTGGGCCTGAACCTGCCGGATGTGCAGGGCGCCCCAGGGCTGCAGATTTCGAAGCGGGAGGGAACGATCGGGTTGCCGATTCCCGGCATCGCGGTGCGTGTCGTCGACCCCGACACGTTCGCCACGCTGCCGTGCGGCCAGTCCGGACTGCTGCTCGTCAAGGGCCCGAACGTCATGCGCGGTTACCTGGACGACCCGGAACGGACTGCCGAGGTCGTCCGTGACGGCTGGTATGTCACCGGCGATATCGCGGTGATCGATGGCGACGGGTTCGTCGCCATCCAGGACCGGCTCAGCCGCTTCAGCAAGATCGGCGGTGAAATGATCCCGCACCTGCTCATCGAGGAGAAGATCCATGTCGCGGCCGGCGCCGTCTCGGAACGCCTCTGTGTCGTGACCGCCGTGCCGGACGAGAAGAAGGGTGAGCGCCTGGTGGTGCTGTACAAGACCGACAGCCTCGATGTCGTCAAGGTCCACCAGGCCCTTGGCGCCGCTGGACTGCCCAACCTCTGGGTCCCCAAGAAAGAGAGCTTCTTCGCCGTGGACGCACTCCCGTTCCTCGGTTCCGGCAAGCCGGACCTGAAGCGCATTCGCTCCCTGGCGCACGGGTTTGTCAGCGAAACACCGCCTCAACCGGGGCCCACGTTGGCTGCTGGACCTGCCAAGACGTGACGGGGGCGTCTGGCTCTCGCCCTGACTCCGTCACCGGTCCGGCGTTGCGATCTGTGTTCCATCGCGTTCGCCCTGCCGCGATTGGAGGCTACTTTACAGCCTGTGCGGATGAATCCACAGTTGAAAACGGCCGTGCTGGACAGTTCACGGCGCGGGCCGTGGCGCGGGACCTCCGGGACCGCGGCAGGGTGCTCGGGGCCGTCCCGGCCCGAGGCCCTCGGCCGGAGATCCGTCTCCGCGCGAGCAGCTTCCGCCGTCGCTCTGGCTCTGGCGGACATGTCGCCGGACACGGCCGGCCTCGAGCACTCCGCTTCGGCGCGAGACGCGCCGAGCCACGGCACCCACGGCCCCATTCTGGCCTGCACAGGTCGCTGTGTTGTCCCCGGCACCCAAACACCGAACACTGAACACCGTAGAACGCACCTGCGCACCTGGCGCCGGTTCAGCCCGCGAGACGCGGGCGCTCCAGGGCGCACCGTTTCTCCTGAACACTGAACACCGGAGTCCCGTTCCGCTCCCCTCCCATGTTACTCGCGGGGCCCAATAAAGTGGCCGGAGCGGCTCGCTCCGGCACCCGCGGGAGCGA
>MHBL01000337.1:40783-66985 GCA_001803235.1 Lentisphaerae bacterium RIFOXYA12_64_32
TCCCGCCACTTTGCCAGAACACTCCGACGCCAGCGAGTAACGTCCGCACATGATCGGGCGGTATTCCGCCCGGGAGGCGCTGACACCTGACACCTGACACCTGACACCTGACACCTCTTGGCCAAGGAGCACCACCATGATTCGACGCAAGGGCACGTACGAGACGGACGAGCGCAAGGAAATGCGCGGCGGCAAGGGCACGGTCCAGATCGAGAACTACTGGAAGCCGGGCGAACTCAAGGCCAAGACACGGCTGCTGGCGCGGCTCACGCTGCCGCCGGGCACGAGTATCGGCTTTCATGAGCACGCCGGTGAGGAGGAAGTGTTCATTGTCCTGCGCGGCCAGGCCCGGGCGAAGGACGCTGACAGGGAGGACATCCTCAACGTCGGCGACACGATCCTGACCGGCAACGGCGCCGGCCACGCGATCGAGTCGATCGGCACCGAGCCGCTCGAGATGGTCGCCGTCATTGTCAAGTACTGAGGGGAGGGCGGGGAGGGGTCGAGGGGAGGGCTTCCTGGAGCCCTGAACACGGCTGTACGCACCTGCACACCTGGTGACGGTTCAGCCCGCGAGACACGGGCGCTCCAGGTTACACCGTTCTTCCTGAACGCCTGCGCCTTGCCGTCGGCAACTGCGCCCTCGCTCGCCTTTGCATTTTCCGTCTGGTGCCTCAGAGCGGCGACCGCAAATGCCCTCGCGGACTACGACACACAGCATTGACTCGGACCCGTGCTGGCAACCGTTTGCCACCGGTCGACACGAGAACCCAGGGTGACGCTGTCGCTCTGCCCTGGGCTATTATACGTTGCCCCTTCAGGGCAAGTCGATGGTCGCCTCGCGGCGGGCCTGATTCTGCCGGTTTCGCTGGCGCTGTTTTCCGCGGCGAACACGGCTTTACGCACCTGCATACTTGGCGACGGTTCAGCCACCCTCCACCCTCCACCCAGCCCCCCCTGTGCTCCGCGCTCCATGCTGCTCCGCACGGGTCTTCCGCGCCTCGAGATTCGACACTCATCCCGGCCTTTCACCACCCGAACCGGAATTCGACGTGGTGCGTGCCGGCGGTTGGGACCCACACGGCCAGGAACAGGCCGTTCGCATGCAGGATTGGCGCTTCCGAGCCGTCCAAGCTCGCGTGCCAGTGCCGGTGCCAGTTCTCGGCGAAATAGATGACCCCTGGGGCCGGTGTCACCACATCGGCGACCAGATGGCCCGATCGCTCGCGCAACTCGCGGATGGCGAAATCCGCACTCTGGTCCTGACCCTCGGCTGGGCGCGCGCGGGCCGGGCTCTCGAGGACGAGCCGTGTTGCCAGTCTTGTCTCCGCACCCGTCTCCTGCAGCGCGGCCAAGGCGCCTTCCATTCCGTCGGCCACGACCCAGTCGGCGAAGAACCCCAACCGCGGCAGCACCGCCGTGTTCCGCAGCAGTACGAGGTCGGAGTTCTCGTCCCGGGCGAGTACCTGGAAGCCCGCGCTCTCCGGGTTGCCCTGCACCAGGCACTGCTCGATGATGAGGTACCGGCTGGCGCTGATCTGCCAGAACAGCATTGGCGTCTTGCGTTTCAGGCGCTGAGTCAGGACGTGATAGCGCCGCGAGAAGTTCGGGTACAAGCCCTCGGTGCAGCGCAGCCCGAAGAGCGCCGGCCCCGAACCGGTCAGCGCCGCCAGCCGCGCCCGTTCCAGCCCGCCCCCGGACCGGTTGATCTCGTGTTCGATGCGGGTGGCGACCCGGAACAGGGACCGGTCGAATTGGCCCGTCATGTCCGCCTGGATGCGTCCCACCAGCGGGTGCGGTGCTCGCAGCGGATCCTCCGACAGTCGTGTCACCATGGGGTCGCGGAGGTTCGCTGTCAGCAGGTCCGCTGCGTTCAACGCGCAGGCGACGGCGGCCAGGCGCCAGGCCGCGGCGCCGCCGCGCGCCAGTCGGGTTAGCAGCACGAGATACAATGCGGTCAAAGCGACGAAGACCGTCGTCTGCACTATGACCGACCGGGCGAGCAGAGGGTTTGCGATGTCCGCAGGCAAACGTTGCCAGGCCACCAGGGCCACGCCAAGGGCGACGGCCCAGAACGCGGCCAGGAAGCTCGGCAAGGCAATGGACGCGCGACGGGGCCCGGCGGCGAGCAGACCGTCAAACGACAATGCTGCGAGCACGGCGACGGCGAACGTCGCAAACAGCAGGTATTTCTCCGGGAACTGGAACGCGGCCAGGAACGGGAGCGCCTTCAGCGTGAGGCCGAAGAACGGCGTGTACTTTCCCATCGCCATCAGGACCGCCAGAATCAGGCCGGCCCACGCCGCGTTCCGTAGCCACAGGAACCGTCGCCGGGGTGCGCCGGCGACCAGCAGCAACGCGGCCACGCCGACGTAGATCGAGGGCGACCAAGGCACGGACTTGAGGTTGTACGGATGGACTCGTCCGCCCACGTAGGCCCCCGTTCTGGACGCCCCGTAACGCGAAGGCAGGACCAAATCCAGAAGCCGGTCCGGTGGTGTGGACCAGTCGATGATCTCCTGCATCGGCAAGCCCGTCGCACGGATGCCGTCCAGTCCGTCGAGGACTCTCTCCCAGGTCGGCAGAGCGCACAGGATGAGAATGGCGGGGATCGCGATCAGCGCGTACGTTGCGACCGCGCGGAAACGCCTGCGGCGGAGAGCCAACCGCGGACGAATGCGTAGGACGCTCCACACCGTGACTGCGCCCAGCGCCATGGCGCAGACGAGCACTTCCTGCAACTGCGCGCCGAGCACTGCCAGAGAGGCACTGAGGATCAAGCCCGCCAAGGGCAGGCCGGCGTTGTGCCCCTTGCGGTAGAACGCCAGTCGCAACCAGAACGCCGCACAGAGGATCAGCCATGGCACGGACAGGAACTGGAACATGTCCCCCATGCTGTAGAGGTAACCGGAACACGCCAGGGTTGTGGCGCCGAACAGTGACGGCAGCGGGTTCTGTCGCAGCCCGTAGCGGAAGAAGACATACGCAGCCAGGCCGATGAGCAGGTAGTGCGTGAGCACCAGGAAGACCACACTGCCCCAGAATCCGAACCCTGTCGATACCCAGAAAAGGGGGTAGTAGACGACGCCGATGGGATTGCCGGACATCGATTGGCCGCACTGCGAGAAACTGTCCCAGAGCGCCAGTCCGGGTGCCGCGTCGGCAAACGCGGCGCGGATCGGGAGCACATAGGGGAACACGTCACGGAAGACGAGGAAATGGAGGGGCAGCAGCAGCGACAGGAACGGGAGCGCAGGCAGCAGCACACTGGCCACCACGCAACGACGTGACCCGCAACGGGTATTTCTGACCGCCCCATCCATGATCGGTCACATTCCTCACCGGCGATTGCTGGCTGCCGTTCAGGCGAGCCACTTGATCGCCATGAACCCGAGCAGTGCCAGAACGAACAGGGCAATGCAGGCCCATTCGAAATAGCGCTCGAGGAAGCCGCGGATCGGCGTTCCGCAGGCGCGGATGAGAATCGCGACGAGGAAGAAACGTCCGGACCTGCCGACCGCCGAGGCGAGCACCAGCGTCTGCAGCGGCACGTCGAACACCCCGGACGCAATCGTGAAGACCTTGTACGGGATGGGGGTGAACGCGGCGGTCAGGATCGCCAGGAACGCATTCGCCTGGTACTTCTGCTGCACGAGGTCGAACACCTTGGGTGTGAACCCGGGGACGTAGTGGAAGAAGAAGCTCGACGAGAAATCCCAGAACGCGATGCCGATGTACCACCCCAGCACGCCTCCGAGGACCGATGCCACAGAGCACAGCAACGCGTACCGGAACCATCGTGCGGGTTTCGAGAAGCAAAGCGCGATCAGCAGCACGTCCGGCGGAATGGGGAAGAACGAGGACTCGATGAACGACAGAACCGCCAGTGCGGGCGCGCCGTACGGTGTGTCGGCCCAACTCAGGGTCCAATTGTAGAGGCGCCGGACCAGATGCGGTTTCTTCTGCGGTGGTGTGACGGACTCGGTGGATTCGGTCATTCGTGATCCTGGTTGTGCTGTTTCCGTACGCCGACACCAAGGCAACCTGCGACAGACCCGGCGCGGCGCGTCCGTATCGCACCGCATCCACCGCCCTCATCCCCTTCCGCCGCAAGCTCCCCAATATACCTTTGCGTCGGGCGATGTTCAAAAAGCGACCCGTGCGGGCAAAGTGTTGCGTCAGTCGTGGGTGGAAATAGGGTTGGAGGTTGGCCGGGGCTGGTGCCTAAAGTGGTCGGAGCGGCTCGCTCCGACACACGCGGGACCGAGCCGGTCCCGCCACTTTGGCCAGCCACCCCCAACCCTCCACCCGCGACTGACGCAATACCGGGCAAATCAGCCCCACGGAGAGGTGCTTGCCCGGGCCAATAGGCGATCCAGCGCCCAGTGGCTCGGCGCGTCTCGCGCCGAAGCGCGCGCCCAGTGGCTCGGACCGTCCCGGGCCGAAGCGGGGTGCCTCGGGCCGGTCCCCGGCCGAGGGCCTCGGGCCGAGACGGCCCCGAGGCACCCTACCGCGGTCCCGGAGGTCCCGCGCCACTGCCGCATTATCAGCAGGTGACACCGCGGACTTGCGCAGTCCGCAATCCGCCTGTAATATGTTGACTGTGCCCGCAACGCTGGCGGGCGACACTTCAGAGTACAGGTGTCAGAGTGGTGGCCGCTTGTTGAGAGCCAAACGGTAAAATGCGGACAATCGGCCCTTGGCCATGGCAAAAGGAAGGATCGCTCCATGAGTGGAAACGGACGTCGTGAGATTTTACTGGTCGCGGTCTTGGCAACCCTGGTCGCGGTCCCGTGCCTCCGCGCAACGGAGGAGGCCGTCGCCGTGGCTCTGTACATTGACCCGCCTCCGCCGGAAGTGATCTGTGAGAAGATGTCGGAGAAACTTCTGCGCGGCATCACGAACGTGGCCACGTCGCCACTGGAAGTGCCCAAGCAGGTCTACTACACCACACGTGACCATGGTGTCGTCACGGGCCCGTTCCTCGGCCTGCTGAAGGGCGTCGGCATGACCGCCTACAGAGCCGTGGTGGGAACGTTCGAGACGGCGTTCTTCTTCGTCCCGGCGCCCGGCTACTATGACCCCATGGCGCACCCCGCGTACGTGTGGGGTGAGTGACCGCCCGGACGCAGGGGCGTGAGTGTGTGCGTGAGTGAGTGAGGGAGGGAGTGAGTGAATGCGTAACGCCACACGGATTATGTGTTGCGCTTCCCCTCCCACCCACCTCCATACCCACACACGGTGTTGTCCGCTTCCGCCCTTCGCGGGCTACCTCTCGCCTCATGGCCGCCAGTAGGTCATGAGTTTGTCCCGCGACGAGACCGGTCCCCCTGCATAGGGGCTCCACTTCGCCAGGTATTCGGCGACGGAAGCAGCGTTGGCCCACAGCGCGAACTCATCCGCCGCCAACACGGCTTCCGCGAGGCAGGCGAACTCCGCATACCCGTCCGAGCGGCTCAGGTCCAGCGGTGTCATCCCTTGGGTGTTCCAGGCGCGCACGTTCATGACGATCTCGCTCTCCGGCCCGAAGCGGAAGGCTTTGGTGATATGGGGGAACGCGGTGATCAGGCCCACGCCCTCAAGTCCCGGCACACCGGTGAGTGATGCCATGAACTGATCGCGTGACAAACCGCACTTGTCCCATTCGGTGCGCGATGGGTCCTTGCGGCCGATGATGTCGACGAAGTACACCTTGAAGGCGGTCAGGTCGGCGGCGCCACGAAAGAGCTTGCGGTCGGAGATGATGGCATGGTACGTGTTGGCTGGCTTCAAAGGCTGCATGGTGGGACCTCGGGGTTCATAAGGTTCAGAGGTTGGGGCCGGGAGTGGAGATGCGCACCTGAGCACAACCGCCCGCCCGCGAGAGACGGGGCGTTGAAACCTGAGACATCTACCCGTTTGCCGGGATGGCCTTCTGTAGTTCTGTCTTGATGGCGGACCCCAGATCGAGCAGGCTGTAGGGCTTCTTCAGGAATCCACCCGCACCCAGCGACTGCGTTTTGCGCACCTCTTCGCTCTCGCCAAAGCCGCTGGCCAGGACGGCCCTCTGCCCCGGTCGAACAGTCAGGACTTTCTCATAGGTCTCCCGCCCGTTCAGGCCGGGCATGACCATGTCGAGCAGCAGCAGGTCGACCGACTGGGCGCTGACATAGTCCACGGCCGCTTCCCCGGAAGATACAGCCTGAGCGCGGTAGCCGAGCTTGGCGAGCATCGTGCAGGCGACTTCGCGCTGCGTTCCCTCGTCGTCGACCACCAGCACTTTCTCTCCATTGCCTCTGCAGTCGGCGAGGGCCAGCCTGGCCTGCTCCGGTTCCGCGGTTTCCCGGGTCGTGGGGAAGAACAAATCGACAGTCGTGCCCGTCGGGGCGCTGGTCGCATTCACGTAGCCGTAGTGGTCCTTGACCACCATCCACACCAGCTTCAACCCCAGACCGCGCGTGCCGCGTCCCAACGTTTTCTTCGCGTAGAGCGCGTCGAACAGCCGCGCGAGGTCGTCCGCACTCAGCTCAGGGCCACTGTCGGTAACGCTGAGCACTGCGTACTCGCCGATCGGGATCGTTTCCCGGCCCTTGATCGGCTGGTCCACGTACCGGTTGGCGGTGCGGATCGTGATCTCGGGTGCACTGGCCTTGCGCAGGGCCGCGGCTTCGGCGCCAGCCGCGAACAGGTTCAGCAGCACGCTTCGGACCTGACCGCGGGCCACGACCACGTTGAGCAGGTCTGGCGCCAACTCGGTGTTCTGCTTCAGGTCGGGATGCTGGCGCTTCACGCTGTCCCAGTCCGGAGACCTGAGCACTTCCTCGGTCATGGCGTTCAGGGCCATCACTTCGCGGGCGGCGCCACCCCCTTTCGTGATCACGAGCAGATCGCCGACCATGACGGCGGCTTTACGCCCCGACTCCTCGATGGTCTCCAACCCCGACCGCAACTCGTCGCTGAGGTCCGGGGTCATCAAGAGCAGTTCCGGGAAGTTCACGACTCCGGACAGGACGTTGTTCAGGTCGTGTGCGACTGCGCCGGTCATTTGGCCCAGTTCTTCCATGCGCTTGGACACGGCGATCTGCGCCTGCAGTTGGTGTCGCTCTTCCCGGGCACGCCGGTGCTCGGTGACGTCCGTCAACGTCAGCAGCCCGCCATTGCCGAGTGCAACGTAGCGCAGGTTGACGTCCCGCTGCGCGCCGTCCTTGCAGACCACCTTCCAGATCTGCAAGTCGACTTCCTGGCCGACCCCCAGTGAGGGGCTGATCGACTCTTTCCATCGCGCGGCTGCGTTTCGCCGCGCTTCGTCGTCCGGTAGGGCACGCTCGATCCACTGCTCGATGCCCGGCGTCTCCTCCTTCGTGTAGCCGAATGTCTCCAGGTAGCAGGGATTGACCCGTAGCACCTCGCCCTTGGGGCCGATCATAACCATCGGTGCGTGGGCGTTGGCAATGACTTGGGAAAACCGCGCTTCATGTTCGCGCAGGTGTCGGTTCGCGGCCGCCAGCTTGCGTCGCAGCCCCTTGGCCTGCAGGCCAACCACCACCAGCAACAGCAACGCTATACCAATAACAATGCCTAAGGCCTGTTGGGCGCATGCGGGGGGAGGGGTGGGGGCCTTGGGTGGCTCCTCCGCGGCCGTCTCCCCCTCTGAGTCCACCAACATGGTTGGCAGTCCGCCGGTGCCTGAAGCCGGTTCGGTCTTGCCCGAGCCTGCCCCGTTGGCGGTTCCTCGGCAGAGGATCAGCACCAGGCACGCCAGCAAACCGATCCGCGAGAGAGAAACCGGCAGACGCGCCGTGTGGTCGACCTGTCCCATCGTTGCGGCCTCCTTGCTGCCCGTCGCAGCGGGGCGGGGAGCGCGACCCTGCGGCTCCGCCCGGAATCCAAACCCTCCCATAGTCTGTCCCGGTTCGCGCAGAATGCAAATGCACCTCGCGCCGCAACGGGTCGCCGCCAGCAGGCGACAAGTGCCCGCCGAGGAGTTAAGTTGTGACGTGTCCAATGGGTGTACCGGCGCCGCAGCGCCTGAACCCTGAATCCTTATGAACCCTGAACCTCTGAACGATGGTATTACGTCGGCCACTTACTGACGAAGACTGCATGCGGTTGGCCCTGGAGCTGGCCCGGGACGCCGAAACGCGCGGCGAAGTGCCGGTCGGCGCGGTGGTTCTGGCCGGCGGTCGCGTCATTGCCAGGGCCGGCAACCAGGTCGAGATGCTCAAGGACGCCACGGCGCATGCGGAGATGATCGTCTTGACCCAGGCCGCGGCTGGTTTGGGTGATTGGCGGCTCAACGAGGCGACGCTGTATGTTACCAAGGAACCGTGTGTGATGTGTGCCGGCGCCATGGTGAATTGCCGCCTGGGGCGGTTGGTTTACGGCTGTCACGATCCCCGTGTGGGCGCAGCCGGCAGTGTCCTGAATGTCACCGACCTGCCCGGCGCCCTGCACCGGGTCGAGGTGGTCGGTGGCGTTCTGGGCGAGGAGTGCCGCGCGCACCTGCAGGAATTCTTCCGGCGTCGGCGCCGCGAAGAGAAGAACACGGAAGGCGAATGGGTAAACTCGTAAACGAAATGTCGTGGTCCGTGTCGCGCGACCAGCTTTTTCAGGATTGCCGGCGCGCTTACTACTACAACTACTACGGCGCCTGGGGCGGTTGGGAATCGGACGCGTTGCCGGCGACACGTAAGCTCTACATTCTCAAGAACTTACGCACCTTGCCCATGTGGGCGGGTTCGACCGTGCACGAAGTCATTGCCGAGGCGCTGAACCGCTACGCCCGCAAGAACACGCCCATCCGCGCCGGCGAGCTGCAGGCCCGGGCGCAGCAGAAACTCCGTGCCGGCTGGATCGAAGCGGTAAACCGTGAGTGGCTGGCGAGTCCGAAGAAGACGAACCTCTCTGAACTTTACTACGGCAACGGCAAGACCCTGCCGCGCGAGACCACCGAGAAGACCAAAGACCGTGTCTTCGAGTCTCTCCGTTGCTTTGCGGAAAGCGCCGTGCTGCAGGAGATCCTGGCCACGCCCTACATGAACTGGAAACCGATCGATCAATTGACCTCCTTCGTCCTGGACGAACTCAAGGTGTGGTGCGCCATCGATTTCGCCTACGTCGATCCCCAGGGCGTGCTGCGCATTCTGGACTGGAAGACCGGTTCGGAGCGCACCGCGTCGCTGAAGGTGCAACTGGCCTGCTACGCACTGTACGCCGCGGAGGCGTGGCACGTCCCGATCGACAACGTCCAGCTCTGCGGTGTGTTCCTGGGCGAGAACGCGCGGACAACCCAGTTCCGCGCCTCGCCGGAGGTCATCATCGAGGCCAAGGACCGGATCCTGACCAGTGCCGCTGACATGCGTGCCGCTCTGGCGGATGCGCAGAATAACGTGGCACGGGAGGACGACTTGCCCTGCTGCGAGAAGGACGGCGTCTGCCGGTGGTGCAATTTCCGTGAAGTCTGCCCGTTTATGGCCGGCAAAGCGCCCGGAGGCAACCCGGAGTGAATATTCTTCTCATCGGCGGCACCGGCAACCTCTCGACCGACTGCGCGGCGCGGTTGCTGCAGTTGGGGCACCGCGTCCTGGCCCTCACGCGCGGCCACCAGCCGGTGCAGGACGGCTGCGTGCCCCTCGTTGCGGACCGCAAAGACCGTGCTGCCATGGCCGCGGCACTGAAGAGCGAGAACGTGGACGCCGCCGTGAACTTCCTCGGTTTTGACGTGCCGGACGTTGAACTGGACCACGCCGTGCTCGCTGGGCGCGTGGCGCAGTACGTGTTCATCAGTTCCACCACGGTCTACGCCATCCCGCACCGCAATCTGCCCCTGACCGAGCAGTCGCCGCTGGGCAACCCGTTCTGGGACTACGCCCGGAAGAAGCAGGCCTGCGAGGAGTGGCTGATGGAAAAGTACCGCTCGGACCGGTTCCCGGTCACGATCGTGCGGCCTTCGCACACTTACTCCTGCCACTGGATGCCCAATCCCATTTCCAGCGGCGACTACACACTGCCGGCACGCATGGCGAAGGGGCTGCCGGTGTTCGTCCCGGACCAGGGCGCGACGCCGTGGACGCTGACCGCATCGAGCGACTTCGCGGTCGGGCTGTGCGGGCTGGTCGGGAATCCCGCCGCTGTCGGCGAGACCTTCCACATCACCAGCGACGAAGCCCTGACATGGGTCGAGATCTACACCGAAACCGCGCGGGCCATCGGCGTCGAACATCCCGATATCCGTCGCATTCCGACCGAGTTCATCTGCGAGGTCTGGCCGCTGATGGTCTCGAAGCTCAAGGGTGACAAGGCCGAGCCCGGGGTGTTCGACAACACCAAGATCAAGCGCTTCGTCCCCGAGTTCCAGTGTCGTAAGTCCTTTCGTGAGGGCATTGCGGAGTCCGCACAGTGGTTCCGTGCCGACCCCGCACGGCAGCGGGTCAATGCCGAGTCCGACGCTATGATCGACCGCGTCATCGGCGCCTGGGACGAGCGGCAGCGGGACGCGTGAGGAGGTTTCAGGTTTCAGGAGGGCAGAGCAGACGGACCCGACGGACCGGGCCAATCCCGCAGTTCGAGTCCCTCCGTCGCCTCGTCGCGGCCCGTTGGTTCTGCCTTTCCCCTCGAAACCTGAAAGCAGAAACCTGACACCTGAAACCGACGAGGCACTCCCCATGCCCACACGCAAGGATCCCGTCTACGTGCTGTGCGTCTACGTGCCGGCCACGCACCTGGAGCAGGTCAAGGATGCGGTGTTTGCAGCCGGCGCGGGCCGGATCGGCAACTATGACTGTTGCGCCTGGGAGACCAAGGGCACGGGACAGTTCCGACCGCTGCCCGGCAGTCACGCCTTCATCGGCACAGTCAACGCCGTGGAACAAGTCGAGGAGTACAAGGTGGAAATGGTCTGCGCCGGACGTCGCCTGCGCGCGGTGATCGCCGCGCTCAAACGTGCCCATCCCTATGAAACACCCGCGTTCCAGTACTGGAAAGCCGCCACGGAATGAGGGGCATAGATTGAAGGTGGATAGACTGAAGGGAAGAGTGTACGGGTGTGGGAGCATGGGTGTGTGGCGGTGTGCATCCCTACTTCGGCGGGAACGTGGGACGGGCCAGGTTCGTAGTCCCGCGTTTACGCGGTCCGGGTGACGTATCGCGGTGTCGAGCCGGTTGCCTGGCACCCCTGTCGCCAACGAGGACCGAGGCGCTCAAACCAAACGAGGCAACAAGTCCACAGTCTGGCCGTATCACGGAGTCTCCTAACCTACAGCCTAACAGCCTACAGCCTCTAACCCCTTACCCCTATGCCAAACATCCAACTCATCGCCACTGCTGCCTTTGGCCTCGAAGCCGTCGTGGTTCGCGAACTGCACCGGCTCGGGTACACCGACACGCGCGTGCAGGCGGGCCGTATTGCGTTTTCCGGCGACCCTGCGGCCATCTGCCGCACCAACCTGTGGCTGCGCGCGGCGGATCGCGTGCTGCTCGAACTGGGCCGGTTCCATGCCGCGGATTTCGACGCGCTCTTCGATCAGACCCGTGCACTGCCATGGCACGAGTGGATCCCGCCGAACGGGCGGTTCCCCGTGCGCGGCCGTTCGATCAAGTCCCAGCTGAGCAGCGTTCCCGCCTGTCAGAAGACCGTGAAGAAGGCCATGGTCGAACACCTGCGCAAGGCGCACCGGGTCGCACAACTGCCTGAGACAGGGCCCGAGTTCTCGGTCGAAGTGGCGTTGCTCGACAACGAGGCGACCCTGACCATCGACACGTCGGGGCTCGGGCTGCACAAGCGCGGCTACCGCGACCGGTCCGCCGAGGCGCCGCTGAAGGAAACGCTTGCCGCTGGCATGATCCAACTCAGTGTCTGGAACCGCGAGCGGCCGCTGCTCGACCCGTTCTGCGGCAGCGGCACGATCCCGATCGAGGCGGCCCTGATCGCGCGCAACGCCGCGCCCGGTCGGAACCGCGAGTTCGCCGCCGAGGAATGGCTCTGTCTTCCCGCCCGGCTTTGGGAGGCGGCGCGCCGGGAGGCGGACGAACTGCTCGACCGCACGCCGCTCGCACCGCTGCTGGGCAGCGACCGCGACGCGCAGGTTCTCGGCCTGGCCCGGCGCCACGCCGAGCAGGCGGGTGTGGCGGACGCGATCCGGTTCGAGCAACGGCACTTCTCCGACGTGCGCAGTCCGCACGAGTTCGGCTGCCTGATCGCGAACCCGCCGTACGGCGAGCGGCTCGGGGGTGTCGACGAAGTCGAGGCACTGTACCGCGCCATGCCGGACGTGTTCAGCCGCTTCCCGACTTGGTCGTTCTACGTGATCACGGCGCTTCCGGGATTCGAGCGTCTCGTCCGGCGCCCGGCCGACAAACGCCGTAAGCTCTACAACGGCCGCATCGAGTGCACCTACTACCAGTTCCTCGGCCCGCCGCCCGCCCGCGCCGGCGACCGCGAGGAACGCCCCATTGTCCCGGCCTTCGCACCGCCGGGGAAGTGAGCGTAACCCCCGCTGTCGAAGGCCTCTCCGTGGTCTTCTTCTCCGTGCTTCCGTGACTCCGTGGTGAGGTGTCTGGCGGTTGCCGGCTGAAAACCTTAGTACTCACATTTTGCATTTCAGATTTTTGATTGCTGATTTGCCGGTCGATGCGCACTCGCTCTCTGTTCTCCCTGCGGAGAAGGAGTCTGGCCGACAACACCAACTTGCCGTGCCAACGGTGATGCAACGTGTTGTGCGGAAAAATCTACAATCAACGATCACAAATGTAAAATGTGAGTTAGTAGCATTGGGGGGGGGGCGGGGCGCGTGCGGCGGCATCCTTCCACAAGCCGCCGTGCTGCAGAATGCGCTCGACGACGGCGGGTTGGTCCCGCCGCTCGATGAACGAGACAATCCTCTTTCATGCCGTGAAGATGAAGTGAGTCGACGGGCTCACTTCCCGTCCGCTGTAGCTATACGCCCCGAGGGCATTCCGGACGAGCGGAGAAACTGAAGGTTGCGCGAAGGAATTGGCGGACGTGCCGTTGTCCGCATCCTCCCTGAGTGTTGTCGCAAAGCTATTGCTCTTGGGCGTGATCTCTGGCGTGATCATGTCAATCAGATCGTATCGCGTGCCCCTGATCTGGTACAGGATGTTTCTTGACAATGCGCGCAATTCCTCTGAAAAGTCGATTTCCTTGCTTGCCGGCGCCGTCTGCGTCGTGTCGTTCCCGTTCGACTGCTGGGACGGCCCGGTCGCCGCTGTCGCCGCCTTGGCGGCCTCGGCGAGGAAACTCTCAACCGCCGCCAGCCGGTTCTGGAGCGCGCGCGTCAAACGACCTTCGTCAACCTTAATGCTCGCCTGGCCCGTCGATCGCGCGAGAGAGATCCCGTTGTCGGCTGCGGCAGACGACGATCCGAACGCGGCCACGATCGCCTTGCGAAGCGCGCTTTCCGCAACCTGCGCCGTGGCAGGATCGCTCAGGACAGGGTTGAGCGCACGGATCGCGGCGGCGACGTCAGTCGCTGTGGTTCCCGGGTTCGCAAGCACCTTCCTTCCGGTCGGAATCGTCGTCTCGACCTCCGTGGCAGGCGTGCCCTTGTACGAGCCGGTGGAAAACGAGAGTGCGTCCAGCAATCCGGACGTGTCGGCCACAACCAGCGTCCCGCCGATTGCCGATGACGACAAGATGAAGGAGCCGTCCCCCCCAGAGGTGTTCAGCGATGCCTTCACGTCCGACAACGCATTCATCGCTGAAACGATCCCGCGCAGAGTGCTTGACCCGGGCGAGACGTTGACGGTCTGTCCATTGATCGTGATGGCCCCGCTCTGGACGCTGGAGAACACCGGCTGGTCCCGGAGAACGGCGTCGATGTCGATGACCGCCAGGTTCCCCAGTTTGTATTCCGCCGTCTCATCCAGTTTCACCGCTGCCAGGAATCCCGACGTGTCGCCACTCAATGTCAAGGGTGATGCGCCGACCGTCTTGTTCGTCAGAAAAACGGTTTTCGCCACAGGATCATAGGATGCCTTCACGCCCGCATCGGAATTCGTAATTCGACTCATCATCGCGTTGATCGTGTCATCGGCGTTGACGGAAATCCGCGTGCCGTTCAGAAAGAATTCTCCCGCCGTCACCGACATCCCCGGATCGAAGAGCGGGCTGTTCAGGCCCGTTCCGTTGAACGCCGCGTCAGCGTTGACCGCTAGGCCCACCGCGCCCTGCTGCACGTTGGCGGCCGACAGGAAACCGCTCGTGTCGCCGTCGATCACCAGCGTCGTGCCCGCGGTGTTCGGCGTGAACACCACCTTGTTAGTGTCCGCGTCGAATGCCGCCGTCACCCCCGCACCCGAAGCGGTGACCCGGCTCATCACCGACTGCAGCGTGTCCGTGTCCCGGTTGACCGAGATCGCCACGCCGTTCACGTTGAACGACCCCGTGGCCACCGCGCCGAACCGGCTGGAATCCTTGAGCAACTCGATGTCGTCGTGAACATCGCCGCGCACCGTGGTCGCCGCGGCAAGTTTGACGGCGGCCAGAAATCCCGATGTATCGTCCGCCAGCACGATATCGCTCTCGACCGCGCTCGTGGTCGACAACGTGACGCGATCGCCAGCGAAAGTCGCACTGATTCCGGACACCGTGCTGTTGATACGCGACAGAACCGAGTTGATCGAATCCCCGGCCAGCACGCTCACGGAAGTGCCGTTCACGGTGAATGAGCCGGCGGCGACCTGGGCGGCGTTCTCAAAGCGTGGACGCAAGTTCAAATCGGCGGCGTTGAAGGTCGCGGCCGGATTGACATCGGTTGGCGTCGAATTCGATACCGCCGTCGCGGTCTCCTTTTTGTTTGAGAGCGTTCCGGCGCCGAAGGATACGGTGAGACCAATATCCGCTCCCAGGTAGATGGCTGTCCCGGCCTTGATGGTCGAATCGTCGATCGACGTGATCACCGTACCATTCTGATCCTTCACATCGAACACCACGCGGCTTGCGGTCGAAGAGAGGGTCGCATTGCGTCGCATCAAGAATGTCAGGGACGTCGCGGAAGCTGCCAGCCCTGTGCCACTGTAGACTCCGCTGAGGGTAACGATGCTGGTTCCCTCGCCCGGCAGGAACGACATGGACACCTCTTCGTACGACGTGGCGGCGGTATTGATCTGCGCCGTCGATTGGATTGTCGACGCAGCCTCACTGGTCAAGTCCAGGCCGAGCGTGCTCGTTGACTGCCGGACCGTGGAGGTCTGCGTGTTGACCTGGCGTGTCGCATGGTACGTGCTGGCGTTGCCAAGCGGAAGAGCTCTGCTAACCGCGGCACGCGTCCCTGGGTGTGTTGCGATCGACGTGCCCTGTTCAGGAACGGAATCCTTACGCAGTCGGGCCAGGGCGTTCTCGAGAATCGCCGTGATATCGATATCGCGCAGGCTCGTGCTTATGGGTGTGGCACCACCCGTGACAGAAGACAAAATCGAACCTCTCGGATTATCCGCCCTCGCCGACAGGGCGAGCGAAAAACGCCAGGGCTCGAAGGTCCAAACAAAACCACGGTCCACCGCGGATATGCTGGAAATTCTCACGCCACGTCCCCACGGATAGGAGATTGTCTACTGGCACAGGAGCAGAAAGACAATCCCACTTATCTTCCTATATGGGAAGATAGTGCCAAACCTTAGCGAAGTCAATCTGATGCTGACAGGAGACCAGACCGCACCGAGCCAAGCTCGCGACCCTGACAACTTGAACTCCCTCGCGTGGCATCCGCGCCAGGCCATGTGGAGTGCGGCGGCAGAGTCCCGACCGGCAGGCGGGACGGCGACGCCGCTTTGGCTGTGGGGCGTCGCGCGGGCAACACGTCTCAGCCAAAGCGGTGTCGCGCCGCCCGTGGCGGACTTGCCACCGCACTCCATAGGGCCGCGCCATCACCCCAGCGTTTTCTGCGAGTGTCTAACGGCTGCAGGTGCGGGCGTTCAGGTTGCTCGATGCGGGGAGGCCTAGGAGACAGGGCAGACGCGGCCGAAGTGCTGAAAACGGGCCGTGAGACGACCGGCGCGGGCACACCTCTACTGTGTCCTGGGTGGCCGGCGTGTGGCTCACAGGACGGCGAGGAACGCGTCGGTATCAATGTACTCTCGTCCCTGCGGAACTCAGCAGCCCTTGCTGTCGCAAGGCCGGTGGCGGGTTACCGGGGAAACGCCCGGCGGGTTGCGTCTTCGAGCGCGGCTTTGCCCAGGCGCACCGGCTCGACGGCGGGTTCTTTCTGCACTGCCGTGTAGGTGAACCGGGCCAGGGCCTCGTCGAGCCGCGCCAGACATGCCTTGGCGTCCTGGCTGTCGCGTTTTCCCAGTGCTGCGCGGACCAGGCGGATCTTCTCGTAATCCTGGATGCCTTCGCGCAGACGTTCGAAGCGTATGGAACTGCGCCCGTCCGGGTAAACCAGGAAGCAGTCGCCGGCGGTCCATGTGACGTAGCTCGTATCGAGGAGCGGGTCCTCGCCCCACGAGTCGTAGGCCCAGCGCAGGAACCCGCCGTAGCCCTGGGCGGCCGCGTACCAGCCCAGCCATGCGGATTCCGCAGGCGGCGAGGCGGTGAAGGTATTGGGCACTCCCGGCCCGCAGCAGACATAGAACGTCGTCTCAAGCCCACGCTGCGTCCGGGCCCTGGCGATCGCCGGATCCAGCGGCGGGGTGATGAACGCGCACCAGTCGTCGACCATGGCATCCAGTTCTGGATGGTTCGTGCCGGCTAACGCGATCTTCAGCTCCGGCGCCACCTTACGCAGGAACGCCACGGCAGGCGTCATCACCTCGATGGGGCGTTCGTCCATGGCGATGTAGGTCTTGCCCAACCAGCCCTTCTGCCGGAGGTGCGCCACGAAATCGAGCAGGAACGGCTGCCAATGCTCTTCATACCGCGCGCTTCCGGGCGCGGCGGACACGGACAGGACGTCGCCCGTCGCCTCGTCGGTGTAGGCGAACCCGCCCCACGGCAGCATGGAGTAGCAGTTGATGGACCCGGTGATGCCGCAGCGCATGGCGAACTCGACGTACCGGTCGAAGTCCGTGTAGTCATAGGTCCACGTGCCGTCCGCACGGCGCGTCCACTTGACCATCGAGTCGTAAGGGTCGTAGGTCTGCGTGCCCCAGGGCCGGTGGATCAGAGTGGCGGTGATGCACTTCTGCCCGGCGCCGGCCAGCAGGCGCAGGTGCGGCTCGAGCACGCGCCAGTGCGCCTCGGACCAGGGCTGGACGCGGTGGTAGCGCGCCACGGCGTAGGGGTTTTGCCAGAGATCGAGCCGGAACGTCCAGTCCGCCGGCGGCGGCAGCACCGCGGGCAGCACCTCCAGGTTGACCTCGAACCGCAGCACCACGCCGCCGTCCGCTCGTGCTTCGACCTGGCCCTGATAGAGGCCCGGCTTCGCCGTTGCCGGCACGTCGATGCTCAGCCACACCGGCCGAACGCTGCGCGCCAACAGGTCGAGGCACGCCGCGCTGTCGAGCACGTCGGAAACAACCTGTTTGTCAGCCTTCACATAGCGAACGAAGTTCGTCCGCACGCCCGTCGCCGGGATCTCGTCGCCGGCTTTGCTGCGCAGCGCGCTGCACGCGAGTCGCAGGCGTCGTGCCGTTGTCCTGGACCAGAAGAGGAGCTGCGCGCTGGCCCGTTCGCCGCGCCAGGCCACGCCGGACCACGTCGCCGGACCGGCGTCGGGCGGCGGTTCCGACCGCGCGTAGCGAACGTCGACGGATCCGAACCCGCCCTGCAGACCGTCGGGCACCTTGCGCCAGCACGCGTCCTGTTCGTCGAGTTTGGCGAGTTGCTCGGCGCCCAGCGTGTAGCCCTCGATCTCGACGATGTGGCCGCCGGACGCGTTGCCCGCCGAGTTGTGCGTGAACGTCACTCGAACCTGCCGCACCTGCTGGGTTGGAAAATGGAATGTCTCACCCACTTCGCTCGCCGGAATGGTGTTGGCGCGCTGGTCCACGAGCGTGGCCCAGGATTGCCCGTCCGCGGAACCCTCGATCAGGTACTGGTAGTAGCGTCCGCCGCCCCAGTAGGTCCACAGCCGGATGGTGTTCAGGTCCCGGGCCTCGGACAATTCGACCGTGAGCCAGACGGGGATGTTCTCGCAGGCCCAGTGCGCCCCGGCCTCACCGGACTTGCCGTCCACCGCGAACGTCGACACCCGGTCCCCCCAATGGCCGGAAGCGGCGACCTTGGCCTTGAGGAAGAGGTTGGGCGCGGCCTGGAGCGGCGATTCCAGCGGGGGTTCAAACACGGGATGCGCTGCGACTTCTGCCATGACTGATTGACCTCCTACCCCCAACAGGGCCACCACGGAACCGCACGCCAGCAACCGCGTGCCTGCTCTGATCCGGCTAAGACTGTGCAACATCGGCGAGCATCTCCTGACATATCGGCCGCTCGTTCCACGCCTGACAATATGTGCCGGACGTCGGGCCACGGCAAGACGCGCTCGATCCGCCGCCCTGCTGCGTCAGTGCCCCGGAAGGACCGCTCATACGATAGCGCCGATTGTCCTGTGACCAGAGGCACGGGGCTATTGCCGTTGCGAAGCCAGCATGAAGCGGACAATGGGGGCCGTGTCTTCCAGGCTGTGCGGGTGGTGCCCGCACCCAGGCTTGAGGATCACCTCGATCTTCCCCCCACATTGCGGATAGCGACGGGCCAGGACCGCGCCGTTCTCCTCGTAGGGGACCACCTCATCGGCGTCTCCCGCCACCAGCAGGATGGGGATTTTCGCGGCGGCAACCTTCTCGAGTTGGTCCAGAGCGTTGAGCGGCACATCGTCAAAAGCCTCCGCATCGATGGAGGGGCGGTCTTTCAGCATGGCCTTGAAGCCTTCGGTCGGGGTTGCCGCGGCTTTCATTCCGGCGAGGCTTTTCATGTCCAGCAATGGCGCGTCCAGGTACAGCGAGCCCACCTTGTCCGGGAAGCGCGCGGTATAGTTGAAGGCGGAGAATCCGCCTCTGCTGAATCCGAACAAGGCGGGCAGAGCCGTGAAGCCACGGGTGGACGCCATGTGGTCGTGGAACCCTCCCATGATTTCCACACAACGGTTGCCGCCCCACAACTCGCTCACGGTGTAGTACGCCAAGTGCCAGCCGTGTTCAAGCATGGCGAGGTCGGCCTGGGGAAACGCGCCGAAGTACTCCGTTCGCCACACCCACGGCTTGCCAGGTGCGGCGGCCCGCGGCGAAACCAGGATCGTGGCCCGGCCGTCAACGACAAAGTCTTGGCGGCAGAAGGAATTCCACGTCGTCTTTCCGCCGTCGGCTCTTGACTCGGCGGTCTGATCGCTCTGCTTGTTGGGCATTCTGGCCTTCCCTGGGCTGCGTGCAACTCTTGGTGTGAAACCAATATAGCTCTCTGCATGCGAAGGAAGACGACGGATGCGGGCCGGTTCGACTGTGCCGCACGAGCCCAGCCCGCCTTGCGAACACCGCATTCCCAAGTAAGTTCGCGACTGTGACGTTTGCAGCCGTGCGACCAGTTCAGCGTGAAAGCGGGATGGCGAAGAAGTGATCGCTATCGGTTCTCGCTCCCGTTACGCCAGGTTGCCGGCCATCGAGACGCGATGGCGACGAGGATTGCGAGAAGCGGTTGGGAGAACTGAGGGATCTCACATGAACCCACGATGCCTGTTTGCTCTCGGGGCCGGTGCGGGGCTCGCGCTGGCCGCGGCCGGTGCGGAACCCGCCTACCGGATCATCAATGTCTCGACGCTGTGTCTGCTCAACGGCAGCCAGTACGAGAGCCGCGAGTATGTGCTGGGCCGGCTCGCCGAGTGCCCGGCCGGGGCCGACCTGGTCGTGCTGCCGCACCTGCCGTTCCTCTCGTTCCGCGCGGATCAGGCCGACACGGACCTGCAGCCGTTCCTGGCCTTTGCGCGCGAGCGCCGTGCGTACCTCGCACTGGCCCTCACAGAGCTGGGCGGCGGCGAGAAACCGTATCACACCGCCGTGCTGATCGGCCGCGACGGCCAGGTCCGCGGGCGCTACCGCAAGACGCACGCGTTCCCGGACGACGCCATTGCGCTGGGCAACGAGTTGCCGGTGTTCGAGACGGACTTCGGCAAGGTCGGGCTGACCGTGACCACCGACTTCTACTTCCCCGAGGTGTACCAGGTCCTGAGCATGAGCGGTGCCGACCTGCTCGTCTGGCACGACTACCCGGAGCGGTTCCGCGACCACAACGGCTGGGACGCGCTGCTCATGGCGCGCTGCCTGGACAGTCATGCGCACCTGGTCGCCGCCATGTACGCCGACCCGCGCACCTACATCACGAACCGGTACGAGTGCGGTATGCCGGGCGCGGCGTGGGGCCGGAGCATGATCCTGAACCGTGTTGGCACGCCGGTGGCCGACACCGGGTACGAGGACGGCTTCGCTACAGCCCGCATCGACCTGGACAAGCGTAAGCTCGATGTCTACCAGCCGTACCGCGAGGACGAGAGCATCTTTTTCGTCAACAACACGGGCGACCGCACCGCGTTCCGCCCGGTCGCCGCGCCGTACCGCAAGCCTGAACTGCCGCCGTACGCCAAGCGCACCTGCCGTCTCGCCGTCGGCTCGTTCCCGGGTCGGGACATGTGGCGCAAGGGCGCGGTTCCGGAAGTTCTGCTGCGCCTCATCGACGAAGCGGCGGCGCTCAAACCGGACCTGCTGCTGTTCTCGGAACAGAGTACCAACGTCGACGACGAGACCACGCGCCAGGTCATGAACACGGTCGCCGAGAAGGCGGCCAAACTCCAGTGCTACATTGCCATCGGCGGCATTGGCGACAAGGACCAGTCCAGCATTCTGCGCGTCTGGGACCGCACCGGCAAGGAGATCTACGGTGCGCCGCTGTACTGGGTCAAGGGCTTTCCCGAGATCAAGGTGTTCGACACCGACTTCGGCCGGGTCGGCGCTTACGAGTGCGGCGACCTTTACATCTGGGAAATCCAGCGCACGCTCGCTCTGCTCGGCGCCGAAATCCTCATCGACGGCAGCATGATGTGGGGTGCCAGCGGCAGCACCAACCAGACCATGCTGCGCGCCCGCGCCATTGACAACGCCGTGTGGCTCGCCTGTGCGCACTGGCCGTCCTCGGACGCATCCCTGCGCAGTCTGATCATCGACCCGTACGGCCAAGTCATGTCGTCCTCGCCGTTCCAGAAAGAGAGTCTTATCCATTTCGACATCAACCTGGATGACCCGCGGGTCCACTACGCGGGGCGTAAGACGGAGCAGGCGACGCCGGGCAAGACGGACATCCCCTCGTACTACACCGACAACATGCCGGAGCAGCGCCCCGGCTGGCGCGACATGGTCTTCGGCGCCCGCCGCCCGGAGCTGTACGGAATCATCCCGACGGTCAACGACGTCATCCGCCGCTACCGCCCGCCGAAGCCGGAACGGTGATGCCCCGCTGACTCCGCCTGGGGTTGAACTTCCTTGTCTCTCGTTGTATGGTCAATGGTCTGAGGTCCGAGGGGGCCGCGAAGGCTTTCCGGGAGTCCGAAGAGGCGGAGGTCGGTCGTGTTTCGACACATGAAACAACGGATGTACTGGCTCGGTGCCGTCATGGCGGTGGGGTTGCTGTGGAGCGCCAGCGTTCTTGCGGCGGCGAAGAAATCGGAGATCAACACGAAGCTGGCTGACGGTGCGGTCGCTGTGGCTACCTCGCTGCTGAGTGATGACAAGGCCGACGAACGCGGGATGAACCTGCTCAAGTTTGCGCTGGCGGTCGACGCGGAGCACTCGGGAGCGTTGCTGCTCCAGGCCAAACTGGAACGCGAGCAGGAGTTGCCCAAGGTCGACCTGCCGGACCAGGGCAAGGGCTACATCGATTTTCTGCAGTCCCTGATTCGGAAGACCAAGTCCTCGTCCCGGCAACTCCTGCTGTGGAAAGTTGTCGAACTGGTGGACCCGCAGAGCGATGAAGCGCTCTTGGCCTTGACCAAAGCCAAGAACAGCGGCACCGACATCGGGTTCGAAGCCCTGCTGGGGGTGCTCGGCGGGGAATCCAAGCTGGCGACCGCGGAGGGCAAGCCTGCCGAAGAGGCGACACCGGCAGCGAGCGCGGACAAGCCGGCGGCAGAGGAAGGTGACGCGCGCCCGGTCGGTCGGCGGATCGACGTCCGGCCGGGTGTGGACGTAACCGTGAGGAATCCCCATCCGAACCCCAAAGAAGTGCTGGCCGCCAAGACGGTTCAGGGACGCGGCTACTACGGCTACGATCCGTCGGAGGTCCTGGGCCGGATCAACCAGGCGGTCTTTGCCTCGGGCGTTCTGCTCTACGTCAATACCCGCGAGCGCACGGTGGGATACTCAGGCAGCTGCTGGAGTGATGGCGTCCCTTACCCGACCAGTACCGGGAACAGTTGGCCCAGGGCCTACCACCCGTGCAAGTCCTGGAGCGATGACATGAACACGTGGGAGCTGTTTCGGAACATGGCCATGCTCTACTCCCTCGGGTACTATTTTGAGCCGGGGAAAGCCGTTCTGACGGACCCAGACAACCCGCTGGCGGTAAAGGAGTTAGGAATGTGGGTCGAAGCGGACGAACTCGCCGCTGAGTTCAAGGCCAGCCGCGTTGACAGCCTGAATAAGTACCGGAACAAACTGGTCGCCGTCAGGGGCCTGGGTTCCGGCATCGGCAAGGACTCCGACCGGACCTATGTCGCTCTGGCCTCCGATCAAGTGCGGATCATTCTTGACGATGTCGCCTGTGCGGATCAGATCACGCTGCTGAAGGGCGCCTATGGCGAGTTCAAAGACGACGAGCGAGCCCGGAAGGAGGCCGAGCGGGAGCGCAGGTACTATCAATCCAGCATCTACCGAACTCACTACGCGGATTACGGGGAGATCCCGGTGTTCGTTTTCCTCGGCTCAGGTGTTTGCCAGGGCCAAACGGGAGGCCGGATTGTGTTCAAGGGCTGCAAGGAGTTTTCCTTCATGCCGTGCTGGCCCAAGAACAAGTGACGCTGCCTCCGTCACCGGTGCCAGAAAGATTACATGAGGAGTGCGCAGAGGATGTCATCTGGATCCAGCAAACACGGGTGTTTGTTTTATGGTTGCCTGACCGCCGTTACCCTGGTGCTGCTGGGCGCGGTCGTGGGCGGTTTCATCGTCTGGAAGGTTCGCAGCGTCGCGCTGGGGGTGACGGACACCGCGCCGGCCGCCGTCCCGGTCGCTTCGGTGGATGACTTGGAGGCCCGGGACATCCAGCAGCGGACGCAGGACCTGATCACGTCCCTCAAGGAGAACCGTGCCGGCGAGTTCCGGTTCAGCGAGCGCGACCTCAATGCCCTCGTGGCCACAGTGCCCGACGCCCAGGGAATCCGGGGCAAGGCGGCGTTTTCCATCCAGGGCGACCGGTTGGTGACCCAGACCAGCCTGCCTCTGGACCAGGTGCCCGGCATGCAGGGCCGGTACCTCAACGGCAAGTTCCACCTTGACGTCAAGTGCGAGGGTGGCGTGTTGGAAGCTTACGTTCGCGACATCGACGTCAAGGGTGACCCCATTCCGCAGAGCATCAAGGACCGGATCGGCAAGATCAATTTCGGCCAAGAGATATACAAGGACCCGAAGGCTGCCGACGCACTGCGCAGCCTTGAGTCAATCTCAATTCGGGACGGTAAGCTTGTCATCCGCACCGGCACGAAGCGCTGAGATGTCTCGGTCGAATTCGGCGTGAACGTGCCTCCGCGCGTCCGGCGCCACTGCTGCGAAGTACCGTTCCCTCCCATGTGGATTTACCCGTGCAGGTCGGTATCTTATGGGGTCGGGCGTGCCGGCGTTCTCCCTCGCGCGGTCCGCGGCGCCAAGCCACCCCAAACAGGCATTCTGACATGTTCCAAACGTCTTGCCTCTTGCCCCCGATGTGCCTGCACCGTCTGACGCCGGTGTTGGTCCTGCTGGTCGCATTCCCGTTCTGCTCCCGTGCCGCCGACGAACTCAAGCCGTCGGGCCCCGCTTACTCGGGCAAGTACCGCGAGGAGCTTTACCGCTACGCTCAGGAATCCAATTGGACGGATACCTCACGCCTGCCCACGTTGAATCGGTCGGTCTTGGTCGAGTCGGTCGAAGCGGCCCGGACTTACCTGCTCAGCCACCAGAAGGCCGAAGGCAATTTCGTCTACGAGTATGATGCGGTGACCAACCAAGTGTCCGAGGAGGACAACCCCGTGCGCCAGGCGGGCGCGCTCTGGGCCTTGGCCGTGCTGCACCGCGAAAGGCCCACCCGCGAAACCCGGCACGCCGTCATCCGCGGCCTGGATTTCTTCTTCAAGTGCAGTCGCCCGCTGGACTCCGGGAAGATTGGCCCCGTGTACCCGGGCGATTTTGAGATCAAGACCGGCTCGGTTGCTCTGCTCTGCCTGGCCATCGTCGATTTCTGTCGCGGCGAGAAGACCTATCTGACCGACGCGGGGCAGGGCTTCTACGAGAGCTGGCTCACGCAGTATCTCGACTACTTGCAGGATATGGAACTGGGCAACGGGTCGTGGGGTGCCCGCTACCTGGTCGAACTCCGGGAAAAGGACCCCGAACCCAGTCCGTACTTTGACGGCGAATGCCTGCTCGCCTACTGCCGCGCCGCGCGCTACCTGGGGCGTAAGGACCTGGTTCCCAAGATCGAGAGCTTTGCCGTGCAACTGGCCGAGAAGTACACCGTGGAAGCGTGGAACGGCGACATCGATTCGGAGGCGACCAAGGGTTTCTTCCAGTGGGGTTGCCTGGCCTTTGCCGAATATACCGATGCGAACTGGAGGAACGCCGACGCCGTTGGCGACGCCGCCCTGGCTCTGGCCTGGTGGAGCATCCACCAATACCGTGTCCCCGCGCAACGTGGCAATTCGGCTTTCGCCGTCGAGGGACTCCTGGCCACGTGGCAGATCGCCCGGCAGCGGCGTGACGAGCAGGCCATGCGCACGCTGCAGAACACCTCTGAAGCCATGCTCAGGGATCAGTTGTCCTGTCAGATCGGCGGGCCGCTTGCCGAGCAAAATGTCTTCTTGAAGGGCTCGAAGAAGCTGCCGCCGCAGTCCCACGGCGGTGTCATGAACAGCAAGAGCTCCGGTAAGATCCGTATCGACGTTGTCCAGCACCAGACGCACGCCCTGCTGCTGGCCCTAAACCTGCTCTTCCCCGAACCACCGCAACCGGCCACGCCGAGACCGCGGTAGGCGCGGAACCGCACGGTCTTCCCTGAAACCCGAAACCTGACACCTGAAACCTCTTCCCTTCCCGCCTCAGGTGGGCTCAGTAGTCGAACAGCTTGTACTTGGTCCACAGCGCTTCGCACTTGCGGCGCATGGTGTCATCGCTGTTGGGATTGTCGAACGCCATCTTGATCGCCCGCTTCGCCTTCTCCATGTTCTGCTCGACGCCGTCGCCTGCGCAGTAAGCCATGCCCAACGCGACTTGCGCCCCGACATCACCTTGGGCCGCGGCTTTCGCATACCACTCCACCGCCGTTCGGGCGTCCTTTCTGACCAACTTTCCTTCCTTGTAGTAGTTGCCCAGCTCGAACTGTGCCCGGGGGTTACCCTTGTCGCTGGCCTGCTTCAGCAGGTCGAACCCCTTGCCCGAGCTCTGCTCAACTCCCTTGCCCTCGAAGTACATCAGCGCCAGGTTGTACATCGCGATGTCATTGCCCTGCTCGGCGGCCTTGCGGTACCACGTCGCCGCTTCCTTGTAGTCGCACAGCGTGCCTTGCCCCTCGAAGTATATGATCCCGAGCATGCACTGCGCCACGGGGGCACCGCGCTCCGCGGCCTGGCGGTAACTGTCCAGCGCCTTGCGCAGGTCCTTGTCCACGCCTTGGCCTTCCTGGTACATGGCCCCCATCTTGCACAGCGCCGTCAGGTTCCCCGACGCCGCCGCTTTCTTGTATGAGTCGAACGCCGCGGCGTAGTTGCCCTTCTCGAACTCGTCGTCCGCCTTGGTCATGATGTCTACGGCCTGGCCGCGACAAACCTGCGGCAGCATGACCGCCAACACCCATCCCAGCGCCCATCCAACTCTGAGCCGACGCATCATTCCTGTTCGATCAACGGGTCTCATCAAGGTGAGTTCTCCAGGCTGTGGTCCCATGGTGCATATCCAAATTCAAGCTAGAGTTTAGACGTCGCGCGGGTTAAGTCAAGCCGGTTGCCTGGCCTCGGGAGTCAGGTCAAGGTGGGGCGCTTGTGCCCCGGGTCGCCGGTCAGAGGGACTCCAAGTGGCGGGACCGGGCCGGTCCCGCGGGTGTCG
>MHBL01000338.1 GCA_001803235.1 Lentisphaerae bacterium RIFOXYA12_64_32
TCCCGGCCTCCACGCGGAGGCCCATTTCTCCATGGGGACGTGCTTGCACAGGTCGTTTTTCTTTTCAGGGAAAGCAACAGGGGAGATCGCCCCGCTCGCGCGCCGACCAGAGCATGATCCCGCTGGGGCGTTCTGCCACCCACAGCGCGAAAAGCGACCCGTGCGCAACGGACTATGCCGTCGCCCTGCCGGCCTGCCGCCGCGCCGCTTCGACCGTATTGAGGAGCAGCATCGTGATCGTCATCGGCCCCACGCCCCCCGGGACCGGCGTGATCAGGCTCGCCTTCTGACTGACCGCGTCAAAATCCACATCCCCCACAAGGCGGAAGCCGGACTTCTTCGACGCGTCCGGCACCCGGTTCACCCCCACATCGATCACCACCGCCCCGTCCCGGATCATATCCGCCGTGATCGTACGGGGGCGGCCCGCGGCCGCAATCACAATGTCTGCACGACGGGTGTGAACCGCCAGGTCACGGGTTCCCGTGTGACAGACCGTGACCGTGGCATTTCCAAGTTCTGACTTCTGTAACAGCAGGTTGGCCAACGGCTTGCCCACGATGTTACTGCGCCCGACAACCACCACCTCGGCCCCGGACACCTTCACACCGCTGCGACGCAGCATGACGATAACCCCGTGCGGAGTACACGGGAGAAAGGTCTCCTGCCCCAACATCATCCGCCCCACGCTCACGGGGTGGAACCCATCCACGTCCTTCGCGGGGTCGATATCGAACAGGATCTCGGACTCGTCCAGATGCCGAGGCAGCGGCAGTTGCACCAGGATGCCGCTGATCCGCGGGTCACCGTTCATCTTGTGGATCAGCCGCCGCAGTTCCTCCTTGGACGTGGTCGCCGGCAGACGGTTGTCGTCCGAATGAATGCCCAGTTCGGCACAAGCCTTCTCTTTCGCGGTCACGTAGGAACGGGACGCCGGGTCCTCTCCCACCAGGACCACTCCAAGACCAGGGACAATCCCCTTGGCCCGCAATGCCCCGACCTGCTCACGCAGTTCACGTCGAACTTCCTCGGCTATCCGCACGCCATCGATCACTTGAGCACTCATTGGGCCTCCTCCTCACCCCTTCTGAGCGGCAACGCCCCAGGGGCTCAATACGCTTAGTTTGAACCTGCGTTTCGGCTTTGTTTCTGCTGGAACAGCCGCCCTTTGGCGCTTTGCCAAAGGCCCTCAGAACGCTGGGCTCTGCCGCGAGCGTACTCGCGAGTCGGCAGAAGCGCCTTCGTTCGCATTTCCGTTCTATGGGTCACCACGAAGCGCACGAAGTTCACGAAGGTGAAATGCAGCCAGGCTGGATTGCGGACGTCGCATTGCCCCTGGCCCAATCGGCACCGGCCTCAGCCATCCTCGTTCCCGTCGTCTTCCGCCTTCTTCGCGCCCTTCGCGTCCTTCGTGGTGACCCTGTCCGTTGTCTCGTGGTTGCGAACGAAGGATAGACCGCTTTAGGCAGGAAGCGACAGGATAGGAAGATGGCTGCTTCGGAGAGGAGCCGGGGGCACCCAGCCAGGACGTGTCAGCCTGCATCCCCCAAGAAACCGTACTGCCAACGCGTCCCTTACTTCAACGTCATGATGTTCAACTTCTTGAAGCCGACGCCCTTGCACAGGTCGAGAATCGCGACCAGTTCGGAGGTCTTCGCCATGACGTTCGTCTTGATGATCACCGTCTGGTCAGGGTCCAACTTCGCCAAGTACGCCAGCGTGTCCTGAATCATGTCCACCGATCGCGGCACCCCCTGCAACAGGACCTGTCCGGGATGCACTTCGATCTCCAGCAGTTGCGGCTTCTTCTGCGGCTGAACGGCGTCCTTGTCGGGCGACGGCAGGTTGACCGCCAAGTGCGCTTCCGGGGTCTCGTCCTTCTGCGTGATGATGAAGTAGATCAGAAGCTGGAACACCACGTCGATCATCGCCGACATCGGACATTCCAGTGCTTCAACTTCCTTGATCCTGCCCATGTCGTGTCTCCATGGATGGAAAGCTCGTCACACCCCGTCACGCACTCACCTGCCGTGCCGCAGTCCCAAGTGCCTCTGCCAGACGCCGGGGTGCAATGTCACTGCACCGCTTCCGCGGATATTCGCACTCGATACAGACCCGCCTTGCCAATCGTCTGCAAGACACGATCAACTTCGTTGAATAACGTGGTTGCGTCACTGCGGATCACAACGGGAATGTCATTGCCGTACTTCGCAACACTCGCCATCAGGATCTGCTGCAACTGCTGCGACGTCAGGGGAATCAACTGGATGTTCACCTGTCCGTTCGGACGCACATTGATGATCACCGTGCGCGGATCACGCTTCTCGACCGCCGGGCTGTTCTTCGACTGGGCAAGACGGATGGTTTCATCCATGATGTCCTTGTCTTGGGCCGCGGTGACAACAAAGAAGATGATCAACTGGAATACGACGTCAATCAAGGCGGAAACTGGCGTCTGAAGCGATTCTGTTTGTCTGATCTTGGCCATGGTTACCCTCCGAGGGTCCGAAGCACTACTCCTCCTGCTCGACCTCGGCGTTCCGCAATACCTTGATCAGGTCCAGAACGGTGGCCTCGCTCTCCAGGATCAGCCGCACGGCGTAATTCTTCAGCAGTGTGTAGCCCAGCAGGCACGGCACCGCAATCATCAGGCCGAATACCGTGGTATACAACGCCGTCGAAATGGCAACCGCCAGCAGCTGCGATTTGGCGGCGCCGGTGGCGGAGGCCAGTGTGGCAAACGCCAGCACCATGCCTACGACCGTGCCCAGCAGCCCCAGCATCGGCGCGATCTGGCCGCACAGGTTCAAGTAGTTCACGCGCTGCATCAACTTCTCGGTCTCCATCCCCGCGCACGACCCCACCGCTTCCTGGATGACCTCGTATCCTTCCGAAACATTGGCGAACCCGCCCATGAGGATGCGGGCCAGGGGGCTGGGGTTCACTTCACAGGCTTCCAACGCCGCGCCCAAGTCGCCGTGCGACAGGGCCTCGCGCACACCCTCGACCAGTTGCGGCGGGATCAATTTGTCACGCCGGATGGCCAGAATGCAGTCGATCAGGAACCACACCGCCGCGAACGAGCAGGCGAAAATCATGATCCAACAGACCAGATTCGCCACGCCGCACCCAAAGACGACCTGATAGAACGTCGCCCCTTGCACTGCGGGGGCCGCCGCTTCGGCACCGCCCGCCTCGCCGCCGGCAGCAGGCGCCGCCTGGGCATAGAGGTTCCCCGCACCGCCGGCCGCCGTCAGCAAACCTGTGAGAGCTAGCGTCGCCCACCCGAATCTGCCTTTTCCACTCATGGTTGCCGTCCTTTCCTGCTCCATTCTTATGACGTTGCCACAACAACAGTTTTTAAGACGCTTCACTTGCCACTGCCCAAATCCATCTTCTCAAACTCCTGCCACCGCGGATCATTCATTTCCTTCAAGAGAGCAACCACTTGCTTCTTCGCCTCTTCCCGCTCCGGATCCGCCGGACCGGACGGGAACAGAAGCACCGTCTTCAGGTAATCTAGCACCGCCTCTTTCTTCCGGCCTTCGTTCGCGTTCAGACGAGCACGGGCATTGAAGGCAAACGCCGCCATGTCGTCATCGGCGGACTTAATCATTCGCTCCAGCATCGGCTTGGCCTCGCTGGCCAGATTTAACCCCAGAAGGGCGAAAACCATCCCCTTGACCAACTCGACCTCATGAGTGGACACAACACGCATCCCGCGCTCAAACGTCTCCTTGGCCTGCGCAAACTGCTTGCGCTCGACCTGAACGCTCCCCTCCAGGTAGCAAATGTGATCGCCCCAGCCGAGAAACTTGTACTTCTCGAACGCCGGCCCCGCCCCACTCAACACGTCATCGAATTTCCCGCTCGCGAACGCCTGCTCCAGCGCCACCACTTCCTTGGGCTTGGGAATCATGGCGTACTTGTACTGCCCCTTTTTCACCGGCATCTTGACCTGGCCGCTCTTGTCCGTCTGCAAGAGCAAGTCGCCTGCCGCATTCGCGGCAATCGCCACCGCAGGCACCTTGGTGCCGTCCTTTTTGATGACGTAACAGTCCTGACCGGACGCCGCGGCCATCCCGAGGACAAAGACCAAGGCTGACAACCATCCCGAGTGCTTGTTCATGGCTCTCTATCCTTTCGCTGGTACGTGCGGTGTCCACAGCCCGCTACGTTTGGCTACTTCTGGGTCTTCTCCGCCGGCTTCGCCCCGCCCTGTCCCGCGTCCGCACCGGGCGCGGTTGGCGCATCCGGCGTGAACTCCGCGGGCGGCAGCTTGCCGATGTCCGCGCTGTACTTGCCGGCAGGGAACTTCTGCCGGTACAGCTTGATCATCTCATCCCGTTCTTTATCCATTCCCAGCCGCGCATGGATCCGGGCGGCCTGATAGATAGCCTCCTCGATCCACGGCTTGTTTTCCGGAACGTTGATGTCGGCACAGCGTACCACCAGCAGATACCGAGCGAGGGCCAGAGACAGTTTCTCCTTCAGCTTGTCCTTGTCGCCTTTCTGCGCCTCCACCTCGCCTTGGCGGACCAGTACCGCACCTTGGCAGCAGCTCGCCTTGTTCTGTTGCCCGGGCGATCGAGCGTAGGTGAGCACCTCGGCCAAGTCCGCTAAAGCTCCCTCGAAATCCGGCGGCGACAGGTGCTGCTTGCACCCGGCCATTTGGAACTTGCAGTCGAAGAAGTAGCCAGACGAGGGCCGCTCGTCCAAGAGCTTCTTGTAGAGCGACAGCGCGGTGGTGTAGTCTTCCAGCCGGAAGCACGCCTCGGCGGCACGGAACAGGGTCGGTTCCCGGGCCTTGTCTTTCAGCGTGGCGTAGTCCCTGTGGTTCTGATCCTCGCTGCGCGCCAGCAGAATCTTGCTCGCATCGAAGGAAACCTTGGGATAATTGAGGTCCAGCATCTTCTCCGAGATGTAGGCCAGGTTCCCGGTATCAATGTCGCCGCCCTTGTCGAGCAACTCTTCGAGCGTCTCGGCCGCCTTCGCGCCTTGATTGTTCCCCACGTACGCCTGCCCCAGGCTGAACAGGGCCCGACGGCCCGCCTCCGCCTTGGGGAACTTGGTGATCAGTTCGGCCAAGACCGTTTGCGCTTTGTCGTTCTCCTTGAACTCTAAATAAACAGCCCCCAACCGCGCCATATTGTCAGGTGTTTGCTTGGACTGCGGGTAGACCGTGAGGAACTTCGTGAACTGCGTTGCAGCCTTGCGCTTCCAGCCGTCGAACACGTCCTGAACCGGCTTCCGCGCCTGCTCGACCGCCTTGACCTGCTCCTCGGCTTCGGCAATGCGCTGCCGTGCCAGGGCCATATCCTCCTTGGCCGCCGTCTGCGTCGACACCGCCTTGGCAATCCGCTTCTCCATGACGTCCCGGAACCCCGCCAAGGCCTCGCCCATCAACGTCTTCATCTTCTCCTCTGCCTGCGCCTTCGTGTCCGCGGCGGCGATCGACAACGACAGCGACTCCTGCTGGTTGCGCTCCAGCATCTTTGCGGACGCCATCAACCGGGCCTGCAGCCAGTCGGCGTCCTTCTCCAAAAAGACTTTCTCGCGTTCAAGCTTGCGCAGCCTCTCGTCATCCTGCTGGATCTGCGTGGTCAGTTGCGCCACTTCTGTCGTAAGCTCGGCCCGCCTCTTCTCCTCTTCGGGTTTCGTCGCTTCCTCAAGCGCCGTATGAGCGTCGCGCACCTTCTTCTCCACTTCCTCGACCGCCGCCTCGGCTTTCTTGAGTTGGGCTGGCGTCACCTTCTTGCGCACCTCGGCATCCGCACTGTCCGCCATCTCCTGGAACTTCTCCCTCTCGGCACGAACGGTCCGCGCCTCCTCCTCCGCCTGGTCCACCCCCTGCCGCGCCCCCTGCAGGCGCGTTGTCAACTTCTCCAATTGCCCCGCCGATGTGTCTTTCTTCCCCTTTGTTTCGTCCAGCCTTTTCTTCGTTTCCGTCAACTCTTGCTGGACGGCCTCCAAGCGCGTTCCATTGGTCGTCTTCAGCTTCTTTACATCTTCGCGCTCCATCTCGTACTGGAGTCTCTCACCGCTGAGGCGATCCTTGGCCCCCTTCGCCCACGCCTCTTTGATCCGTTTCGCCTCGTCAGCCGCGTTCGACTCAGCCTGTTTCTTCTCCTCCGCGCTCATGCCGGCGGTCTTCTCTTTGCGTTCATCCGCCAACCTCTTCGCTTCCGCTTCCGCATCCTGCCCGGACGCGGCAAACAGCTTCTCCATCTCCGCAAAGTCCTTCTTGGCGATCTCGACGTCCGCCTCCGCCTGCTTCTGCGTCCCCTCCGCCTCGGCCAACACCGCCTGCGCCTGATTCACCAGCATCTGTGCCTTGTTCGTCTGGTCGTTGAACTCGCTCAACTTGGCACGGTACTTCTCGCCAGTCAGGTCATACGACCAAGCAAGGTAGCTGAGCGTGTCCTCCTTGATCCGCTTGGCGACCTCCGTGTCCACCTTGAAATTCCCCTTGTTCTCCGGTTCCAGCCATGTCAGAAGCTCGCCGAACTGGTCCACGGCGTCGGCCGGCGTGTCGCCCGTCATGATCGTTGCGGCTGCACGGAACTTTGCCTGCAGGCGATCGTCGCTGTTCTCCGGGTTGGACTCTGCCTCACAGTAACGCAGGAACACATCCACCGACTCCTTCGGCTGGTTCACCGCGTCATAGACCCAACCCAGCTTGTACAGCGCCCGCACCCCCTTCTCGAAGGCACTGAACTTTTCCACCAATCTCACGTACGGCGGGATGGCCCTCTGGTAGGCTTCTCGCGCCTGGGCCTTGACCTGCTCCTTCTCCTTGCCGTCCGGCATGCTGTTCGTCGACCGCGCAATGTCGGCCGCCTGCTTGTAGTAGGTCTCGGCCACCATAAACGCAATGTCGGCCGCCTTGGGGTGCGTCGGCGCCAGATCGACAAACCGATTCAAGAGGGCAATGGCTTGGGCCTCGTACAGAGCCGCCCTCTTCTCGTCCTTCTGGCCGCGCGCCTTCTGGTACGCCAAGACGCCCAGTTTCAACAACGCGTCCGGTGTCTCCTCCGCCTTGGGGAACACGTCGGCCAGATACGAGCAGATCGCCTCGCCTTCCAGAAACCGTTCAGTGTTGGCGTAGCACACCACCAGCCACACCGCCAGTTCCGGGAAATTGCTGGCGCGGCGCGAGCCCGAAGCGCGAGCCCCTTGCTCAAGGGCCGGAATGGCCTGCGCGTAATTGCCGGCAGCCATCAGCGGCGCTACCTTTTCTTTGGCAATCTCGATGCCGCTGCCACCGCCACCGGGCAACTCCTTGATCTTAGCCCCAAACTGCTTCTCGAGCAGACTCTGACACTTGGTGTACTCCAACGCCGACTTGATCTTGTAGGATGACTTGCTGTACTCATCGACACACAGGTAGAACCTCTTGGCCGCTTCCAGCAAGAGCGCTTTCGCGTCATCCTTCTTCCCGGCCGTGAACGCCTTCAACGCCTTCGCTTTCAAGGCTTTTCCATAGTAATAGAGCGACGACGCAATGGGCGACGCGTCCCTGGCCTTGGGGCCGTTCTCCGCGACCATGGCATCTTCAACCCGCACCATCAGCGGCTCGCCCGTCTTCAGCACTTGAATCGCCTTGTCCTCCTGGCCGAGCAGAATGTACGCCCGAGCGCTCTCGGGGAATGACGCCGCGGCCACGCCGTCCAAAGCCTCCCACGGGAGTTTTTCCAGCGTTTTCAGCGTAGCCTCGATCGATTTGGTGTCCACCGGGTCCTGCTTCGAGAACTTCTCCTCCTCGGCGTTCAACAGCGCCTGAACCTTCATGAACGCCATCTGCCGGTCACTCGTCCCCTCCCCGTCCCCCTCGATCTTGGCCAGCAACTCAATGGCCTTCTGTGCCTCCGTGCCCTTCCCTTGATCCTCTAATGCCCGCGCGTAGTTGCGCACACAGCGGGTGAACTCCTCAATGTCTTCCGGGTTCTGGCTGGCTGGCGCTGGATTCTTCGAAAAGTATTCGCCGTAAGCCTTCTCCGCCGCGGCATAGTCCTTGCGCCGGAATGCCATTTCCCCCACCAACAGCCGGGACTGGGAAAAGGCCGGACTCTTGGCGTCAATCTGGGCTATCGCTTCCTCTGCCTGCTGGCGCTTCCCGGCGCCGAACAGCGAGCGCGCCTTCTCGATCAGGATCAGGTCCTTCTTGTCCGGGTACTTCTTCAGCATCAGGTCGATCTGCAGCGCGGCGTAGTCGTACATCTGAATGCTGTTCAGCGCCCGCAGCAGCCGCAGATCGAAGTTTGCCTCGTCGATCGCCCGGGCAAGAGGCCCCGACAGCCACGCGACCGTGACCAGCACCGCCAGAAGCCGACAACCCAAGCCCGGCAGGCTGGAAGACAGTGGATGTGGAGTTCTGGCAGTCATCCCGTTAGCCCTTCTTGTCCCCGCTCGTGTCGGATTCTGCCGCAGGCCTGCACACCGGCGCCGGCGGCGACGGGGGGGTCTGCCTCTTGCCTCTGTGGCAACAGACCCCGATGATGAGATGGTCGGGGCGAGAGGATTTGAACCTCCGACTTCTTGGTCCCGAACCAAGCGCTCTAAACCAGGCTGAGCCACGCCCCGCCATATGAAAACGTCCGGCAACCGCTCGGGAAGCGTCGCCAGGCAACATTCTGAGTCCAAGCCTAAACGATGTACTATAGCGGCAATCCTGCCGGGGGCAAACCCGACCCGCGGCAAACCAGGGCTGTTTCAAGATCCGTGACCGTCGCGTGCGGTGAGTACCCCCGGCGTGTCCCCACGCCGGGGGGGGGCGGCCTGAGGACAGGCCGCCCCTACTTTTGAAACAGCCCTGGCGGCAAACCCACCGCACCAGCTCAGCCGCTGCCGAGTTTGTCAATCAACTTGATCAGCGGCAGGAACAACGCAATGACGATACCGCCGACGACCACGGCCAGGAACACGATCATGATCGGCTCCAGCAGCGACGTCATGGCTTCCACCGCACGGTCAATCTCTTCCTCGTACACATCGGCAATCCGGTTCAGCATTTCCGGCAACGCGCCGGTCTCCTCGCCGACCTCGATCATGCTGACCACCATGCCGGGAAATATACCGGCCTGCTCCAGGGGGCGGCTCATTCCCTCACCTTCTTTCACGGCGTCATGGACACTCTGGATCGCCCGGACCACCATTTCGTTGCCCGCCGTGTCGCGCACGATCTGTAGGGCCTGCAACACCGCCACACCTGACTGCATCAGCGTACCCAGGGTGCGACAGAATCGGGCCACCGAAGACTTCACCACAAGAGAGTTGATCGGCGGAACCTTGATCAGGAACAGGTCAATGGCAAACGCTCCTGCCTTGGTCTTCTTGAACATCTTGAACGCAACGAACAGCGCGAAGAGGCCGCCGAACATGACGATCGCCTGGTCCTTCATGAAATTACTGATGCCGATGACGAACATCGTCAACCCCGGCAGCGGCTCGCCCGGGAGCATTTCGTCGAAGATCTTGGAGAACTTCGGCACAATGAAGATCATCAGGCCGGAGGTGATGGTCATCGCCACCGTCAGGACGATGACCGGGTACACCATCGCGGACTTCACTTTGCCCGCGATCCGCTCGGCCTTCTCCATGAACTCAGCCAGTCGGTTCAGCACGGTCTCCATGGCGCCCGAGGCCTCACCCGCGCGGACCATGTTGACGTACAACTTGTTGAACGAGCGAGACTGGCCGGCCAGTCCTTCGGAAAACGTGCTGCCCCCTTCCACCGCATTCGCCAGTTCCTGCATGACCTTCAACATGGCGAAGTTCTTCCTCGACTGGCGCTCCAGCGTCCGCAACGCGCGCACCAGGGGAAGACCGGCGTCCAGCAGCACGGCCAACTGGCGGGTGAAGATCGTCAGTTGCTTGCTCGACAATGCCGGCTGCGCAAAGCCCATGGCGCTCAGGCGCCCCAGGCTGAACTTGGGCGCCCCCGACCCGGGACCCTTGGCCGCCCGCCCCTTCGCCTCGGTAATACTCGTCGGGAACAAGCCCTTCTGCTTCAGTTTCGCGGCGCCGGCCTGCTCGCTCTCGGCCTCAATGGTCCCCTTCTGCTCCTTGCCGCGCCCGTCCATCGCAATGTAGTTGAACTTCGGCATTTCCAGTCGTCCTCCCGGCCCCGGGCCGAAACTACTTCTTCTTGTCCTGCCTCATCTTCTGGACAATGCCTTCCGCGTCCTTGCACTTCGTGATCAACTCGCCGTAGGAGATCTTGCCTCCCTCGTAGAGCGACATCAAGTGCGAGTCCAGAGTGTTCATTCCGTACTTGGCGCCCGTCTGAATGTCCGAGGTGATCCGGTAGGTCTTGTTGTCGCGAATGAGCGCGGCAATAGACGGCGTCGCAATCATGATCTCGAAGGCGGCCACGCGCCCGGGCTTGTCCAACCGCGGCAGAAGCACCTGCGACACGACACAGACCACGGACATGGCCAACTGCGCGCGAATCTGCTCCTGCTGGTCGGTTGGAAAAGCGTCCACAATTCGGTCGACGGTCTCGGCTGCCCCCGTGGTGTGCAAGGTCCCGAACACCAGGTGCCCCGTCTCCGCCGCGGTGACGGCCGCCGCGATCGTCTCCAAATCACGCATTTCACCGACCAGAATGACGTCAGGGTCCTGACGCAACGCCCGGCGCAAGGCCTCGGAGAACGACGGCACGTCAACCCCGATCTCGCGCTGTGTCAGGATCGATGTCTTGTGGGTGTGGTAGAACTCGATGGGGTCCTCAACCGTGATGATGTGGCAGTCCCGCTCCTTATTGATCACGTCGATCATGCTGGCCAGGGTCGTCGACTTGCCGCTGCCCGTCGGGCCCGTGACCAGAACCAGCCCGCGCGGCCGGAACAGAATGTCCTTCAACGCCGGCGGCAAACCGATCTCCTCCAGCGACAACAGCTTGTTCGAGATGGTCCGCAGCACGATGCCGACCGTGCCCTTCTGCTTGAACACGCTCACCCGGAAACGGGCGGCGGTCCCGAACGCGAACCCGAAATCCACCCCACCGTCCCGTTGCAACTTCTGCTGATTCGCATCGGAGGTGATGGCTTTCATCAGCCGCTCCGTGTCCTCCGCGACAAGCACGGCGGTATCCAGAGGGGTCAGGCCGCCATGGATCCGCAGCACCGGCGGAAGCCCCACCCGGATGTGCAAATCGCTGGCGCCCTCGTCCAGAACCAGTTGCAGCAGATCCGTCATCTCAACAGCCATGGACTACACCCTCACTTCGCTATCTTCCTAAAAGTGTATTCAGGGACAGATCAAGGGCCTATTCCCACTCTTGACTCTGACCGCTTCGGAAGCCAGGCAGGCCAGAAGCGGTTCAAAATGTGCCGTCAATGCTCATCTTGCAAGCCACTCGCTATCACTTCTCCGCCCGGACTCACTGTCGCCTCCCGCCGCCAGGGCGGCTGACTTACCCTAGGAGGTGTACTTCACCACTTCCTCAACCGTCGTGATGCCATCCATAATGGCCTTCACGCCGTTCAGTCGCATCGACACCATCCCCTCCTGTACCGCTTTCTCGCGAATGACCGAGGTCGGCTGCCTCTTGTTGATCTGTTCGCGGATGGCTCGACTCACAAACATAAACTCGTAAAGCCCGAGCCGCCCCTTGTATCCGGTGTTACTGCAAACCTCGCACCCCTTACCATAGCTGAACTTGCGGCCGCCAATGTCGTCTCGGGTGAGATTCATGAGTGTCAGTTCGGCGTCCTCCGGCTCGTATTCCACGCGGCAATTCTTGCACACGCGCCGGATCAGCCGCTGCGACAGAACCGCAATGAGCGTCGAACTGATCAGGAACGGCTCCACACCCATGTCGATGAGACGGGTCACCGCACCGGGGGCGTCGTTCGTGTGCAGGGTGCTGAGCACAAAGTGCCCCGTGAGCGACGCCTGGATCGCCATGCGCGCGGTCTCCAGATCGCGCACTTCCCCCAGCATGATGATGTCGGGGTCCTGCCGCAGGAACGCACGCAGCGCGCGCGCAAACGTCATCCCAACCGACTCTTTGACGGGGACTTGAATGATGCCTTCGATGTTGTACTCCACGGGATCCTCGGCTGTCAGCAGTTTGTCCTGAGGGTCGTTGACCTCTTTCAGGCAGGAGTACAACGTGGTGGTCTTTCCCGACCCGGTCGGACCGGTGACGACGAAAATCCCATTCGGCCTCTCAATGACCCCCCGAACACCGCGGAGCAACTGCTGATCCATGCCGAGATTCTCCAGATCCAGCGCCACCACTTCGCGGTCCAGCACGCGCAGCACCACGCTCTCGCCGTACCGCGTGGGCAGCGTGGAAACGCGCAGGTCAATGGGCCGGCCGCCGATGCGCAACTCGATGCGGCCGTCCTGCGGCAGACGCCGTTCCGCAATGTTCAGGCCACTGAGGACCTTCACGCGACTGATGACCGGCACGGCGAGGTGCTTCGGCGGCGGCGCCATTTCGTACAGGGCCCCGTCAATCCGATACCGAATCCGGAACTCGTCGCCAAACGGCTCAAAATGCACGTCGCTGGCCTGGTCCTTGACCGCCTGGTACAGGATGACGTCCACGAAGCGCACGATCGGCGCGTTCGACGCCATTGCTTCGAGGGACGCCGCGTCATCGCTATCCGCTTCGGTAATGGAGTGAAGGTCCGCACCCTCCATCTCCTGCAGCACGTCCTTCACCGAGTCCGCTTTCTCGGGGTAGAAATGGTCGAGCCCGGCTTCGATCTCGTTCGGCTTCGCCACCAGAACACGGCAGTCCATGCCCACCACATAGTGCAGTTCGTCGATCATCCGGAAGTTCATCGGGTCGCGCGCCGCCACGAACAACGTGTCGAATTCCTCCCGGACCGGGATGACCCCATACATCCGCGCCGTGGCCGCGGACACCTTCTTGATGATGTCCTTCGAAATGTCGATTTCCTTGAGCTTCACCACCTCTGTGCCCAAGTTCTCGGCGATCATCGTCATCAGGTCGTCTTCTGTCACGATGCCGTAGTTGTAGAGCACCGCGGTAAACGCCTTCCCGGTCCGCTGGTGCTCCTCGTAAATCTCGGTCAATTGCTCCTCGGTCGCCTTGTTGGCGTCCAGAAGCAGATGCCATATCGCATTGGTTTCCGCATCCAGGTCTAGGTCTGGCATCGTCGTCAGTCCCCGCTCTCTGCATCGGAGGCGCCCGTTCGCCGCATGGCCGGCACGGCCATGCCCGCACCTCACGTCACCCGGCTAATGTCCACCACCCTCTTCATCATCGCCCGTCGTGTTGCGGATGACCTCCTCCAGCGTGGTGAGCCCCGCCGCCGCCTTGCGCAGGCCGTCCTCCCGCAGCGTCCGCATGCCCACCGCGCGCGCCTGGTCCCGGATCTCACTGGACGCCGCCTTGGCGTAAATCAACCCCTGAATGGTCGTGTTCATCTTGAAAATCTCATAGATCCCAAAACGTCCCTTGTAGCCCTTCTTGCACTCCGAGCAACCCCGGCCGCGCATCAGTGTCGCATGCTGGAAGTAGTCGGGCGGCAGTTGCAGCGTCTCCAGTTCGTCCGACGTCGCCGGCGTCGGCTCCTTGCAGTGTTTGCAGATCCGCCGCACCAGACGTTGGGCCATGACCGCCCGCAGGGCCGAGGCCACCAGGAAGGGCTTAATGCCCATGTCGATCAGACGGGTCACCGCGCCCGGCGCGTCATTCGTGTGCAGGGTGCTGAACACCAGGTGCCCGGTCAACGCCGCGTTGATCGCAATCTCGCCGGCGTCCATTTCGCGGATTTCTCCGACCATGATGATGTTCGGCGCCTGACGCAACATGGCCCGCAATGCCAGGGGAAATGTCATGCCGATATCCACCGTAATCTGCACTTGGTTGATCCCGGACAGCTCGTACTCGACCGGGTCCTCTGCGGTAATGATCTTCCGCGTCGGCTGGTTCAGCGTGTGCAGAAACGCGTACAGCGACGTCGTCTTGCCTGACCCGGTCGGCCCGGTCACCAGGAAGATCCCGTCCGGCAAGGCGAGGATCTTCTCGATCGTGTCCTGATCATCCGCAAAGAAGCCCAGTTCCGGAATTCCCAGCATGACGCTGCTCTTGTCCAGAATACGCATGACGATGGACTCGCCGTACGACGTGGGCACACTCGACACGCGCAGGTCCAGCGCGCGGCCCATCATGGCCGCGATCTGGATACGACCGTCCTGCGGGACTCGATGTTCCGACAGGTCCATGCTGGCCATCAGCTTCAGGCGGCTGATGATGTTGTTCTGCAGATACTTCGGCGGGCTCTCCATCTCCTGCAAGACCCCGTCGATGCGGTACCTGACCCGGAACCGCTTCTCCAGCGGCTCAAGGTGAATGTCCGACGCACGGGTCCGAAACGCTTCCAGGATAATCAGAGACACGAGCCGGATGATCGGGGCATCATCTTCCGTTTGGGCGGCTTTGCCATCCTGTTCGGTGGCCGTCACTTCACTGACGTCCAGCGTTCCTTCCGTAATGTCTTCCAGGAACGACTCGACCGACTCTTCCACGTTGCCGTAGTGCTGTTGGATCTGCTGGGCAATCTGCCGCGGCGGAACCAAGACCCCCTCGATGTCGGACTTCAGAATGTAGCGGAGAGAATCCAGCGCTTCGAGGTCGCTCGGGTCGCCCATCGCCACCGTCAGGACCCCGTCCGTCTTCATCACGGGCACCACGCGGTAGCGCCGCGCCACATCCGCCGGCATGGAGGCAATAACATCCGGAGGAACCCGGTAGTCCGTGAAGTCGAAGGTGTCCATGCCATACTCGGCGGCCATGAGCATGACAATGTCCTCTTCCGGAATGCTGAACAACTCCCCCACAACGGTGATGGCCGCCTTCTCGTCGGCGTTCGCTTTCTCCCTGGTCTGCTCTGCCTGCTCGGCGGTGAGCATGCCGTGCGTCGTGAGCAGGTCTACGATGAATTCATCTCTTTCTGTCACGACTACCGACCCCAGCTACGAGTGAATACCGCCGACACTGCGCGCACCGCGCACGCGAAAACGCCCGCTCTCTGGCAGCGGCTCTTGAGCCCTCTGCCGGCGTACCGTTGCTTGCCTTCTATCCTTGACTCAATTTTCAGGCAGTTCGCGCACGCGCGAAGGTCGTCACGTCTAGAATATCCTATCCCGCGCAAATTGCCAATGCCGCCCCGCAAAACCCGTAATGCGTCAGCCCCCCCCGGGCGCCGGCCCGCCCGGGGGGCGCTGACGCATTACCAAAACCCGCGCTGTGTCAGTCGCGGGCGCACGTCTGTCCGAGTCGCGCGTGTCAGCAAGCGGCCCCCCGGAGACCGCTCCCTCATCCTGCCCGTCGGGAGGGACGGCTCGGCCGGATCCCCGTTGCGGTGCGTTTTCCACCCGCGACAGACGCAGCAGCACCCCCCCCGGGGGCAATTGCCCCCTCATCGGACCGTTACGGCTCCACCGAAAAACCGCGTCTCCAGCATGGCGCACAGCGCGTGATACACCGGCAGGTGGTACTCTTGAACGCGGTAGGTCGCACGCTCCGGGACACAGATGCACACATCTGCCGTCTGCCGCAGGCGCCCCCCGTCCTGGCCGGTCAGCCCCACGACACGAATCCCCTTTGTCCTAGCCACCAGTGTCGCCAAAATCACATTTCGAGCATTGCCAGACGTCGACAGCGCAATCAGGACATCGCCCGGCGATCCGAGGACCTGCAACTGCTGCGCGAACACGATGTCTGCACCAACGTCGTTGGCCAGCGCCGTGGCCAGCGCCGGATGCCCCGTCAGAGCTATGGCCCTAAATCCAGGCACCAGCCTATCTGCCAAGTACCGCCCATCGTCCCCCAACTCCACCAGTTTCCGTCGCTCATCCTCCTGCAACGTGCGGGGCACCAGAAAAACCTTCCCCAGTTCCCCCACCATGTGCTCCGCGTCCGCCGCACTTCCTCCGTTGCCGCAGACGAACAGCGTTCTCCCGCGCTCTATGGCTGTCGCCATGCAGGCAAACGCCGCGTTCAGGTCCGGTGCCACGGGGCTCAGTGGCGGGTACCGTTCCAGAAGCTGACTCATATGCACCGCCGGATCCGGCTCCATCATGGCACCTCCTGTGTGGGCTGCTCAGAAGTCTGACAATAAGTTTTGAGCGCCTGTGAATAACAGAGAACAAGGACATCTTACCTGCGCTGTTAACAGCCTGGAGGCCGGGTTATTAACTGCGTTGCGTTGGCCCTAACCCGTTGTATAGTAACCGTCGGCTGTCTTTTCTTTGAGTTATTACCGGCTATAATACGACTAATACTTTATCCTTTTATCTAGAATAGCACTACCCGGATGGTTGTGAACGAAGGGGAAACAGCATGCAAACGGTGCTCCCAAAGAATGAACTGGTGGCAGGCCTGCGGACCGTTCTTAACGTCGTCACGGCCCGAACAACGCTTCCAGTCATCAATAACGTTCTGATTGAGGCGGATGAGACCGGCATCTATCTCGCCACCACGGATCTCGAGGTGAGCATCAGGACGCGTGTGGCAGCAACGGCAGCCAAGCCGGGCAGCACAACTCTGCCGGCCAAGAAGTTGGCCCAGATTGTCGGGTCATTGCCGGAAGGAGATGTCAGTCTGGAGACCGACGTTAACCAGTTGACCTCCATCTCGTGCGGCAAGGCTTTTTTCCGAATGGTCGGTCTGGACGCCCGTGAATTTCCGAAGGAACCCGACTTCAGTGAAGAGTGGGGCTTCGGCATCAAAGCCGACGAGTTGAGGAAGGCCCTCAGCAAGGTTTCCTATTCATGCAGTGTCGATGAAACCCGGCACGTCCTCAACGGTATCCTGCTGAGTGTCAGAGGCGGCATTCTCACGGTTGCGGCTACAGACGGGCGACGCTTGGCACTTGTGGAAAAGGCTCTAGAGGGGGATTCACTGCCCGACGGCGATGTCATTCTGCCGCAGAAGGTGGTACATGAACTGCAGAAGAGCCTGCAGGGGGACGGAGAAGTGAAGGTTCGCGTGTCCGAAGCCCGCGTTGCCTTCGCATTTGGCGGCACGGCAATGACGTCGAAACTCGTCGAGGGCACGTACCCGAACTACCGCCAGGTTATACCGGCGACGTTTGCCCATTCGATCGCCATCCCCCGAGATGTGTTCAGTACCGTTCTCAGCCGCGTTGCCATGGTCGTGAGCGATAGCAGCGCATCGGTGAAGTTCCGCCTGGAAAATGCCCAAATGCAGATTTCGGCGACCAGCCCGGAGTTCGGCGAAGCTAAGGAACCCATTGAAGTGTCCTACCAAGGCGCGCCGTTCGAGATATCCTTCAATCCGGGATTCTTTTCAGAACCGCTCCGCAGCCTTGAGTGTGACCAGGTCGTCATGCAGTTCAACGACGAATACAGCCCCGTCTCCCTCTGCGGCGACGAGGGGTTCCTGTACGTCGTTATGCCCATGCGCGGCTGACGTCCGCCGGTGGCGCCACCGGACAAGCAGCCCCACAGCCGCCGTCCGGCCTCAGTGGCATATGGGCTGGGCTCGTCGGATCCACATCCCAAATGCTCTCTCACCTGAAGCTGCGCAATTTCCGGAACTACCGAAACGCTGAGTTGACCCTCCCTCGTGGGTGGACCCTGCTGCTGGGGGCCAACGGTCAAGGAAAGAGCAATCTCTTAGAAGCCGTCTGGTACCTGGCAATCCTCCGATCCTTCCGTACCCGCCTGATCGACACGCTCTGCCACTGGGAGGCAGACACCTTCACTCTGCGGGGCACGGTGGAAACACCCACCCCGCAGGGCAGCACCGCCGCCGTGGACCTTTGCGTCACGCACGGACAGCAGCGGTCCCTCTTGGTCAACGGGCGATCCGTGACAAAAGCCAGCGAGTTCATCCACCAGTTTCCCTGCCAGGCCCTCGTCCCGGAGGACCTCTTGCTGATCAAGGGAACGGCCAGAGACCGGCGCCGGTTTCTGGATATCCTCCTCAGCCAATTGGACCCGCTGTACGTGGAGCACCTCCAGAAGTGGGCCTTGGCGCTCAAGTCCCGAAACGCCATCCTTCGTGACCCCGACAAGTATGGCGCGGCACTCCAAGCCTACGACGCGGCCATTGCACGGCACGGCGCCTGCGTGACCACACGTCGCCGTTCCTGCGTGGAGCAACTCGCGGCCTGCCTGTCAACAACCGCCCCCCAGATCCTCTCCGGAACGGAACCGCTCTCCCTTCGGTTCGTGTCCGGACTCGGCCGGCCGGAACCGGCCGCGATGACGGAAGACGCCGCGGAAACCGCACTTCGGGATTTGCTGGCCAAGGGATATGCAAAGGACCGCGCCGAAGGACACACCCGCTGGGGCCCGCACCGCGATGAGGTCGCCATCTCCAGGGGCCGGCGACCCCTCGGCGAGTTCGGCTCCGAAGGAGAGGTTCGGATCGCCTGTCTGGCCCTGCGCCTGGCGTCGCTGGAACTCATCCGTCAACGCTCTGCCCCCAACGGCGGCATTGTCGTCCTTGTCGATGATGTCGTGGGGGAACTCGACCCAGACCGGCGGCGGACCTTCTTCCAGATGATCGCGCCGGGAGACCAAGTCATCTTGGCGGCCACGACCCCGTTCCCCGAACTGCAGGACCGCCTGGCCGCTACGTACTCGGTGGCTGGCGGGGTCCTCCGCCCCCTGCGGGAATCATCGGCAACGAAGCCATGACAGGAGCTGCGTGCCATGGATACGGATAGCGATTGGGTGGCCTGCCTGGACTGCGGCTCCACCAACCTGAAAGCCGCGCTGTTCGACCGGACCCTGATCCGCGTTGCGGACAGCGAGGAACCGGTGACTTACCTGGCCCGCTCCGGCGACCGGGCCGAGATGGATCCGGACGAGTTCTGGGCCGCTACGGTCCGGGTCCTGCGCCGGGTGTGCGAACGGGCGCAGGTCGACCCCCGGCAGGTGCGCCGCCTCGCCATCACCAGCCAAGCCCAAACCTTCACCGTCCTCTCTCCCGCCGGGAAGCCCATGCTGCCGCTCATCAGTTGGATGGATACCCGCGCCACCGCGGAGGCGCAGGCGATCGCCGCCCGCTTCGGTCCCGAATTCCATCAGCACTGCAGTTTCGCCGCACCGGTGCCGCAACTCCTGCTCTGCAAGCTGCTCTGGGCCTGCCGCAACCTGCCCGACGGCGTCCCGTCCGGCAGCACGGTCCTGTCACTGCCCGGACTGGTGTGCCGCCGGTTGACCGGTATGAACGTCCTGGACGCCAATCTGGCGGCCATGAGCGGCGCCTACTCGCTGCAGACAGGAAACTGGTGGACCGATGTCCTGCGTTGGAGCGGCCTCGAGGCCATGAACTGGCCGCGACTCCTCGCCCCGGGCCAGGCCTTTTGCGCACCCCGCGTCACTCACGAACTCAATCTGGCGTCCGAACTGAACATCGTGCTCGCCGGCAACGACCAGACCGCCGGGGCAATGGGCAACGGCTGTGGCCCCGACGATGTCGTCGTCACCCTCGGCACCGCGCTGGTCGCCTACTGCTGCCGCGGATCGAACCCCGGCCCCTACAACCCCGGTGGCTGCTGGGGACCCTACCCCGGCGGCGGCTACTATGAACTGGCAACCCGGGACGAAGGCTGCCTCGCCTTGGACTGGGCCCGCAACCGGCTGCTGCCCGACGCACCCCTGGAGCAGTTCCTCCGTGAAGCCCACCTCGGACTGGCTGAAATCCTGGCTTCCGCCGACTCCGGCGCCACCCCGTTCTGCGCCTTCTTCCCGGAACGCATCCGGTCGGGGAACCCATGGTCTGCTCCGGCGCCATCCCGGGTCCGTGCCGCGGCGGTTCTCGAAGGCATCACCTACAGCCTGCGGCAACTCGTCGGCGAAGAACTCCGCACGACACGGTTCCCGAACGGTATCTGCGTGACCGGCGGCGGCAGCCGAGACGCAACCTGGCTGCAACTGCTGGCCGAAACCCTGAACGCGCCCGTCCGGCGCGGCAATGGTGACGCTCTGCTCGGGGCGGCCCTCATGGCGCGGGGCCCCGGGCAGACGGAACGCGGCCCCGTGGCCGGTGACGGGCTGCGCCCCACCGCGTCGGGAAGTGCAGCCGTTCAGGCACGGTTCGAAAGATGGCTGACCCTCAGGCGTGAGACCTGAACCATGCCGTACCCCATGTCGGAAGGACGAGACATCCGCACCTGTGCGATCCACACCATCGGCTGCCGCCTCAACCAGGCGGATTCGGCCCTGATCGGCGACGACCTCGTGCGCCGCGGGTGGCGCCTCGTGCCCTGGGGCGACCCCGCCGACCTGCTGGTCGTCAACAGTTGTGCCGTCACCGCGACCGCGGAGCAGAAGACGCGCCAGGCCGTGCGCGCGGCGCGGCGCCGGAACCCGCACGCCTTTCTGGTCCTGGCCGGGTGCTCCGCCAGCCTGCACCCCGAAGCCTGGGGCCAGGAGGAGGCGGTGGATCTGGTGGTCCCAAACCCCGGGAAGACCGGACTTGGCCGGCATCTTCCCAAAGATCTGCTGCGCCCCCCCCGGCCCGCCGTTGTCGCGCTGCCCTCGGAAGCGTCCGCAGCACCCACCCCGTTCACGGAGGCCGGCTGCGGCCTCTACCCCGAGAAGACTCGAGCCAATCTCAAGATTCAGGACGGCTGCAACGCGGCCTGCAGTTACTGCATCGTACCCCGAACTCGGGGCCCCGAGAGGTCGCGGTCGTGGCTGGACGTGCGGCGCGAAGCGTGCGAATTGCTCGACCGCGGCCACCGGGAAATCGTCCTGACCGGCGTCAACATTGCCGCCTACAGCGACGCGGGCCGCGACCTCGCTGACCTGGCCGCCGAACTGCTCGCTTTGGGGCCGGCGTTCCGGTTGCGCCTGGGTTCCACCGAACCCGGCCGGGTCGTGCCGCGGCTCGTCGAACTCATGACCCACGAACCCAGGCTGTGCCGCTTCCTCCATCTGCCGATGCAGTACGCGGAGGACAGCGTCCTGCGCGCCATGAACCGCGCCTACACAGTCGCCGAATTCGGTGCCCTCGTGTCGGATGCCGTGGCCCGAATCCCGGACTTGTGCGTGGGCACGGATTTCCTGGTCGGGTTCCCTGGCGAGACGGAGGCTGCTTTCGAACAGACCTGCCGGAACGCGGCGGACTTGCCGTTCGCTTTTTTCCATGTGTTCAGCTACTCGCCGCGCCCGGGAACCCCGGCCGCGGCCATGTCCAGCCGCGTCAACCGCGCCCTGGCGACACGCCGCCACGACGGCTTGGTCGCCATCGGCCGCGACAGGGCGGTTGCCTTTGCGACACGGAACGTCGGCGCCGAACAGGAGGTCCTCGTTGAGACGACGTCGCCACCCGACGGCCCGGGCGGCTGGTCCAACAACTACCTTTGGGTGCGGCTGGAGGCGTCCCCCGCGGACCTCACAGCCAACACCTTTGTGTCGGTGCGTGTCACCGGGGTGACCGGCCCGCGAGAGGTCCGCGGTTGCGCGGTCTGTGTCTGAGTGTGCGGCAGAGTAAGCGCGGCGCCGGTGCCGGTGAACGCCCCCGCGGCGAACCCCGACGACGGAGATTCCCGGCCCGTCTGGCGTCGGGATCCCGAGCTGTCGCGCCGGGTTGATTGATCCGGCCCGTATGGTATGGTAGTCAGGCATGCAGTACGCATAGAGCATGTGGCGCGCAGATATGGGCACAAGCGGGAAAGCGTCACCCGCGCGCGGACGGGGGTGGTATGAACCTGCAGAAACTTCGGAGTCTGAGAGTTCCTACGGCCAGGTTCCGGGCCGGGGAAAAGGTCCTCGAGGAGGGTAAGCCGGGAGGATGCGTGTATGTCCTGGTTCGCGGTGAAGCCACCTGCCTCGTGGACGGCTACGAGGTGGGGCGCATCGAAGAGCCGGGCACGATCCTGGGCGAGATCTCCGCGTTGCTCCGGAGCAACTGCACCGCGACCGTCGTCGCCGTCACAGACTGTGAGTTCCACGTCATCGAGGATCTGCCCAAGCTCATGGAAACCGACTCCCAGATGGCCCTGCAGGTGGCCCAGATCCTCGCCGTGCGGCTCGTGAACATGAACAATCATTTTGTCGAAGTGAAGAAAGTGGTTGGCGAACTGCACTCGCGCCTGGGAAAGTACCTGCCCGTTTTCAAGCGCACCAACTGACGGCACTCGGCAAAGAGCGGCCCCGCCGGCCCCGCGCGCGGCGCCATGGAGGAATGGGCGTTGAAAGCACCCCCAGAAGCGGTGGCCGTCGCCAGGCGGCTCCGCGACGTTTTCAACTTGGATCCGGGCGAAGTCCTGCTGCTCGTTCAGGACGTCGCGGAAACGCTCGATACGGTCTGCAAGGACCTGCTCACCAGCCTGGACACGGATCAGTGGGTCGAATTCCAATCCGCGGCTCAAGCTCTGGTCTGGTTGGCGGACAATGTCGACGTCCCGGAGCTCAAAGAACTGGCGGCCGCCGCATTCAAGGCGGCGGAAACCAAGGACAAGACCTTCAAGCCGAGCATCGACAAACTCCAGAGTTTTTCCGCAGCGCTGCGGGCCGAGTTCATCTGAGGACTCCCGCGCCCCCGCCGTTTGCGGCCAGGCTAACCTTCCCGTGAACCCACTCCGAATACCCGAACACAAGATCATGACTCTCGAGGCGGCCGTGAGCTGGCGCCAGGACCTGGCCCGGGCCGGCCGGGAACTGGTCCTCACCAACGGCTGCTTCGACATTGTGCATCGCGGCCACGTCCAGTACCTGGCCCAGGCACGGCAGCTCGGCGACGCCCTGTTGGTGGCCATCAACAGCGACGAGTCGGTCCGGGCCAACAAGGGCCCCGGACGCCCCGTCGTCCCCGAAGCGGACCGGGCCTACCTCATCGCCAGCCTCGAAGCCGTGGACGCCGTGGTGGTCTTCGAGACTCCCAACGCCCTGGACGTGATCCGCCAGGTGAAGCCCGACATCTACGCCAAGGGCGGCGATTACCGGCCGGAAACCCTGGTACACGAAGAGTATCTGCTGCTCAAGGAGTTGCAGACCCGAGTCGAAATCCTTCCCCTGGTCGCCGGGCTCTCAACCACGAATATCATTCGCGCCGTGCGGGAAGGAAACCCGCTCTGAGGGCCGTGCCTGTCCGTCTCCCCGCCCCCAGCGGCAACAACTCGACCCACCCCCATTCCCAACCCCCGATTATTGATAACTAAACACCGATCACCGATTACTGATTACTGATCACTACCCCCCAGCCCCCCAATGAACCCCAAACTGCACTTCATCTTCTCCCGTCGCAGCGTCCGCCAGTACGAGCCGCGCCCGGTCCCGCCCGACGTGATCCGCGATCTCCTCGATGCAGCCATGGCCGCGCCGTCCGCCTGCTGCAAGGACCCTTGGCACTTCGTCGTGGTCAGGGAGCCAGGCACCCTCGCCACCATCGCGGCGAAACTGCCCAATGGCAAGCTGCTGGCCAAAGCGGCCGTGGGCTTGGTCGTGTGCGGCGACCTCGACAAGGCCAACAGTGGACAACTGTCCTACCTGCTGCAGGACTGCTCCGCGGCCATCCAGACTGTCCTGCTGGCCGCCTCCGCCCTCGGCCTCGGTGCCTGCTGGCTCGGCGTGCACCCGCGTGAAGACCGCGTTCAGTACCTTCGCGGGCTCCTGAACCTGCCGGCCAATGTCGTCCCTGTCTCCATCATTGCCGTCGGCTGGCCGGCCGAGACGCCCGAACCGCGCACCCGATACCAGGCCGCCGCCGTGCATGAAGAGAAATGGTGACCTGCTGCAAAAGGCCTGGCGTGGCTTGCCGTAGCGCGGGCGGCCCCCGCCCGCATCGGAACGTGCGGATTCCGCCCGGGGGGCCGGGCGGGGTACTGCCCGCGCCAAGCGGCCCCGAATCGCGGTTTGCCGCGGGAGTGAACGAACGGGATCGTCATAGCGTACGGGCCGAAAGATGGTGACCCGCCCGCACCGGTTGCGGACTCCGCAACCGGCCTGCCCAGAAGGGAATTTCACGTTGTACAAAGAGGTCGATGCCAACCGCGCCCGGTCTGGACACATGATCGCCGAGATGCCCAACCACGAACGGCCACGCGAGCGGCTGCTCGGCAAGGGCGCCGACTCGCTGAAGGACGACGAGCTGCTCGCTATTCTGCTGCGCACCGGCACCCGGGGCCGCTCCGTGCTCGACTTGGCTCGGGATGTCCTGAAAGCGTTTGACGACGACCTCACGCGCCTGGCCGGCGCGTCGGTTACCGAGTTGTGCCGGGTCCGCGGCATCGGCCGCGCCAAGGCGGTCGAACTGCACGCCGCGTTCGGCCTCGCCCGGCGCCTGGCGGAGCGCCAGGCCGGGGACCGGCCCCTGCTCCGTGGCCCGGCCGAGGTCGCCGACCTGCTCCGTGAACGGTTCCGCGACGCGAAACAGGAGGAATTCCTGCTCCTGCTCCTCGATGCCAAGCACTACCTGCTCCGCCCGCCCGAGCGGATCACCATCGGGCTGCTCGACCGCAGCCAGGTCCACGCCCGCGAAGTGTTCCGGGTCGCGATCCGTGAAAGCTGCGCCCGCATCGTGCTTGCCCACAACCACCCCAGCGGCGACCCCACCCCGTCTGCCGAGGACATCGCCTGCACCCGCGACCTGGTCGCCGCCGGCAAGCTCATCGGCATCGAGGTCATGGACCACGTCGTCCTGGGCCGCAAGACCCTCGCCCGCCTCAAAGACTACCTCAGCTTCCGCGAGGAAAGACTCATATAGTCAGGGCCCGCGACAGTGGCTCGGAGCGTCCCGCGCCGAAGCAGGGTGCTCGGGCCGGTCCCCGGCCGAGATCCTCGGTCCGAGACGGACCCGAGGATCTCGGCTGCGGTCTCGGAGGTCCCGCGCCACGGGGGGGGCACAGCGAAGGGTGATGCCGCCTACGCCTCGTCCCCCTCCAGCGCGGCCAGGACGTCGTCGACGTCGAAGACGAACCCGAACGCCAGCGCGGTGCGCCACAGCCCCTCTTCCTTGTGCGACTCCTGCCGCGCGCTCGCGCGGTTCTCGACCGCCGTGACCGCCTGCCGCAGTGCGGAGCACATGACGCCGTACTTCGACATCTCCGCCATGCCGCCGGGCGACAGCAGCAGGCACCAGTTGATCGCGAACCCGGCGTAGATCAGGTGGTTCACACCATAGTGCCGGCAGAGCGCGAAGAGCTGGTGACCGTTCTCGGCCACGCCTTCCTGCGGTTCCGGGCGGGCGGAGGGGTGGAAATCGACACGCGCAAAGCCGCGGGTCACATCCTCGCGGTTGCGTTGGCCCACGAACACGTGGTCGGCGCGGAACTGCCGCAGCGCGGTCAGTGCCGGGTCGGCGTCGACCTGCGGCAGGCTGGGGGCACTGGCGGGGCCGGCCAGGTCCACGGCCTTGCGAAAGCCCGGGCAGCCGCGGTAGTAACCGCCGCCGCCCACGACGTGGAACAGCCGGAACCCGCTGCGCCGCACCGTTCCGAGCAGACGCGGGAACACCGTGCGGCAGATCTCCTCGGCGCGGGGAATGTACTCGACGGCGCGGTGCCAGCCGGGGAACTGCTCCGCCGTGCCCGCGTCCCAGGCGTGCATGATCACCACGGCGGTGTGTTCGCGGCTCAGTTCAACGGGCGCCTGTTGCCAGCCGCCGTACCCCTCGCCGGGCACGTCCCGCGCCAGGTCGGCATCGAACTGCTGGTAGTAGTGCCCGGTCACGCGCAGGTTCGGCATGGTCCCGCCCTCCTTGCTTGAGAACCCAGCATCAAGGACGTATCAGCGTGCAACACGTCCAGAGCCCGCGAGGACGCGGGCGCTCCATAGCTCAGAATAGGCACGCCCCCTAGAGCGCCCCGCGTCCTCGCGGGCGCCGGCACCCACATTGGCCAGACCGCCACGCCCTCAGCGCGGGAAGAACCGGTAGCTGAGCGGCTTTTCGCCGGTCGCGAAGTAGTACACCGCGCCGACGATCATGAAGAACAGCGCGCCGAGAATTTCCCCGGCAATCACCCCCACCATGAACGGTTTCAGTTTCTCGACCAGGCGGTTGCCGCCAAACCGCACCGACGCCTTCTTCACCATCCAGCCGATCAGGAACGAGTGTGACATGGCCGCCAGCGGGTAGGTGGCCCAGATCAGGAACAACACCGGGTGTAGCGGCCACCAGGGCACGCGCAGCCGCAGGATCGCAAACACGATCACCAGCACGAAGCCGCTGCCAGCCGCCCACAGGAACTTCGCCGGCGGTCGGATGTGCGCCAGCCGCTGCCAGCCGCTCAAGGCCTCGGATTGCTCCAGGGTCCCGGTCGCCTTCAGCTTCAGGATCTCCGGCTCCGCGGCGCGGAACGCCATGGTCGGAACGCGGTAGTACGACCAGTGATACTGCGTCGGGGTGCCGAAATCGTACGAGGCGACCAGCACGATCGGCACCGCAATCAGCAGCGCAATGACGTACATGCCGAACGTGGTGGTGGCCATCGTCGTGACGCGCACCTTCAGGGTCTCGCTGATCTTCAGGCCGTTGATCAGGTACGGCATGAATGCCTGGCTCTGGTCAATGCACAGCACGGCGCAGACCAGGGCTGAAATGACGATCCCGGTCGGCCCCATCGCGTACCCGCCGAACAGCGTCATGATCGCCCCGAACGGCTGCCACCCGGGCTGAATGAAGAACAGCCCCGTCTCTGCACTGATCCGGGACACGATCAGGAACGTCATCAGCATCACCAGCACGGTGATGGTCGCCAGCGGCCAGGACAGCCCGAGGCGGATGACCAGCGCGATCAGCAACACCACTGACACCAGGAAGATACGACAGGCCCAGACGACGCCGTCCGCCGCGGCCCGGTCGCGCCAGAAGCAGATCGCGCGACGGAAGTTCTCGCCGTAGTAGTGCCGTCCGGCGTAAAGCAGCATCAGGGTGAAGGCGGTGTAGCTTCCGGCCCGGTGCCAACCCTGCCAGCCGCCGATGTCGTAGTCCGTCTCCAGGCTGATGCCGGCCGTCACCAGCGGCGCCGCGACCAGGAACCACAGCACCTGCGAAATGCCCAGGGTCAGCGAGATCTCGGAACTGAGGAAGAACGCGAAGGCGATGACCAGCGGGAAGAAGCTCACGTTCAGCAGGCCCCAATTCCAGGGCGTCTTCGCCAGCGTCGGCCAGACCTCGACCAGTGGCCAGAAATTCCAGCTCAGGCGCACCGGGATGAGGTAGTCCGGGAACCAGACGCACAGCCCGTTGTTCACCCGGATCAGCAGCACGATCCCCAGCCCGAGCCAGAAAACCTGGTTGTAGAAGACGGCCGGAAACGCCTTCTCCTCGTCGCGCTCCAGCAGCGTGGTCGTGAACTCCGCGATCGGGTAGCGCAGCAGCTCGTGCGAGGACCACTGTCGGTGCACGATCAGAGCCATGCACACCGAACAGATGGCGGTCAGCAGCACCATCGGCATCCACGTCAGCATCGGCCGCCGCCACTGCGCCCACGGCACCTGCGACGCTTTCAGCTTCAGCCACGTGCCGGACAACACCGGCGGCGGGTTCTTCGGCTTGTCGGAACCGGTTACAAACCGCGTGACCACCGCGTCCGCCGGTTCCTCGTCAACCAGGGCCTGCGGCGGCGCGAACTTCAGCAGGTCGTGCGCCTGCCACCCCGGCGTCACCCGGTTCCAGTGGTACGGCATGACCAGGACCTGAGTGTACTGCTCCAGCAGCCCGCGCCCGGGTATGCTGCACGCGGCCATCATCAGGATGACGATGACACCGATCTCGACTGGCCGGAACGCCAAGGCCCGGCGGACGCGGAACAGCAGCGGGTTCAGCAGCGCGATGCCGAGAAACATCATGCCCACCACGAAGATGGGCAACTGGTGGCCGTTGTTGAAGCTCTCCAGCTCCAGGATCCGGTCATTGATGTACCCGGCCCCGGCAATGAACAGGGCCGCGGCAAAACCCAGGATGAGTGCTCGCGGTGTCAAATTCGCTGTCTCCTCCGGACCCGTGGCACAGGGCGCGCCGCGGCCGGGAAACATACCCCTGCTCGCCCGCGCGGTTCAGCCCAAAAGCATACCGCGTCCCGCAGGCGGTGCAAGCCGCGCCGGACCCGCGGCAGGGCTGTTTCTTTTTCAGTTCGGCCGGTGGCTCGGACGGTCCCCGGCCGAAGGGAACTGCGGTCCGGAACGTCCCGCGCCACAATGCGCTCGATGCCCCCAAGGGCGAAAAAGAAACAGCCCTGGACCCGCGGCTGCGGGCCGACAGGCGCCGAAAACGCGGTTTTCCCTCTGAAAATCGCTCCGGCATCGGTCGCCTGACGGCATGTCCGGCGCCGGTATCAGCATCTGTCAACAGGCCTGGATGTTGAGTTGTTAATAATTGCTCATCAACATCTTACTATTCTACTTGTTCCGCCGCCACTCGGACGGCAGCCGCGCTCCAGAGCGACACAGCCCCGGCGCCGCGCAAAGTTTTCTCTCCGTTCCCTCTAGCGCGAGCGCGTTTTGAGAGTATAAATTATGGTGTTGTCGGTTAGGAGTGACTTCAAGGGTGGACTAGACAAAGGAGGGAAAAGGCGAGGGAAAGAAGCAAACGGTCTGTTTGGGGCGCCTCGTGCCTGACGCGCGGGGCGGGTGATGCAGGAACAAGTTGGTGGTGAAGAAGCGCACGGAGGAAAGAATCGATGGCGAAGCGGAAACCGAATCCTGAGTTCATGAAGCCCGTTACACCCGACGCCGCGTTGGCCGCTGTGGTCGGAGCCAAGCCGTTGCCGCGCACGCAGCTGACCAAGAAGCTGTGGGACTACATCAAGAAGAACAAGCTGCAGGACCAGAAGAACAAGCGCAACATCAACGCTGATGACGCCCTCAAGGTCGTGTTCGGCGGCAAGAAGCAGGTCAGCATGTTCGAGATGACCAAGCTGGTCAACAAGCACGTTAGCTGATCGGTCTTCCGGTCTGCGTTCGGTTCCGAACGCGCACAGACCCCCGGCGGCGGGAGCAAGAGCTCCTCCGGCGGGGGTTTCCTTTTCTCGACCTGTGCAATAGGCGGAGCGATGTGGTGTCAACCCGGGCCGGCCCCCGTCCCGACTGCCGCTCACGGCTTGGGTGGCGCCAGCTTGCCGTCGATGCTCAGGTCGTAGAAGCGGTTTAGTCCCTCACAGCCAGTAATGCCGAGGTAGTACTGCGCGGGCAGCGCGGCCTCGAAGTAGCCGAACTCATGCCCGTCGATGCGCACGATGACCTGGTTACCCTTGATCTGCACCTCGAGTGTGTAGCGCGTGTCCGGCTTGAGTGCGAACTTCGCATACGCAGCTTTGGTCCACGACGGCTTGCCGTCCTTGAACACATGGTGCCAGCAGTTGACGCCCTGGTCGTAGACGCAGATCTCGAAGTGCTCGCGGTACTCCGGCCGCCCGGAGGCATCCAGGCCCAGTTCCGGCGCCAGTACGACCAGTGGCGCCATGTGCGGCGTAAAGTCCATGCTCACCGTGACCCGCGTGTCGCCCGCAAAGGGCTTGCCGTAGACCATGCTGGTGTAGGTGTCGCTGGCGCGTTTGCCCTGCCACTCGTCGGGCGTCGCGTCCGCCGGCACCGCGTTCTGGATGTGGTCCTCCTTCTGCGCCCACGTGCCGAAATACGCCCAGCGCGGACTTTTGACCAGGATCCACTCCTCCGGCTTCCACCCGTCCGGCGTGAACGTCCACGCCAACGGGTCCGCCAGACCGCACTGCACCCAGGCCAGGATCCCGAACCAGACCAATAGTCGCCGTAAACCACGCATGACCTGCCTCCTTTTTACCTGTGCGGACAAATCCTCCGTGGGGCAGTGGCGCGGGACCTCCGGGACCGCAGCAGGGTGCTCGGGCCGGTCCCCGGCCGAGGGCCTCGGGCTCAGGACGGCCCCGAGCACTCCGCTTCGGCGCGGGACGCGCCGAGCCACTGCACGCCTCACTTCACCCCCGCCCGATTCCATTCCTCCTCGGTGCCGCGGAAGTAGAACGCCGTGTGCTTGGCCGGGAGATCGACCGTGACCTCGAGCGCGTCCCTGGCCACCTGCTTGTGGTCAAAGACCTCGTACAGCGACGTCGGCGCCGCAAACCGCAGGACGCGCTCGCCTGCCTCATTCGTGTGCAGCGCCAGGAACGATCTGTTCGCGTACAGCGGATCGTCGGTCTCGTTAAGGATCTGGACCCCGGCCGCCCGCGCGACCGAGCGCAGCAGCCACGAGGGCAGATTCGGCGCCGCGCAGTAGACCGAGGTCCAGTTCGGGAAGCGTTTCACCGCCAGGCCCGTCTTCCCGATCCCCTCGAGGACGCCGAGAGGCTTCGCCGCCCCGTCCTCGCAGAAGAACACCGGCGAGATCCCGGCGTTGTCGCCCCAGCCAGCGTTCAGCGTCAGGCCCTTGGTCGTGTCGTCGTCGACATCCGCGATCGTGATCTTCAACGGCTTCGCCTCTGTCGAGTGCGCGACCGTGATTCCGGTGACGGACGAAATGCCCACGTCCGACAGCGAGTCGCCGACAAACCCCGGCGCGTAGACCCAGACCGCCGTCTTCCCGTCCTTCTTCACCACCGCGTCGATCGCCGCACGCTGCTTCGCGTCGAGACGGAACGTGTTGAGGAACATGTACAACTTGTAGGGCCGCAGTTTCTCCAGGTCGTTCAGCAACACGACGTCGAACGGCGCGCCGAGGCGATGGAGCTGGTTGCGCTGGTGGTACAGCAGAAGTCCCGCCAACGCGCCGCGGCTTTCGCGGCAGCACATGCTTTCCTCGTCGATGACCACTGCGATCTCCGCAGCGGACGACCGGTCGAACCGAATGCTCTTCTCGCCGACCACATTCATCTCGGCAATTGCCGCCATGAACTCGGGCGTGTCATACCAGCCGCCGCCCATGTCGAACCACCACATGCCCGTTCCCAGGCAGATCGTGTGCGCCAGTTCGCGCTTCTGTACCGCTACGGACTCGTCCAGGTTCTTCAGGTCGACGTAGTCGAACACGCCCTTCTTCTGCGGCACCAGGTGCGTGCGGTAGTCGTTCTCGTTGAACCACAGCTTGCCGTGCAGCTTGATCGCCTCGGTCAACGACATGAACGCGCTGCAGCCCGTGCCGACCGGACGGAACCCGTACGACGACGGCGCGGTGAGGAAATCCACGTCCGGACAGTGCAGCAGCCGCTCGAGCGCCAGGTGCCCGCCCTCGGGCGACCCGGACAGCTCGAACATGTACCCGTAGAACGCCCCGAACAGGCACTCCCGCCCGGCCACATCCTTGACCAGGCGCGCGAAGTGCTCGATCGTGTCCACGATGATGTCGTTGTAGTACAGGTAGAAATCGATCACGTGCTGGCTCTTCGCCGGATCGCGGAAGAACCCGAGATCCGTCTTCACCCGGTCGTCCTTGGACGGTACGGCGGCGGCCGCGAAGTCGACCGTTGGATCGTTCCACGCCTTGCGCAACGCCTCAACGGTCCCGTACCGCTTCTCGAGGAACTTGCGGAACGCTGCCACGCTCGCTTTGTCGTAACCCCAGTAGCTGGGCGGGTTGCCCCAGAAGTTGTGGTGGAACCACTCCTCGGTGTGCAGGCTCGCGATGTGGTAGCCAATCACCCGGTCCGCGTACGGACTGGCCCGCACGTGCTCGATGAGCTTCCGCAACGCCATACCCGCGTCCTGACGCCACTTTTCCGAGCCGGGCCAGGCGAACGGCGTGCCGGAGTAGTGCCCGCCTTTCGTGATGGTTTCGTCGGCCTGCTTGGCGACTTCGTCCGGGTACTTCTCGCACCACCACGGCGGCGCGGAAACGTAGACCCGCGGGAACAGGTACGCGTTCGGGTTCGCTTCGAGGATGGACACCATTCGCTGGTCGAACTGACTGTAGTCGAACACGTCCGGTGCGAGCCAGGTCGGCGGGGCGAGGTTGTAGTAGCTGAAATCCGAGGTGGCCGAGAACGTCGCCAGGTTCACGCCGACCTTGCCGAAGTCGCCGAAGTATTTCGGCTCCTGACGGTTGTAGGTCATGTACGTCATGGCGGCATTGGGTTTGCCATCGATGAACAGCGTGGGCACGCCGTTGTGCCCGCGAATCTCCGCCCTGGGGGCCGGACCGGGTTGCCGGGGCTTGACCTCGAGGCTCATCAGCGTCTCCTTTCCATCTTCCGTCGTCAGGTTCGTCCAGCCGAGTCGTGCCTGTACCTCGTACGTTCCGCCCATGGCGAACCGGGCGAAGTGCGTCGTCACCGCCGGCATTTCGACCGGCTCGCCTGTCTTCCACTGGCCCGTCGGCGTCGGCGGCGCGACGCGCCAGGCCTGGTACGGCTTGCCGTCATGCATCAGCCGCACGAACAGCGAGTAGTCGCCGCGCAGCGTCTCGCCCGCCGCCAGGCTCAGTTGCAGCGACGCGTCGCGCCCCACATCCACCGTGCCCGCCGCCGGGCCGGTCACCTTGACAACGTTGACCTTTTCGGGCGCAGGCCTCGAGATTTCCAGGTCGTCGACGTCAAGCTGGTAGTCCTCGCCGGGGTTCAGGTCGTGGACAACGATGACGACGTTCTTCAGCGGCAGGTCGAGCGAGTCGTTCTCGTCCTTCGACCAGTTCGGCACGTGGTACTGATCGAAACTGAACTCAACCTTCTGCCAGTCGGCCGTGCCGCCGATGGGCACGCCCATCGGCGTCGGAGCATAGTCGCTGCCGTCGGCTTCGACCAGCTTCAGCCAGAGCGAGATCGCCTTTTTCGCCGGGTTCCGGACCCAGACCGAGATGCGCTCGAACGGTTCATCGACCCGCAGGGCGCCGTACACGTCGCTGAACCGCTGCTTCTCATCCCGGAGCTTGAACTCCCACCGCAACCCGTCGCCGGCTCTGCCCGCCTCCGGCAGCGCTGCCGTGCGATAATAAACGTACTCGCTTTCCAGGCGCGCCGCATCCCGCGCGCTGCTCCAATGCGCCGCGTCAGAGAAGTCATCGAGCCGGACATTCACCCGGCCCGCCTCCTCCTGACTCCAGGCCGTGTGGCACAGGACGACAAGGCACAGTGAAAACACAGCATGTCGCATGTCCGTACTCCTCGTTGTACTCGGGCGCAGAAGACCACGCGATCCACGACCCTCAACCCGCAATTGACATGTAGGCAAACTGAGCCTATATTGCAGGCATGAAAACAATGCAATACACCATTCGCGGTGTACCCGAGCGTCTGGACGAACTCGTCCGAGACCAGGCGCACCGGGACGGACAGTCACTGAATACCGCTCTGGTCGAGGCGCTCAAGCGTGGCCTCGGAGTGACCGCCGAGGCCCAACGCTACGATGACCTGGACGACCTGGCTGGGACATGGGTCGACGATCCCGAGTTCGACAAGGCGATCCGCGATCTGGACCGTGTCGACGTGAGACTCTGGCAATGAGAATCCTCGTCGACACCAACCGATACTGCGATTTTGCCGCGGGCGTCCCAGAGGCCGTCGAGCGGTTCGCACAGACCGACGAAATCCATCTGCCGTTCGTCACCCTGGCCGAGTTGCGGGCCGGCTTTCTGTGTGGAACGCTGGCCCGGAAGAACGAGCGGACACTGGTGCAGTTTCTCAACCGACCGCGGGTGCGGCTCGTTTTCGCGGACGAGAACACCACCCACCATTTCGCGCGGGTGTTTGCGCAGCTCCGTTCCCAAGGCACGCCTATCCCGACCAACGACATGTGGATTGCCGCGCTGGTGCTGCAGCACGATCTGCTCCTGTATTCGCGTGATACGCACTACGACCACCTCCCACAATTGCCGCGACTGGACTGACCCGCCCTGGCCGTGGCCAGACGGCCGGCCCCCCACAGGCCACCCAGGAGAGCAGCGCCAACGAACGCCAGGAGGACGATGTCCGTCCTCGTGGGCCGACGCGGTCTCGTTCCGCAATCTGCCATGGTGCCTTCTCCTCCCGTCTTCACGCCGGCTGTGTCCGCCGTTCGTAGTCCCGCCTTCAGGCGGTCTTGGTTCGAGGTGGCCACGCGCAACCCGGACCGCGTGAACGCGGAACTACAAGCCTGGCGCTGCCCGGGTTCATGGCGCCGGTGCGACGACGAAGGCCGCCGCCGCGGTCGCCTTGGTCACCGTCTCGGTGGCCGCGATCTGCCACTTGCCGGTGGGATCGTTGAGTGCGAGCGGGACGGCGCCGGCGGCCGCGTCGCCCTTGTCATTCGTCGCCAAGACCTGGCCATACTCTGGCCGAATCCGCCCTTGGGCGTCGGTCACCGCGACCGTGAAGGTGTGGACACCCGTGGTGGTGCCCGTGGCTTTCAGTCCGACCCTGAACTCGCACCGCGCGCCCGGCCTCAACGTACCCGTCGGCGCCGCGATATTCACGCCGCCGAGCGCCTCGGGCAGCAGCGCGAACAGCTTCGTCTCGCCCTCGGCGACGGCGACCTCCCAGTCGTTGGTCTTGCCGAGATGCTTGCCGCCGCGCACGTCATAGACCTCGCCGTAGACCACGACCTCAACGGCCGCGGCGCCGGCCGGCTTCAGCACCGGGAGGGTGATGACGCACCGGAACACGCCGGCCGCGAGGGGGATTGCCGTCGCCGCCACGTTCAGGCGGTACTGACCGGGTTGAGTTGGGTCCTGCGTCAGTGCGGCCGTCAACGGGTGCGTGCCGGTCACCTCGGCCGGCCCGAACTCGACACCGGGTTCGCTGGGCACCAGCGCGAAGTCCTGGCGCCAAGTGGCATTGGCGGGGATCGTGCCGGCCGCGAGTTTCGCACTCGGCTTGATATCGACGAGCGGTACGGCGTGACCGGAGATGTCCAGCCGCAGGCAGGAAGCGGCCGGGTCCGAGGTCTCGACGAACACCGACCGCGTGAAGGCCTGGTGGATCGAATCCGGCAACACCGAGACACAGACGGTCGCATCCTGGCCCGGCGGCACCTGCATCGGTTCGCACTTC
>MHBL01000339.1 GCA_001803235.1 Lentisphaerae bacterium RIFOXYA12_64_32
TTGACCCGATGTCGTCAGAGGAGCGACAAGCGCCCGACAGTCAAGGAGCGGCAATGACGCGCACGCGTTTTCTCGGCACCGGTCACTATGTTCCCAGCAAGGTAGTCGCCAACGACGATTTGGCCAAGGTGAAGACCACCTCGGACGAATGGATTCAGCAGCGCGTCGGCGTTCGCCAGCGCCACTACGTTGATTTCGAAAAAGAGCCCATGGGCGCGTCCGATCTAGCTGTGCACGCGGCTCGCGCCGCTCTTCTCGACGCACAGGTGAGCAAGGACGAAATCGATCTCATCATCTATGCCACCCTGAGCCCCGATCGCGCCTTCCCAGGCGACGGTGTGCTCGTGCAGGCCAAGCTCGACATCCCCGCAGGCGTGCCAGCCCTCGACGTGCGCAACCAGTGCTCGGGCTTCCTTTACGGTCTCGCCGTGGCCGACTCTTTCATTCGTCAGGGCACCTATCGGCGCGTCTTGCTCATCGGCTCCGAGGTGCAGTCGACCGGCCTCGACTTCTCCGATCGCGGTCGCGACGTGGCGGTCATTTTTGGCGATGGTGCGGGTGCCGTGGTGCTAGGCCCGAGCGAGGACGAGCAGGCGGGCATTCGGGCTTTGTGCCTGCATGCCGACGGCCGCTTCGCGAACGAGTTGCACACCTCCTACCCGAGCTCAGCGGAGATGCCGCGCTTGACGCCCGAGCGCCTGGCGAGCGGCGTCCAATATCCGCAGATGAACGGCAAGACCGTGTTCAAGCACGCCGTCTCGCGCATGCCGGAAGCCATCCTCGAGGTGCTCAGCAAAGCCGAGCTCACGGCCAAGGACATCGACCTCTTCATCCCGCACCAGGCGAATTTGCGCATCACCGATTTGGTGCAGCGCCGGCTCGAGCTCTCAGACGCGCAAGTGTTCAACAATATCCAGGACTACGGCAACACCACCGCCGCATCGATCCCACTCGCGATTGATCAGGCCGCTAAGCAGGGTAGGCTCAAGCGCGGCGACCTGTTGTGCCTAGCCGCCTTTGGCGCTGGCTTCACCTGGGCCGCGGCGGCAATTCGCTGGTAGGGCTTCAGCGCGCGGTGGGCACGCCTAGGCCTATTACTTGCCCGAGCAGAACTGGTGATCGTTTGAGTGCAGCTGCCCGGCGTGCGGCACACGTTCGGGCGGACGGCGCGTCAACGAGGCGAGGAGCGACGACCTCGCTGTCGGCGCGGCTGATGTCCCTTCTGTTCGGTAGGACTTGTCTGTGCTCGGGACCTGTAGGGAGCCTCCTTTCTATCTATGCCTTGAGCTGGCGGCCGCGCCCACTTGAAGGGCTTGGCGAGCGCGGC
>MHBL01000340.1 GCA_001803235.1 Lentisphaerae bacterium RIFOXYA12_64_32
ATTCGTGCATCAAACCGTCTTTCCCCTACAGGTTGTGGCAGATTGAGTCAAGTACATAGCTCTATCTTTCGATGATCCGCAACGTGGCGGACACGGGCACGGAACGTTGTCGTAGCTGATGATGCTCCTCCATCCCAGGAACGTAGCCGTCGCCACGCCGCGTTCAAGGCAGGGCTGTTTCAAGATCCGGCACCGCGTCTCGGAAGGCCACGTCTCCGCGCACACCAAGTAGGGGCGGCCTGTCCTCAGGCCGCCCCCCCCCGGCGTGGGGACACGCCGGGGGTACTCGCCGCACGCGACGGTCACGAATCTTGAAACAGCCCTGCGTTCAAGGTCACGGCAGTTGCGACCCGCCCCGCCGCCGACTATCGTATGAGCGGTGCTAACTCGTTCCCCGGAGGGCCACAACACCCGCAACGGTCATCTCTGTCCCCCGCTGACACCTCCCATGAAACTCGATGCAACCATAGATACGTGCCTTCGCCTGAGTACCGCCTTTCAGGCGGAAGCCGCAGCGACGCTTCAGCGAGCGGCCGGGGATCGGCTCGCTAAAGCTCGCCTCCACTTCCGGCTGACGCCGGGACGCAGGCACAACGCCGCAGTTTCACCCCGAGATGATCGGGCGGCGGGTCGCCCGGGGGACGCTGAAACCTGACACCCAAAACCTCCCGCAAGGAGACCCACCGTGCGCCCAATCCACGCTTGGCTGTGTCTCGTCGCCCTACATCCGCTCCTGGCTCTCGCCGACGCCCCCGTCAACCTGGCTCTCGCCGAGCATGGCGGCATGGCCACGGCCCAGGCAACCGCGCCAAACCTCCAGTTCTCGGCCGCCAAGGTGTGCGACGGCAAGCCGACCACCGCCTGGGTCTCCGCGTCGGGTTCGTACCCCGTCTGGCTGCGAATCGAGTGGCGCGTCCCGGTCACCGTCGAAGAACTCGTCGTCCGCCAGGGGCCAGTCACCGCTCAACCCGGTGTCGGTGTGATCGGCCAGTATGCGATCGAAGGCCTGGTCGGCAATGACTGGACGGAACTGGCTGGCGGCGACGCCTCCGGACTCGCCCCGGACGCGGCCATCCAGCACCGGCTGCCCGACCCCCTGACCACGACAGCGGTGCGTCTGCTGGTACGCAGCAGCGCCGCGGCGCAGGTGGCCGTGACCGAGTTTGAGGTGCTCGGGCCCGCACCCGTGTTTCCCGCCGACTGGGCGCCCAAGTGGCAGGCGCAGTGGATCTGGGCCGAACCCTCGCTGCTGATCCCGCACCGCGAACCCAACACGGTGTATTTCCGCCGCTGCTTCACGGTGGACGATCCCGCGGAGATCGCACAGGCATGGCTGCTCGGCTGCGCCTTTGATCGCCTGAACAACCTGTGGCTGAACAACCGCCCCGCCGTGTCGCACATCAGTTACTACGGCGGCTCGCTGCGGCAGGCGCAAGTCTTTGAGGTGCCGCCCGACTGGTTTCTGAAAGGCGAGAACGTCCTGGCCGCTGCCGTCGATGACATCTACGAGGTAGGCAGCCATGGACTGCTGGCGGAACTCGTACTGGTCAGGAAGAACGGCCAGCGCGAGACCATCTTCACAGACTCGACCTGGCGCGGTCAGACCGACCAGGGCCGCGTGCCCGACTGGCGCCAACCGGGCTTCCAGGAGCGGAACTGGACTGACTGCGCCGTCCGCGCCCGCCCGAACGGGCACTGGCACTGGCTGTGGAACCTGGCCCGGCCCATGGTCGCGCCAGAGGACCGGCTCACACTAACGGAACTGCGAGTTGCCCCTCAGCCCGTCAAGCCGGGCGGGAAAGTGTCGCTGGCGCTCACCTTCGAGACCGCCGGCCCGGTCAGCCGCGACTACGCCGTGGTGCTGCGCCTCGGTTCGACGCCGGGTTGGACCAACCAGGACCTTGACGTGTGGGGAGCGTTTCTGGCTCCCGACACGGTGCGCTCCAGCACCTGGCAGCCGGGTCGGAACCAGGTCAGCATCGACGTCCACGTTCCCGACTACGCGCCGGCACAACTGCCCGCCACGCTTCTGGTTTCCACGCGCGACGCAGGCGCCGGACTGGACTCGACCCTGCCCGGGACACACGGCGACGCGTACGGCCTGCACTTCACCATCGCCGTGGACCGCGGCAACACACCACCGCCGCCGGCAACCGTCGACTTCCCGCGTTGCGACGTCCGCGACCTGGCCGGCACCCCGACGCTGCACATCGACGGCAAACCGGTCCCGCCCATCATCTGGACCTCGTGGTACGGCAACTGCCGGCGTGTCAGCGACTATGCTGCTACGGGCGTGAAGCTGTTCCGCATCGTGATGCAGGGCAGCCCCGTTCCGGCACCCGGCGAAGAGGAGGCATGCTTCGCCGCCTGGTTCGAGCAGGTCGATCGCGTGATGAGCACCGCAGTCAGCATCGACCCGGATGTCCGGGTGATCGCGGCTCTCAACATGGACCCGGAACCGCAGTGGTTGTTCGACAACCCGTCGGAACAGATGATCGGGGGCCGGGGCAGCGCCGTCATTCCACTGTCCCTGGAGTACCCGGACCGGGGCCAGGTACGGCCCACGTTCATGTCCCAGGCGTGGCGCCGCGACGGCAGCGAGGGTCTGGCGAAGCTCGTGCGACACATGCGCAGCCAGCCGTACGCACCCAACGTTATCGGGCTGTGCTTCTTTGCCGGCCGCGCGGGCGAGAACTACTGGGGCATTAACGAACGCAATCTGTTCCTGAACGAACAGGGCCAGTACGACGCCAAGCCGCGCGAGACGTGGGAAGCCGGCGATTTCTCCACCGCCGCACGCCGGACCTTCCGCGAGTTCCTGATGCGCAAGTACGGCACCGCCGCCGCACTGCAGCAAGCCTGGCAGCAGCCGGAGGTGCGGTTCGACGACATTCTCGAACCCGCCCGGTTCCGGCGTCAGCAGGTCTGCGACGTCCTGACCTGGGTCGGCAAACCGGCACAGGCAGGGTCACTGCGGAATCCGCTCGAACCGGGCGTCGGCATGTTGCCCATGGACTACAACCAGTGCTTCTCGGAAGCCATGATCGACACGTTCGCCACCTGGGGCAAGGCCGTGAAAGACGCCTCGGACGGGCGGCTGATCACCGGTTGCTTCTACGGCTACGCCCTGGCGCAGCTCTTCACGTCCGTGCCCGGCTTCCACGGTCACACTGCCGTGGCCCAGGCCTGCCGTACGCCGTATCTCGACTACTACGTCAGCCCGAGCGAGTACGATGGCGACCGCATGGCCGGCGGCCACTACTGGGGCCACAACATCGTGGACAGCCTGCGCCTGCACGGCAAGCTCTGGCTCTTCGAGCAGGACACGCGCACCTACCTCGCCGAGGCACTGCCCAAGACGTACTCGTGCCGCGACACCATTGAAGTCATGAAGCGCGAAGCGGCGGCGGCGCTGACCCGCGGCTCGGCGTGGTGGTGGTACGAGTTCGCGACCGGCCAGAACGGCACGGCGGCCCGCGAGTGGTTTGCCGACCCGGACATTGCGGAGTTCGCGACTCAGATCCGAAAGATCTACGAGTTCTCGCTAACTCTGCCCGACCGCGGACCATCGTCGCAGATCGCCGTCTTCTATCACGGCGAAACGCTCACCGCACAGGACCTGTTCGCGCCAACCCTGCCGCTGAACATCACCATCGGCCGTCTCACACTGGTCAACGGCATGCAGCGAATGGGCGCGCCGTTCGATCTCTACAACCTTGCGGACATCGCAGAACTCTCGACGCGCGGCATGCTGAACCAGTACCGGCTCTGCATCTTCCTGAACCCGTTCTGCATCACGCCGGCTGAGCATGAACTGCTCGACCTGTGCAAAGGCGGCAACCGCACGCTCCTCTGGTTGTACGCGCCCGGACTGGTGCACACCGACACGGGACTCTCGGTGGAGCGCGTCCAAGAGTTCACCGCTATGCGCGGGGTCCGCAGCCTGGACCGAAAGGCGCCCATGGTCTACCGCCTCGCGCCGGTCGAGCATCCGATCCTGGCCGGCATGGCGCCCGGGCAGGAGTTCGCCGCCCTGCCGTTCCCGCCCGGCGCGACCTGGGAACGGTTCGGCAACGAGGTCTGGCCCTTGTTCTACGTCGACACCAGCCAACCAGGCACGGACACCCTCGCCCTCGCGTCGTGGGTACTCGACGGTCAACCCCGACCCGACATGGCGGCACTCTGCGTACGGCGTGTCACCGGCGATGCCGCCGGCGACTGGAACTCCGTTTACGCCGCCATTCCGTACCTGACACCCGACCTGCTCCGGGGCATGGCGAAGTTCGCCGGTGTTCATGCCTACATCGACAGCACCGACGTTCTTTTCGCGGACCGCCATTTCCTGGCGATCCACACCGGCAAGGACGGCATGGCCGGCCCGGTGCGCCTGCCGTCCCGTACGAGCGTCTATGACGTGTTCGCGGGCAAGCCGGTGGCGGACAGCGCGGAGTCAGTGACCGTGCGCATCGAACCGTTTGCAACCGCGCTCTATTACCTCGGCGACCCGCAGCCGTTTGCCACCGCCATGCGCCGCGACCGCGAGCCGTAGAGATCCACGCGGTGCGGCAACCGTTGGCTTTCCTGCCCCCTGAGCTATATTGGGATGACCCGAGATGGGACCCATGCTCTCGTCCAGACGATGGGTCCCGGCTGAACGGGTTTGAAAAGAAAAAGGCGGACACACCCATGCGGGAAGACCGACGCGCCTGTTTGCCCCGTTATTCCGATCTCACGAAGCCCTTCGATCGGCTCAGGGCTCGCTCGTTTACACTGATCGAGCTTCTGGTCGTCATCGCGATCATCGCCATTCTCGCCAGCATGCTGCTCCCCGCCTTGGCCAACGCGAAGGATAAGGCCAAGCAGGCGTCCTGCCTGGGGCAGTTGCGGCAGATCGGCACGGCGACGGGCCTGTACATCGACAACAACGACGGCTGGTTCCCCATCGCCTGCGTGGATGAGCTGGGCATGTGTCCCGGCACCCGCTGGCAATGGGAGATCGCCCAGTACCTTGAGCTGCCCAAGAGCCTGGCCATGGCCGATCCGGCATTCCTCACCGGCATTTTCCATTGTCCCTCGGCCAATATGAACAGCGGTGTGCCGCTCGGCGACACCGGCTACGGCTGGAACATCAAGTACATGGGTTACGACGACAATCATGGCGCCTACCCGTCGGTGTCCCCCTGGGTTCGCGAGTCGCAGGTATCACAGCCGTCTGAAACCATTGTCTGCGGTTGCACCACCGACGTCGGGGGTTGGTCGAGCGCCTACATGCAGCCCCCCTCCTGGGGCGCCACCAACGTCGGCTGGCGCCACTCGAACGGGGTCAACGTGGTCTGGGCTGACCTGCACGCGTCCTGGGTGTTCCGCAACACGCTGCTCTCGGGCAAGAACGGCAGTATCGACTACTACTACAAGTTGGTGAAATAGACGGAACCGAGACGGGAGTTAAAACACCGATGCCTCCCCAACGCAAGACCTTTGGTGCGGTCCCGGGCGTGCGACTCTCCCGCCGCCAGGCGTCGGTTCCCAGTGCCCCGCCACGGTTCCCCGACGCGCCACAGGTCGAGCACCTGGAGATACTCGAACTGCTCGGCAAGGGCGGCATGGGCACGGTCTACAAAGCCATGGACCGCCAACGCGACCACCTGGTTGCCGTCAAGGTCCTCTCCGCGGAACTGGCGCTCTGGGACCGTCACCTGCAGCGGTTCCTGCGCGAGGCCAACAACCTGATCGAGTTGTCGCATCCGAACATCGTCAAGGGTTACGAGGTGGCGCGGACCGAACAGGGCGCCTACTTCACCATGGAATACGTGGACGGCAAAGACCTGTTCACCCTGCTGCGCGAGCAGGGCCCGCTCCCGGTCGACCGTATTCTCGACATCGCGAAACAGGCGACAGCGGCACTGACCTATGCCCAGTCCAAAGGCAAACTGCACCGGGACATCAAGCCGGCCAACCTGCTCCTCGGTAATAGCGGCGTGCTAAAGGTCTCTGATTTCGGCCTGATGAAAGGCGAAGCCGATCCCGCACTCACCTCCGCCTCCGTGGTGCTAGGCACGCCCTATTACATGAGCCCGGAACTGGTGTCCGGGTGTACCGACATCGATGTGCGCAGCGACATCTATTCGCTCGGCGCCTCGCTGTACCACATTCTGGTCGGCGAGCCGCCGTTCGCCGGCAACGATGCCTGCGTCGTGATGACCAAGCAGGTTACCGACACGGTCGAGATCCCGCGGAAACTGGCTGGCCCCAGGGGCGACCGATTCCGCTACATCCTGGCCAAAATGCTCGCCAAGCGGCGCGAGATGCGGTACCAGACCCCTGACGAACTGCTGCTCGATTTGGAGAATATCGAAGCCCCCGAGGAACACACGACCGCTGAACTGGTCCGCCCCAAGAAAGGCGCGGTGGTGGATCCCCTCAACGACCTGTTCCACCCGCCGACGCGGGAAAGATCCAGGGTGGAGATGCACACCGTGCTGTCCCACGAGCAGATCAAGGCGATCACTCGCGGCCAAGGCAGCAAGATGCGCAACTACCCGCCCGGCGCCGTACTCTTTTACGAGACCGAGAAGAGCCGCGATTTCTTCATCCTCATATCCGGCAGTTGCGAAGTCCTGCAGTCCGGAAAATGCCTGAGCGTCATCTCGGCGCCGGGATCATGTTTCGGCGAGATGGCCTCGATTCTGGGCATCCGCCGCACCGCGACGGTGCGCACCCGCGAGGAGTCCGTCTGCGCCACCGTGCCCGCGTCCATGTTCCGGACTTTCCTGATGGAGCACCCGGACATCCAGCTCCCCCTGCTGGAAATGGCGCTCAAACGTCTGTGTGGCGCCAATGATCGCTTTGTCCAGTCGCAACTGCTCATCGAGGATATCCGCCGCCAGCACCTCGCCCTGCTGCGCAACGCCGACACCCTCACGCACGATGATCTCGCGGCGCGGATCCGCGCCATCCAGGAACACCTCGACGCGGTGGTGAACTACTGCCGCACCGAGTCGTAGGCGAGCCACGCGCGGGCACTTCGGACCAAACGGACAAAACGGACCAAACGGACAGATCCGGATGGACTGTGCGTCAAGCGTCCGCGGCTCATCCCGGCGGCAACGCGTCCAACCTCAGGCACGCTGCCCGTCGCCCATCACCGCGCTCTTCCAACTGCGGCACTTGCGCCGAACACTCCGAGGCGGCAAACGGGCACCGCGGGTGGAACGTGCAACCCGACGGCGGGTTCAGCGGCGACGGCGGGTCGCCCTGCAGGACGATCCGGCGCCGTTGACGTTCGCGCTCCGGGTCCGGGATGTGCACCGCGCTGACCAGGGCGCGCGTGTAGGGGTGCAGCGGCCGCTCGATGACCGCCGCCGCCGCACCGACCTCGACTAACCGCCCGAGGTACATCACCGCCACCCGGTCAGCGATATACTTCACCACCGACAGGTCGTGCGAGATAAACAGCAGGGTCAACCCCAGGGCCCGAGACAACTCCAGAATGAGATTGATGATCTGCGACTGGATCGAGACATCCAGCGCCGAGACCGGCTCGTCAGCCAGGATCAACCGGGGCTCCGTCGCCAGCGCCCGCGCGATCGCGATCCGCTGCCGCTGCCCACCGGAAAACTCGTGCGGGTACTTTCCTGCCGCCCCCGCGCCCAACCCGACCCGCTCCATCAACTCCCCGACGTGCGCCGCCAGCTCGGCGCCGCGCAGCGGCCGACGCCGTCGCACCGCCTCGGCCAGGGTGTCGAACACCGTCATGCGCGGGTTCAGCGACGCGAACGGGTCCTGGAACACCATCTGCAGGTTCACCCGCTCGAGGCGCAATTCCGCGGCGGAGAGTTCCCCCAGCGCACGCCCGTCAAAGAGGATGCGTCCCTCCGTCAGCGGCGCCAACCGCAGAATGGTCCGTGCCAGGGTGGACTTTCCGCACCCGGACTCGCCCACCAGCCCCACGATCTCGCCGGCGCCAATGGACAACGACACGCCGTCCACCGCCCGGATCGTGCCGACCTGTTTGCGCAGCACCAGGCCGTGCCAGACGGGGAAATGCGTCTTGACGTTTTCCAGTATGAGTAGCGGCGTACTCATCGTGATGTCGTCCCGGCGCCCGGCAGCGTGATGTCGCCCGCCAGGCGCCTCGTGCAGGCGGTCCAGTGCTCCGCCGTCAGCGGCCGCAGTTCGACCGGCCGCTGACAGCACTCGACGGCAAACTCACAACGTTCCGCAAACGCGCAGCCCGCGATCTCGCGCCGCAGGTCGGGCGGTTGCCCGCCGATCGTGTACAGCGGGTCGCCCTTCCTGTGCAGAGCGGGAATCGACTTCTGCAGCGCCGCCGTGTAGGGGTGCGCCGGGGTGCCGAACACAGCCCGGACCGTGCCGCTCTCCACAATCCGGCCGGCGTACATGACCAGAATCCGGTCACACACGCCGGCCACCACGCCGAGGTCGTGAGTGACAAGGATCATCGCCGTACCCAGCTCCCGCTGCATCGTCCGGACCCGTTCCAGAATCTGCGCCTGTACGGTCACATCCAAAGCCGTCGTCGGCTCATCGGCGATCAAGATCTCCGGCCGCGTGACCAGGGCCATGGCGATCATGACCCGCTGGCGCATGCCGCCCGAGAACTCATACGGGTAAGCGTGGATACGCCGGGCCGCGTCCGGAATCCCCACCGCATCGAGCGCCGCGATCGCCTGCTCAAGTGCCGCCGGTTGGCTCAAGCCCTTGTGGTACAACAGCGGCTCTACCACCTGCGTGGACACACGCAGGTACGGGTTCAGAGACGTCATCGGGTCCTGGAACACCATTGAGATACGACAACCGCGCACCGCCCGCAGTTCGCTGGCCGAGCAGGCCAACAGGTCGACCCCGCCGAACCGCGCCCGCCCGCTCTCGATCCGGCCCGGCGGCTGCGGGATCAGGCCCAGCAACGACATGCACATCACGGACTTGCCGCAACCCGACTCGCCCACCACGCCCAGCGTCTCACCTGCTCCCAGGCTGAACGACACGCCGTCCACCGCGCGCACCGTCCCGTGCCGCGAGTGGAAATACGTTCTGAGATTGTCGACGTCCAGTAACATTTACGCCTGCTTCAATCCAGCGAATTCCGCACCGCGGCCAGCGAGCCGCGGCTCATCGAAATCATCGAAATCATCGGGATCATCGGGATCATCGGGATCATCGGGATCATCGGGATGGCGCCTCACACACACACTCACTCACTCACACACACACACTCACACACACTCACACACTCAGTCCCTGGCGCCTTGCGGGTCCAGTGCGTCGCGCAGCCCGTCACCCAGGAAGTTGAGCGAGAAAAGTGTCAGAGAGAAGACGGCTGCCGGCCAGATGAGCAACCACGGATAGATATCCATCTTCTCTGCGCCTTCCTTGATCAGCACGCCCCATGAGCTCATGGGCGGCTGAACACCCAGGCCGAGAAAACTCAGCGCCGCTTCGAGAAGCATCACCGCCGGGACAGTCAAGGTTGCGTACACGATCACGGGGCCAAGGACATTCGGGATAACGTGGCGCAGGATGATGCGTGGCGTGCCCAGCCCCAGCGCCACCGCCGCCTCGACGTACTCCTGCCGCCGAACGAACAACACCTGACCGCGCACAATCCGCGCCATGGTCAACCAACTCACCGCGCCGATGGCCAGGAACAGCAGCCGCAAGTCCTGCCCGAACGCGACCGTAAGCAGAATCACAAACACCGTGAAAGGCAGCGCGTAGAGGATGTCAACCGCCCGCATCATGACCGCGTCGAGTTTGCCGCCCAGATAGCCGGACACAGCACCGTACAGAACCCCAATGACCAGCGACACTGCCGTAGCCAGGAAACCGACGGTCAGGGAAATCCTGCCGCCGTAAAGGATGCGGGTGAGCACGTCCCGACCCAGGGTGTCAGTCCCGCACCAGTGTTCCGGACTGGGCGACTGCGCGCCGTACACCAGATCCGTGGCGTCGTACGAGTACGGGGTGCAGTACGGGCCGATGAAACTCACAACCGTCACCAGAATCGAAAACGCCAGCCCGAACCGCGCCAGCCGATTCCTGCGCAACCGGTACAGTGCGTCGCCCCACAGCGACGTGCCCTGCTCCGGGACACCGGCCGTGCCGTCCGCCCGCGCCCGCGGCGCGGGGTTAGTCGCCACATCGGTTGTGCGGTCGTTTCCCACGTGTCAGGTACAACCTTGCCTTACCGTTCAGCCTCTTGCACGACCCCGTCTCGGGGGTTTCAGTGTTCAGTGGTCACTGATCACTGTTCACTGATGACTGTTCACTGACTTCTTCAGCCCATCGCTTCGCGCGCTCTCGGGTTCAACCACGCCTGCACCACGTCGACCGCCAGGTTCAGCACGATGATCAAGGCGGCGTAGAACAGCACCGTGCCCATCACCAGCGTGTAGTCACGGTTGAAGGCCGCATTGACGAAGAACCGCCCCAAACCGGGCACAAAGAACACGGTTTCCACAATGAACGACCCGGTCAGCAGTCCGGCGATCGCCGGCCCAAGGAACGACAGGACCGGCTGAATGCCGCCCGTCAGGGCATGCTTCAGCACCACGACGTGTTCCGGCAGGCCCTTGGCCCGCGCGGTGCGAACAAAGTCCTGGGACAGGATCTCGATCATGCCGGCCCGAGTCAGACGTGCGATGTACGCCGCGTAGTAGAGCCCGAGGGTCAGTGCCGGCAGCACGCGGTCGGAAGCCACGTTCCACCCCATCGGATGGAACCAGCCCAACCAGATACCGAACACCAGCGCCAGCAGCGGTCCCAGCACAAACGCCGGCAGACATATTCCCGCCATGGCTGTGGCCATGGGCAGGTAGTCCCACGCCGAGTTGCGGCGCAAGGCGGCGACCAGCCCGGCGGGCAGGCCCAGCAGCAATGCCAGCACCAAGGCCTCGAGCCCCAACTCCAGAGACACGGGGAAGGATTGGGAAATGATCTCGTTCACGGACCGGCCGGTGTACTTGTAGGACGGGCCCAGGTCACCGCGCAGGAGATTGCGCATGTAGCGGCCGTACTGGACCGCCAGGGGCTGGTCCAGTCCGTAGGTGGCGCGCAGATTTGCGAGTATCTCCTCGGGGATTCGCTTCTCGTCCGCAAACGGATCCCCCGGCGCCAGCCGCACCATGAAGAAGGTGGCCGTGGCGATGAGGAACATCACCGGCACAGCCTGAGCCAGTCTTGATACAACAAACCGCAGCATCGCTTTCGCTTTCTCGTTTGGGACGCGGTAATATCGGCTAGCTGCGGGGAATGTCGAACCGCCCCGGCGGCATGGCCGTACATTAAAACGACCTGTGCAATAACCCGACCCCACCGGCCTTGCGCCGGTGGTGAACGGGATTGGTTGACTAAATGCCCACAAATGCTACTGGCCGCCCTTAGCGGCGCATTGACACCAACATGTTTGTCGCAATGGGTGTCGGGTGTCGAGTGTCGGGTGTCGTGGGCTGATGGTCACGGAGTCACTGCGTCATTGAGTCACTGCGTCACAACCCGGACCGCGACTGCGCCACGCGCCCCTCTTCCCGCGCGGCAGTCGCGGGAAAAGCGTAGATTCTCGTCGACGTCACCCTATGGAGTGCGGTGGCAAGTCCGCCACGGGCGGCGCGACACCGCTTTGGCTGAGGCGCATTGCCCGCGCAACGACTCAGGCAAGCCTCACGTCCTACCGGGGGACTGGCAGTGCACCGGTCAACTCACTACTTGGCCGGCGCCAGAGTCACACCCATCAGGCCAATGACAGACTCGATGCTCACCGCTTCGAGCTCGAGCGACTCGACGCGCTGCGGAGTCCGCAACGGAATGCTGTAGAGCGTCGCGAACACATTCTCACCCAGTTTCACCGCCGGCTGCACCAGATTCAGGGGGCCGTATCGGTGCGGGTAGTTCGTGATGCACCAGCTCAGGTTCTGCGGGTTCACGAGTTCCAGCACCTCCTGTTCCTCACCGCCAAGCTTCACCACGACCCGCCCGTTCACCACGCCGCTCTGCATGGGATTCGTGACCGAGGCCATCAGCAGGTACACGTGACTCGCCGGACGCCCAACAGGAATGCTCACCCGCTTCGGGAAGTTCTCCCACTGCGACACGAACACGATGTTCTTGCCATCCCCCGCGGCCCGAAATGGGATGCCCGGCTCGGTCCGCAGCACGCCATCATCCTTGGCCACCGCGGCCTTGAACACGTCGAGGTTCAGCTCGCCACACGTCTTGACGTACTGGGAACACCACTCGCGGTACAGGTCCACCGCCACCTCCAACGAGCAGTACGGCGACCGCGGCGCCAAATACTCATGCGTGTGCACCAGCGCCAGATTGTCGTTGAACTGTGCCGAGATGTCGACCGGTTCGAATGCGCCCGACGCCTGGCGTGCCGCATCGCGATTGAACAGGTCCCAGCACTCCAGTCGCGCCTGGGAAACAACCTTGTCGGCCATCGACAGCGTGACCGGATTCCGGCCAGGCACCAGCGCGTCACCGGGTTGCACCGCGAGCGTCAGCGGCGCCGTCTGGCCCGGTTCGATCCGAACCTGGACGGCCGATTTACGACCCGCGCACGCCAGTGTGCCCCGCACCTCCCTCGCCTCCGGGCCGTTGTTGCGCAACCCGAGGTCCAGGCGCCGCGCATCCGCCGCGAGGTTAATGTCGACGATGTCGAGCGGTTCCCGCACTTCGACGTCTACCGGTTGCCAGAACTCGACGACCCTGCCCTTCACGCGCGCGAACGCGGTGTGATTCCCGACCGCGCCCGTCACCTTGGCCGTCAGCCGCCCGCCCGCCCCTTGCGCCTCGGCAAACACACCCTGCGGGTCTCTCATCTCGCCGATGGTTCCGCTGTCACAGTTCGCCGTGAACGCCAAACCGCGTGCCGCCACCGGCGCGTACGCGAGCGTCGGCAGCGGTTCGGTAGCGTGCGTCACCGCGAACTCCACCGTCGTCCCCATCGGCGCCGCGACCTCGACAAACGCGTGACCGATACCGGGCACGAACTTCGCGGCCGCGGCCGGCTCGCCGTTGACCTTGACCGTCGCACCGTCGCCGCGCAAAGCCAGCCTCAACCGCACACTCACCGGCCGCGTCGTACTGACGCTGCACGTGTCCGTGCTGCCCTCGCGCCGGAACGAGTAGGACACGTCACGAAGCTGAATCCGCGCGTGGTCCCACTCGGACGGGAAACCCGGCTGGATCTCGAGCGTATCCTCCGCCAAACGCGGGCGGATGCCGAACAGCCCCTCGGCCAGACACTGAAGCGACGTGCCGAGCGTGTCGCAGTGGTCTACGTCATTGTGCGCCCAGGACCGGGACCACGTCTCCGTGTTGCGGTCACGGATCACCAGCCCGCCCACCGTCGGCAGGTTGACCATGCAACGCAGCACCGCCTTCACCAGGGGGAAGGCACGATCCGCCAAACCGAGCCGGTAGTAGACCCGCGCCAGGTCCATCAGTTCGCCGGGACTGCACTCATGAACGGTCAGCATGATCGGGCGCCAGTTCGAGCTTTTGACCTCGCGCACCCGCATCGGCTGTGGAAACGTGTAGGTCGCGCCCGGCTTGTAGTGCCCGTCGAACGGTTGCGGCCCCTGCTCCTCAAATTCGTGGTTCGGCAGCCCCCACTCCGTCCATCGCACCATTTGGTACGCCTGGAACTCATCCGCCACGCCACAGTGCACCGGCAGGTACACCGAACCCAGTTCCGGTTCCGGGTGCAGCAACTTCTCACCGAGCGTGTCCTTCCACTCCGCGAACACGCCCTTCTCGCGGATCCACAGCACCTGGTTCATCGCGTCGCGAATCCGCGCCGCCTCTGTCAGGTACGGCTCGGGCGACTCGCCCGCCAGTTTCGCCGCTTCGGCGGCTACCATGCAACCGGCGTAGACGTAAGACGATGCCTGCGTGCAGTTTCCGCCGCTGTGCCAGTGCGCGTCCGTGATGTAGGTGTTGGCGTGGTTCTCGTAGAGACTGTCGCCGTCCATGTCCATGGCGCGCTTCTCGAACGCGAGCCCAGCCCGAATCGCCGGCCACATGGCCTTCAGCCACTCCTTGTCACCCGTCCAGTCGTAGTAGTGCGCGATGAAGTTCAACCACAGCTCGGTCATGTTGTAGACGCCCCAGTTGACCACCGAACCGTCGCTGAACAGAATGCTGTCCTGCGCCTGGCGCGTGAGCCCGCTCTTCGGGTCCGCGTGCGGTTTGCGGTCGAGCCCGCCCTTGGCCTGCGTATCGCCGTAGTGCCTAAGGTGCGATGCTGTCCGGTCGTAGGTGCCACACACGTCGCTGCCGTAGGCCATGCGCCAGCCCACCAGTCCCGGCCAGCCCCAGCGGATCGGTCCGTGCATGAACACGGGCGGGACCCACAGTCCGTCCATCGACACGCTCAGCGAGCGCCCGGCCAGGTCCACGAGCGTGTCTGGGGTTTCAGAAACAACGCGGTGCGAGATCTCCTGCACGCGCTCTTCGCAGCGATCGAACGTGCCGGCAATGTCCTTGCGGAGTTCGCCGATCTCCGCGTCGGCCCGGTCCGCCTGCGGCACGACCACAATCAGGTGCAACGACTCGTTTCCGCCCAGAGCAACCCGATGCACCTGCACCGGGTTCGCGCCCGATGCGGCCTGGAGCAACTCGGCCAACGCGGCCCCTGTCTTCGCCTCCTGCAGTGCCGCGGTCGTCGTGCGGTCACTCAGCAGCACGACGCGCAAAGGCACGTTCAATGGCTGGCCCTTGGTGTCGGTCACGTTTTTCAACGTCGTCGACGCCAGACCGTCCTCGGGCGCTGCATACTCCGCACCGGTGTACAGTTCGGCCACAATGCCGCCCGGGACTTCGCCCGTGCCCTGGTACCGGTCCTTGTCCGGCATGCACAGGAACCCGCCAAACGCGAACACCAGTTCGACCGGTGCGGTGGCAACCATGCGCACCGTGTAGCCATCGCCCGGCGCGAGCGGGACCAGGTCCATGCGCACCTCGCCGTCCCAGACAGGGTCCTTACAGACAAACCGCAGCATCCCCGGATCGTACGTCGCCGTGACGTCGTCCGCCTGGTACAGCCACTTCGTGCCGCGCGCCGACACGATGCCAGGCAGGAAGTGCCCGCAACGCACGAACGCGCGGGTCTGTGCCTCGAACCACATGAACGACGCGTGCGGCACCTCGCCGGCCGGCACGAACATGCGCCGGTTCGGCCCGTACAGCGGCCGGCTCCAGAACTTCTCCCCATCCTGCGTGAGGAACCCGTTCGCGTCAATCGTCCGGATCATCGGCTTCGTCTCCTTGGCTTGCGACCCCGCCGCGCCCAGCAACAACACCGCCGCACCGGCACAGATCGCCAGCGTCTTGCGTACCGCACTGCGTGTCTTACGCATGGCATCGCCCTTCCGTTGTCTGCCATATACTCGTACGCCACCCCGCGCGATCTCGCCGCCATGCGAAAGCATACGACTGATACGACGAATATGACGTATACCGCTGGCGCGGAAAGCAAGAGCCGCCCGCCGCCCGCCATGGCCCCGCCCGCCAGGGCCCCGCCCGCCAGGGCGTATACGTCCTATTCGTCCTATACGTCGTATTCCCCCCTTCTTACGCGTCGTATTCCCCTTCGGCGTATTCCCCTGCCGCCCCTGCCCCGCTGTCACTCCGCCGTCAAGATCTGGACCGGGAAACGTTTCCGCAGTTCCGGCAGGGCCTGCTCGCGCGTCAGCTTCCTGCGGTACAGGTACGATTCGGCAATGGCCCGGTGCAACAGAGGCTGCCGGTGCGTTCCTGCCTTCAGCGCCGCGAACAGGAGCAGCTCTTCCTTGGATGCCGACGCGTTCCCGCCCCGCAGTTGGGCCACAAGATTCTCCTCCATCTGGTTCTGCCGCACTGATATGTACTCGAATCGGACTTTCTTCTTCGCCTCGTCGTACGGGATGACCTCACGCTCCTTCCGGTCGGTCACGTGGAAGATGAACTTGGCGTCCATGTGCTCGTCCACGATTACTCCGGAGACCTGCCCCTTCTTCATCTTGACAAGCCCGTCCGTCAGATACAACGGCAGGCCGGCCGAGTTCTGGCCCTCGGTGACCCAACCGAGCTCGATCCACCCTTTGACCTTCTCGGGGTTCGTCACGGCCTGCTTGCGCAAACCATCCGCGGCCTGCTTCTCCTGCTCCGTCAGCAACCGCAGACCTCTCGCACAGACCTGGACGGGGGTCGAGAACTTCGCCGGACTCGCCTTGTAGTAGGCCATGAGTTCCTCATCCGAGAAGCTGTTCGGGGCAATCCTCGGCGTGGTCTCGGAAGACCGGTACTCCGAGGTGATGCGCCAGCACATGTCCTCGTCCCGGAGCACGCCGTCGACCAACGCGCCCTGGAACAGGAGTTCGTCCTCGACGGCCGCATCCAGCGCCTTCTTCCGTTCTTCGGGCGTCAGGCCTTCCGGTTTCTTCCGGTTCTGGTTCGCGAGTCCCAGCAGACGCACATCGTACTCCGCCCTGGTCACACCGCCCGCCCCGACTTTCGCCACCAGGTTCTCGAGCAGCCCCTGGGGAATGTCCTTCCCCGAATAGACGGGGCGCTTGGGCCCGGCACTTTGCGGTGCGGCTTTCGGAGCCGTGGGACGCGATTGCGCCTTCTTCGGCGCCTGGGCCAGAACCGCGGTGTAACCCGGGCCCGCCAGCAACGCGACGGCCGCCGCGACCAGCACCCGTCGTGACGCGCCACTCCACCGCCCTACCCGCGCTACCCGCGCCGCGCCTGCCGATTCCCGTGTCGAGTGTACCTGCCACATGGGACTTCTCCTTTCGCAGAACACAGGACAATACCACGGTCGCCGTAACGATGCAACGGCTGCGCCATCCCCGCAAATGGCACACGCCGCTGCAGTGCGTCCGTCGCAGGTGGAAGGCGGAACGTGAAACGCCGGCCAAGGGACTCGCGCCGTGGCGCGGGCAGCCTCCTGCCCGCAGGTTCGGGAGCCGGTGCCTGCCCTGACACTGGCGGCACCCACGACGGACGCACTACGCACCATCCCCCAGGGCTGTTTCAAGATCTGGCGCCGCGTCTCGGAAGGCCACGCCTCCGCGCACACCAAGTAGGGGCGGCCTGTCCTCAGGCCGTCCCCCCCCGGCCCCTGACCATCCCCCGCCCGGGGTTGACAAACCCGGCGAGCCATAGTCCATTGTGCATGGTTTCCGCTCCGAGATCCGACCGGCGCGGGTCATCCGGCGCCAGAGTTCGATAGCGATCGCGATACCAACTGCAACCACGATGCAATTAGAGGCAGGTCACCATGGGCATTATCGCAAGTTCGCGGACTCTGTTCCTATCGGCGTGCGTCTCTCTCTGTGGGCTGGCCGCCGCCGCACCGGCGCCGTGGCAGGTCGACCTGGCCGGCGACTGGCGCTTCTCGACCGGTGACGATCCGGCCTGGGCGAGCCCTGAATTCAGCGACGCGGACTGGGACACGATCCACGCTCCGGCACCGTGGGACAGTGCCGGGTACGCGGAATACGACGGGTACGGATGGTACCGCCGCACGTTCGAGACGCCGCCGGAAGCCACCGCCAAAGCACAGGTCTTCGACCTCGGCGGCGTGGACGACGACGATTGGGTCTACATCAATGGCAAACTGATCGGCAAAGGCAAGGGTTGCTACAAGCGCCGCCTGTACCCAGTCCCGGCCGGCCTGCTGAACGCCGGCCGAAACCTGATCGCGGTGCGCATCTTTGACGGGGGCATGGGCGGCGGGTTGGCGAAAGGCCCGATCCTGCTGGGTGTTCAGCCGCTGACCGACCGTGTCGCGCTGACCCAGTGCCGGTTCGAACCCGTTGCGCCGGAGCAGACGGAATTGCCGCTGACCCTGGCATTCACGAACCGCACCGACCAGCCGCAGAAGGCACAGGTCGACGCCCAACTCACCGACTACCTGCAGCGCGCGGTCGGCTCCCTCAGCACGGCACTGGACCTGGCCCCGAACGCCGTGTCGACCGTCACCGTCAAAGCACGCGGCGGCGAGTGCACCGGCTACCGCCTGGCCCTGGATCTAAAACAGGGCAACGAGGCCTGGTCGACGGTGCGCTACCTGCAGACGGACGCCCTGGCCGGGCCACGCCGAACCCTGCTGCTGAACGGGACGTGGGACTTCCTGCCGGTGACAAGGATCGAGAATCCGCCGCCAGGCGGCGAGTGGAAACCGATCGAGTTGCCGCTCGCCGGTTGGGGCGGCTGGCCGGGCAAGGAGCACAGCGCCTGGTTCCGACGTCAGCTCGATTTGCCGCCGGGGCTTGACGGGCAACGCCTGCTGCTGCAGTTCCAGGCCGTGGCGCACGTCAGCCAAGTCTATGTGAACGGCACCAAGGTCGGCCGGCACCTCGGCGGATTTGAACCGTTCGAGTTCGACATCACGTCTGCAGCCAAGCCGGGCGCCGCCAACGAGGTCCTGGTCGGCGTCACGGACTGGACAGCCGGGCTCAAGGACGGCACACCGATCCCGAACGACGTCGAGAAGGACTTCCCCGCCAATACGATGCTGTTCCCGTACGGCTGCCGGCCGCCCATGATCCGCGGCATCTGGCAGGATGTGTCGCTGGTGGCGCACGGCGACGTCGGGGTCGAAGACGTGTTCGTCACCACCTCGGTCCGGCGCCAGGAACTCGCCGTGCGTGCCCAAGTTCGCAACTCCGGCGACAAAGACGCGGCAACTGTCCTGCGGCCGGTCGTCCGCGACGCCGAGACGCAGGCCCTCGCCTTGGAGGAGCGCAAACTCACGGCCCCACCCGGCCAGACGGTCACCGCCGAATGGACTGTCTCATGGAAAGACGCGCGGCTCTGGTGGCCGTCCGACCCGCACCTGTACGCCCTGCGTCTGGAGGTCACGGCGGACGGCACGGTGACGGACCGAACCGACACGCGGTTCGGGTTCCGCGAATTCTGGATCGACGGCACCGACTACCGCCTGAACGGGCGCGTGTTCCGGCTCCGCGGCCAAGTCTGCGCGCCGAACTTCGAGACCCCCGAAAACCTGCGCACCTACTTCCTCTCGCACCGGGACGAGGCGAACTTCAGCCTGGTACGGCACCACATGTTCCCGCGCTCGAGCTACTACTACGACATTGCCGACGAGCTGGGCATGTGCCTGAAAGACGAGAGCGGCTTCTATTGCGCGGCAAAGAACTACGCCCTGACCGATGACCGATTCTGGCAGAATCTGAAACGCCACCTCGACGGCATGGTGCGGCGTTCGCGCAACCACCCGTCCGTCTGCATCTGGAGTACGGAGAACGAGATCCTGCACTGCGGCGGGCACAAGACCTCGAAGGCGGACGCGAACATCTTCGATGCGAGCCAAGTCATCTCCGCGCTCGACCCGACGCGTCCGATCGAGTTCGAGGGCGACGGCGACATGGTCGGCCGTGCCGCCACGGTCAACATTCACTATCCGCGCGAGTTCGGCTGTCACGACCACAACCTGTGGCCGAACGATTCCTGGTGGCTCGGCGAGGCGGGCAACGACCGATGGCCGAATGACCTGATCTGGAAGAAAGACAAGCCGTTGATCCTGGGCGAGTTCTGTTACTACCCGTACAGCCGTCCGCCGGGCGGGGTGTCGATTTTCGTCGGCGACAGCGTCTACGAGTCGCGCGAAATCGAGCGGGCCGCGCACGTGATGGGGGTGCGGTTCGTGAGCGAAGGCGCACGCTGGGCCGGCGTGACCGGTCTGAACCCGTGGGTGGGCGACAAGGTCTACGGGCAGCAGTGCCTGCCGCCGGTCACCGCCATCATCCGCGAGTGGGACCACGCGTTCTGGACCGGCGAGACGGTGGCACGGCACGTGCTCGTTCTGAACGACACGCTCGAAGCACAACACCTGACGCTCGCAGTCACCGTAAACGACGGCGACACGGCTGTCTGGTCGTGGTCCGAAAACGCCGACTTCGAGCCGGGCGGGCGACACGAGTGGGAAGTCAAGCTCGCCGTGCCGGATAAAGCCGGTCGATACCGGTTGGCCGCAAAGGTGCTCGCAGGCGAAAAACTGCTGTACACCGAGACGCGACCCTTGCTCGCCGCCGCACCGGACGCGATCGCCTGGCCGGCCCTGGATGGCGCGGCCATCTACGACCCGGCCGGCAAGAGCGTCAACGCCCTAAAAGACGCCGGACTTGACCTGGTCAAGATTGACTCAATCACGCCCGAATCCCTCAAGAACCTGCGCCTGCTCGTGCTCGGCCAGGACGTGTGGACGGCGGACGAGACCCTCGGCAAAGACTGCCTGCCGGCGTTCGTCACCGGCGGCGGGCGCGTGCTGGTCCTGGCGCAGTCCACACTCCCGAAATGGCTGCCGTGCGCCGTCCGCGTCGACAAACCGCGCGGCGCGACCATGACCTACCCGCGCTACCCGGGGCACGCGTTACTCGACGGCATTGACGCCGACGGCCGCGACCTGTGCTGGTGGCGCGGCGACCACATGGTGGCGCGGTCATTGCTCCGCAAACCGCTCAGCGGCAACTTCCGCGTCATCACCGAAGCCGGCGGCAAAGGCGGCCTGCTGTGGACGCCGCTGCTGGAGTTGCCGAGTGGCCGCGGGACGTGGCTGCTCTGCCAGTACCTCGTGGACGAGAAGGCAAAGACCGAACCGGCGTGCCGACAGTTGCTCGCCAACCTCCTGGCCTATCCGGGCCAACCGCTCCCCGAGACGCGCGTCGCGGCCCTTACGACACCGGAGTTTGGCACCTACCTCGCCGCGCTCGGCCTGCAGACCGACATGCTGCCGGCGGACAAAGACCTCGGGAACTTGGGCAACTACGGCCTCGTGATTGCGGACTCCGCAACCCTGGCCGCAAGCCACGTCGCAACGCTGCGCAGCTTTGTCGAAGCGGGCGGCACACTGTGGCTGCACGCGCCTGCCGTCGCCGGGGAAGACACGATCCGCAGTCTGATCCCGGGCTTCAAGGCGCTCAGCAAAACGACCGCCAAGGGCCGCGTGACCAAGGCCGCCCAGGACGGACTCGTCGCGGGCTTGTCCAACTCCGAGTTCTTCTGGTACCGCGAAGACTGCTGGTATGAGGACTGGGAAGGCCGCGGCACCGGGTTGATCGACGACCCCTGCGCGGTGCGCTGGACGTTCGCCGGGCCGGTCACCGCCTGCCTGCGCCCGCTGGCGTTGGGCGAGACCAAGCTGGGCAAGGGCCGGATCGTGTTCGACAGCCTGCGCCTGGCCGAGGCGGCGCCGGCCGTGTCCGAGAAGGCGCGCCGGATCGGTTCAGTCCTGCTGACTAACCTCGGCGCGCCGCTCGGGCGCCAGGCGGCTCTGGCCGCGGGAGACAAACAGAACCCGGTCGACCTCGGGGCTTGGCTCACAGTCCCGCTGCGCGACGACACGGCCAACGATGGTCAGGGCGGCTGGACCGACCAGGGCAACAACGACATGCGCGAACTGCCGGCCGGACGTCAGACGTTCGCCGGCGTCGTCTTCGATGTCACGGAAAAGGGTCTCGTGCTCCAGTCTCCAGCGCACCTGCCCAAGGCGCCACCGCGCGCAGACGCACTCAAGATCGGGGCTTGCTGCGACACGCTCAGCTTCCTGCACACCGCCGCCTGGGCGTCGGGGTCCGGGAAGACGGTTGCAAAGTACCGCATCAAGTACGAGGACGGCACGGAACTGGAGACCCCGATCGCGGACGGCGTGCAGGTGGGCGACTGGTGGCAGGCCCAGGAAGAGTTGCCCGCCGCGCGCGTGGCGTGGCACGGCAAGAACCCGGCCCACACGCCCGTCTGCCTGTACCTCTACACCTGGCGCAACCCGAAACCCGGGGTGACCCTCACAACGATCTCGGTCGAAAGCACCGGCACCGACACGATCTACGCCCTGCTGGGACTGACGCGTGGGACCGTGACGAAATCGGCGCCGTAGTGTCCCGCGCCACCATCACGGAGGATCGAGTCATGAAAACCGTCCCGCTCCTTGCCCTCCTGGTTCTGCTCTGCACCGCGGCGCACGCCGAGCGTCTGCTGCTCGATGCCGCGCGCTGGCCCCGGTTCTGGACGGCCAACACCGGTGCCGAGTTCCCCGGCGCCGACATCAGAATGAACACGCTTGACGACCCGCAGCGCGGGGCCTGCCTTCAGGCCGTGTGCCAATTCACGGGCGAGAGCCGTTACGCCGGGTTGCAGTGGCGCGGCCGGGTCGACCAGGGCCAGGCGCTGGGATTCTGGGTCTGGCTGTCCGCCGGCAACGACGGCAGCGTCCGGCTGCTCGATTCATCCGGGCAATGGTTCGCGGGCGGCTTCAAGGCACAAGGCGGCGCATGGTCTCTGGCCCAGGTTCCGCTCACGGCGGCCGCGTTCAGCCACCACTGGGGCGGCGCCAACGACGGACAGTTCCACTTCCCCCTGACCGCAGTGCTGGTGGCGGTTGGGCGCGGGCCGGACCAGAAAGAATTCCGGCTCTCGAACCTGCACGTGGAGCGAGACGCCATTGCACCCGAAGAGCGCCTGCAGATCGTCGTCTCCCCCGGCGGCGCGTCCGGCATCCTGTTCCAAGGCGACGCGGCGGCGCCCACGGTGCGATTCGCCAACCGTATCGAACAGACCCTGGCCTTCGAGGCCCGGATGACGGCACAAACGGTCAACGGCAACACGGTCGAGGGCATGCTGCCCCTGACTCTGCAGCCCTGGGAGGAGAAGGAAGTCCCGGCATGGGTCACTCTGGACGCGACCGCCCCGGGTTACACCCAGCTCGAGGTCGCCGCCGCACTGCCCAACGCGCGGCCGGTGCGCGCGCTCAGCGGCCTGGCCGCGGTGCCGAGACCGCGACACTATGGTCAGGCTGCACCCGACTGCTACTTCGGAATTCAGGTAGGAGCGGACCTGGAGGCCGCCGAACGCCTTGGCGCAAAGACCCTGCGGCATTTCCTGTTCTGGCGCTACTCGGAGGGAAAGCAGGGACGATTGGGCTGGAGCGCAACGGACCAAGCCGTCGAAGGTGCAACGCAACACCACATGGATGTACTGCTGTCAATCGTGCTCACCGCTCCCGGCTGGATCGGCTGGAACCTCGACGGCAAGCCCCGGGCCCACGATCTGCCCGACCCCACGCGACTCGGCGAGTGGGAACGCTTCGTCGGCCAGGTGGCCGAACGCTACGGCAACAGGGTGCGCGTCATCGAGATCGAAAACGAGCCCGACCTGACCTGCGTCTCGCACCCGGAGCTCACGCTCAATGACGGCGTGGACTACTACCTGAAACTCCTGCGGTCAGGCGCGGCCGCGATCCGAAAGGCGGCGTCTGGCGTGCCGGTCGCGGGCACGGGTGTGAGCGGCGGCGACATGGACCGGGACTTCCCTTTCACCAAGGCCGTCCTCGACGGCGCCGCCGAGTGCATCGACCTCTACGCCGGGCACCCGTACGCCTCGCCGCGCAATTTCGGTCCGGGCCAGCACCCGAAGTGGCCGGTCCCGAACCGCATGGCGGAAAAGTGCCGGACGGCGCTCGACCTGATGACCGCGCACAATCGGCCACGGCGCATGTGGGTGGGCGAACTCGGGTGGCCGCTCGACGTGCGCTGTGACCCGCTCAGTCCGGAAGGCCTCGACTGGTCGGCATGCATCCTGCAGTCAATGCTGGTCGGCAAGACCGTGCCGGGTGTCGAGAAGTACATGCACTTCACGCTCGGCGGCTGCAATGAGAGTGGTTACGAGTACGGGCTGCTGCGCGGCGATCCGGCATACCCCCTGCCCGCGGCCGCGGCCTACGCGGCAGCAGCCCACACGCTGGACGACACGCGCCCCATCGAGCTGGCGCCGTGCGGGGACGCACTGTGGCGCGCCAGTTTCGTGTGCAACACACGTCAGGAACTGGTCATCGCCTGGTGGGCCGACACCGCAAACTGCGCCGTGCAACTCGCCGCCGATGCGCCCGCGGGCCGCTGGAGCGACAGCTTCTTCGCGACGCTGCAGCCGGAAAAGGGGCGCATCCCCATCGGACGCTTGCCCGTCTACTGGGTCCTGCCATTGGCACAGACCGGAGAGAAGCCCGCGTTCCTCGACGCCATGCACCAGACAGCGTCCGTCCCCGTCCAGGCGACCAACGCGTTCCTCAAGTCGGTCGACACCATCGTCCTCGAACTGGTCAACTACACAGACCAGCCTCGGGCCGTCCGTGTCGAAGGCGCCAGCGCGGTCGCCCAGGACCTCAGCCTGGCGCCGGGCGGCAAACCGATGCGCGTCGAGGTAAAGTTGACCACGCCTGTCGCCGTGGGCCAGGCGTCTGAAGTGCGCCTGACCGTCACGGACAGCGAGGTCAAACAGTCGGTCGCCCTGAGTCCCGAACTCCTGCCTCTGAACCCGCCAGCGCCAGAGTTCAGCGTCGATGGCAACCTCACGGAGTGGCAGGCTGCGGCGCCGCTGACGGTGGCCAACCGCGTGCAGGTCCTGCCGCCGGACGGCACGGTGGGCTGGAGCGGGCCGGACGACCTGAGCCTAAGAGTGTGGCTGGCCGCGGACGCGCGCGGACTGATCTTCGCCTGCGCCGTGACCGACGATATCCACGCCGCACCCCTGACCGGGCCCGGCAACTTCTGGAAATCGGACGGCATCCAGATCGCCATTGACCCGGACAACGACTCACTCGACCGTTTCGACGATGACGACCGCGAAGTGGGCCTGGTCCTCTCCGACAAGGGCCCGCGCGTCTACCTCGACAGCCCGCCGCCGGCCCGCGCCCTGGACGTGCCCGTCGCCATTCGCCGCGATGCCACGACAACCACCTACGAAGCGCTGCTCACCTGGGACGCGCTCGGCATTCCCGTGCCGGTGCCCGGCCGCGTCATCGCGCTGAATTTCATTGCCAACGACGACGACGGCGCGGGGCGTGCCTACTGGATGGGCCTGACGCCTGGCATTGGCGAAGCCAAGAACCCGCAAGCCTACCGCAAGTTTGTCATCCGTACACCGTGAGTGGCGTCCGCTCAGACGCCACACAGCGATGCGTCAGCGCCCCTGGCCGGCGGGCCGGCCGATCATAGGTTGGTGTTACTCGTGCCGGTTCGCGCCGCCGCGGGTCTTGCGCCCGCGGGGCGACGATTGGGGGAAAGAGGGCGGACGGCCTGGCCTGGTTCGGCCGCGTCGCTGCGTCGCGCCGGGTCGGGAGGCCCGGCGCCCACCTTCACTGACGCGTCACCACCGCACGGCGCGTCACCGTTGACGGCGACGGCCATTTGCTGTACAGTAAGGTTAGGATTTCACACCAGTAGCGAGGGGGCTGCGGTGTGGAGGTCGGCCTCAGTCCAAGTCCGTCGACAGGAGCTCACCCGCCATGAGAATCCGCACGCTCGCCCCCGGCAGGATCATCGGCAGGCCTGGATCTCTCCCGTTCACGCTCATCGAACTCCTCGTGGTCATTGCGATCATTGCGATTCTCGCCTCCATGCTGCTGCCGGCCCTGAACCAGGCCAAGGAGCGCGGCAAGCGCACCGTCTGCATCGGCAACCTCAAGCAGCTCGGGGTTGGGGTCAATATGTACTTGGCCGACTACGACGAATTCTACCCGGTCATGTACTGGAACCCGGATCTGTTGCGTTGGGAACCCCCGAACCTCTGGTGGCGCGGCGAACTCATGCCCTACATCAACCAGAACGAGACGTTTATCTGTCCGGCGCCGGGTCTCGCCTGTCAACCGCGAACCTACAACACCTGCAACTACATCTACAGTATCTATCTCAGCCCGCAGCTCTACAGCATCGGCGCCGGCGCCCCGGTCTCAACAGGACGTAAACTGAAGTCGATCAAGGACCCGGAAGAGCGGTACCTGTTCGCCGATTCCTGGGCGGACAGCAACTGGGGCGTCGACGGCTCCACGATGGTCTATCCCCCGCTGCCGGGCCACCCGTGGAATGGCAACCCCAACGAGGACCGGCTCGACTACCGACACGCCATGGGCTTGGTCGCCGGATTCTGCGGCGGCAACGTGTCCTGGCGCGCCGTCGGCCAGGTGCTGGCCAGCAAGTGGTGGGTCGGCTGGACCCCGTAAGCCCCCCGCCTGCCCCTGCTATACTCCCCGCGGCGGCACCGCGATCCTGCCAGGATTTTCCTGTCCCCAACTGTGCCGCTCCAGGCTGTTACTCTGTCGTTTCCGTCTGAGTACCGCCTTTCAGGCGGAAGTGGCAGCAACGCTTCAGCGAGCGGGCGCATGGCGTTGCCATCCGTACACGTGCCGACACGCGGAGAGAGACGCCACAACGCGAACATCCCCTCCGCGAGTGACATGGGAGTCGGCCCTACGCCAGGTTCCGATCGTAGTCGCGACGCCAGACGCCGGGCGGTTTCCCAAACACGCGCTTGAAGTCGCGGCTCAGATGGAACTCGTTGCAGAAGCCGGTCTTCTCCGCGACCACGCGCAGTGGCTCGTCTCCGGTCGCCAGCAATCGGCACGCCTCGGACAGCCGCAGGTGCTTCAGGTGCTCCATGGGCGAGCGGCCCATGAACTGCCGGAAGAAGGCGTGGAACCGCGGCACCGACAGGCTGGCAACACGTGCGATATCCGCAACCGTCAACTTCCGGCTCACGTGCTCACGCATGAACGTCAGCACCGGCCCGAGCCGATCCTTCTGCCGCAGCAATTCCATCGCGTCCTCGCGCATCGGCGCCAACTCGCAGAGCAGCCGTAACGTCTGGAATGCCAGTTCCTGACGCCGGGCCAGCGACCCCAGAGCGGCATCCTCGGCCTTGCGCGCCGCCAGTTCTTCCTCAATGATCGCGCCGAACGGCTTGCAGTCTTTCGCGCTCACGCCGAGCGGCAGGTCCAGCAACGACGTCACGTCGATCGCGCCAAACAGCGTGAAGTGGAAATGCAGCCACCGCGCCCGCATGCGGAAGCCGTTCCTCGCGTCGCCGTGATGCACGATGCGCAACGGCAGGTCGGCGCCGGTCAGGAACGCCTCGCCCTCCGCGAGGTCCGCACGCCGTCCGTCGCCACAGGAAATCTCGTACCGGCCCTGTATCGCCTGGGCAATGATCGTGTGCGGACACGTCTTGCAGTGCACGCCGCCGTTGTTGATCGCGTCGAAACGGCCCGGATAGAACAGCTCGACGTTCAGCTCCCGCACCGGGATCGCATCGATGAGTCGCATCGTCTTGCCCTCGTCCTGCTGTACGGCTGGAGAGCGACTGTGGCGCGGAACCTCCGGGACCGCAGCATGGTTCCTCGGCCGGGGACCGGCCGAGGAACCACACTTCGGCGCGGGACGCGCCGAGCTACTGCGCGCTCGGTCGCTTTCTTTCGCGGCTGTCAATAGTTTTGTATATGAAGATGATACCTTCAGTTATAGCGCGTTTCAACAGGTTAGTGTATTTTCTGTAGAATGAAACGTTGGAGGACCACATGAGCAATCAGAACCCCAATACAGCCGCCCTCGACGGTGTGCAGCAGAAGCTGTGCGAGGCCGGGTTTGGCACTGCAACCCCGTTCCATGGCACGCAACGACTCAGTGCCCAGACAAGGGCGCTGGCCGCGCGCTACCTGTCGGGCGAGATCGGCCGCGGCGTCCGGCCTGCGGAGTTCGCCATTGCCCCCGAGTTCCTGCAGCGCATGCCCACGTCCAACCAGCACTATTCCGAGGCGGTGCGCCTGATCGCAGCCAAGGCCCCGCTGCGGATCCTGCCCGGTGAGAAGCTCGCCGGTGGCGCCACGCTGCGCGAGGGCATGCAGCACCGCATGCCGCTGACGCCATTCGGTTCAATCAGTCACACGACCCTCGGATTCGAGAAGGCGCTCAAGGTCGGCTATCGCGGAATTCGTGCGGAGATCGAGGCCCGACTGCGCCATGACGACCTGGACGCCGAAGGCGCGGACCTGCTCCACGCCATGCGGGTATGCCTGGACTCGGCCACTGTCTGGCACGGCCGTTATGTCGCTGCCATGGAGGAACTGGCATTGGAGACGACCGGCGAGATCAGCCGGAACTACTCCGACGTTCTCGCGTCGCTGCGCAATGTCCCCGAGAATCCGCCGACCACATTCCGCGAAGCCGTTCAAGCGCTGTGGCTGCTCTGGGACCTCCAGCGGCTCTGCGGTAACTGGAGCGGCATCGGCCGCATCGACAGGATGCTGGGGCCGTTCCTGAAGCCGGATCTGGCGGCTGGGCAGATCACACTGGACGGCGCGCGCGAACTGCTCGCGCACTTCTGGATCAAGGGCTGCGAATGGATCACCGCCGAAGGCCGAGGCAGCGGCGACGCGCAGTTCTACCAGAACATCGTGCTGGGCGGCGTGGACGAAAAGGGCCAACCGGTCGCCAATGAAGTGACCGACCTGGTTCTGGACGTGGTCGAGGAACTGCACATCAGCGATTTCCCCATCGCCGTGCGCCTCTCCAAGGACACGCCGGCGCGGCTGCTGCACCGCCTCGCAGCCATTCAGCGGCTCGGCGGCGGCATCATCGCGGTTTACAACGACGAGCGCATCATCCCGAACCTCGTGCGGTTCGGTTACCCGCTCGAAGAAGCGCGCGACTACGCCAACGACGGCTGCTGGGAGATCCTCATCCCCGGCAAGACGTCGTTCGGGTATCAGCCGTTCGACACGCTCCTGTTGCTGCAGGAGACGCTGGGGCTGACCGCCGCCGAGCCGAGCCCGCGTGTGGAAAAAGTCGAATGCAGCGAGTGGATCGCTCGCAAACGGCCGGACGGACGCCTCGACGGGTTCACCGATTTCGAGTCGCTCTATGCCGACTTCCGCAACCGCATGGCGCGCGAGGTCGGCCAACTCCTGAACCAGGTCCCGTTCAGCAAGATGCCCTGCCCGCTGCTGTCACTGCTCGTGGACGACTGCATCGAGCGCGGCCGCAGTTACCTCGACGGCGGCCCCCGCTACACGGTGCGGTCGCCGCATGCGGGCGGGCTCTTCGACGTAGCAAACAGCCTGCTGGTCATCCGCCGCCTGGTCTACGAAGAGAGAACCTTGTCACTGTCCGAGTTCGCCGCGATCGTGCAGGCGGACTGGGCCGGGCACGAGGAACTGCGGCAACGGATCCGGTCGCGTTTCGACTTCTGCGGCAACGACAGCGCGGACGCCGACGCCCTGCTGCGGCGCGTCTTCGACGACTACACCGACATGGTCGGGCAGGTGCCGGAGCGGTTCGGGGTCCTGCGCCCGGCGGGCATCAGCACGTTCGGCCGCGAAGGATCGGCGTACCTGCCGCACCGCACCGCCACGGCGTTCGGGCAGAAGAAGGGCGCGATCCTCGCGCCGAACTTTTCCGCCACGCCCGGCACGGACCGACGCGGCCCCACCGCGGTGATCAAGTCGCACTGCTCGGTGGACTTCAGCCGGCTCCCGTGCGGGACGGCGCTCGACCTGAAGATCCTGCCGGCCAGTGTCGAAGGCAAGACCGGCATTCAGGCCCTGAGCGGACTGATGCGCACGTTCGTGCAGTTGGGCGGCATCTTCATGCAGATCGACGTGGTGGACGGCAACCTGCTGCGGGACGCCCAGGAACACCCGGACAAGTACCCGAACCTGTCCGTGCGCATCTCCGGCTGGTCGGCGCGTTTCGCCACGCTGACCAAGGAATGGCAGGACATGATCATCGCCCGCAGCGAGTTGGCCGCCGGGCGGTGAGCGACGGCATCGCGAGTTTTGAGTCGTGGGGTACCATGTTACTCGCGGGCTGCGATAGAGTGGCCGGAGCGGCTCGCTCCGGCACCCGCGGGAGCGAGCCGCTCCCGCCACTTTGCCAGAACGACCCGGACAAACAGTGAGGAACGCCCACACATGATCGGGCGCATCCGCCCGGGGGGCGCTGACGCATTGCCTATCAAGCCGCTCCCAGCCTTGTGCGCTCTCACCGCCGACGCTATCTTCTGCCCGAGACCCGAGAAAAAGGCGCACAATCCATGAACAAGACCTGGACTCCCCCGGAGCTCTTGCAGATGTCGAGCGGCTACTGGACGGCCTGCACCCTGCATGCCGCGGTCAAGCTGGACGTCTTCTCGCCGCTGGCCGCAAGACCATGTTCCGCCGCCGTGTTGGCGAAACGGCTCAAGACAACCACGCGCGGCCTCGCCATGCTCCTCAATGCCCTAACAGCCATGGGGTTATTGAAGAAGACCCGAGAGTCGTATGCTGCCACGTCGTTTGCGGCACGGTTTCTTGACCGCAGCGCGCCCGGGTACTTGGGCCACATCATCCTGCACCATCACCATCTCGTGGACGGCTGGGCGCACCTGGACGAGGCGGTCAGGCGGAAAGACGGCGGCACGTTCCGGAAACGCGTTTCGCACACGGACGACGAGGAAATCCGGGAGAGTTTCCTGCTGGGGATGCTCAACCTCGGCATGCAACTGGCGCCGCGCATTGTGCCGCAGATTGACCTGAAGGGGCGGCGGCGGCTTCTCGACCTGGGCGGCGGTCCAGGCACCTATGCCATCCACTTCTGCCTGCACAACCCCGGGCTGACGGCGATGGTGTACGACCTGCCGACCACGCGCCGGTTCGCCGAGGGAACCATCGCCCGCTTCGGCCTCACGGAACGCGTCGCGTTTGCAGACGGCGATTTCATCCGGAAGGGCATCGCCGGGCGTTACGACGTGGCATGGCTGTCCCACATCCTCCACGGCGAAAACCCAGCCGGGTGCAAAGTCCTCCTCCGGAAGGCCGTCAAGGCGCTGGAACCGGGCGGCATCATCCTGGTGCAGGAGTTCGTGCTCGACGACACCTTGGACAGGCCGTTGTTCCCGGCGCTGTTCTCGCTCAACATGCTGCTGGGCACGTCCGGCGGTCAGGCCTATTCCCAAGGCCAGATCACCTCGATGCTCGCAGACGCCGGCGCGGCGAAGATAAGGCGGCTGCCCCTGGACCTGCCCAACGGCGCCGGGATCATTGCCGCCCGGGCCGGCACCCCATAAACTGTCGGTCATCGTCCGGCCCGGAACGCTTCGGCATGCCGAAGCATTGCGGCCTGCAACCCACGGCGCAGGGCGTCGACCGTCCCGGGGTACAACGTCCCCTGGCGCTCGTCCATGTAGACTTTCGCAACTTCGGTCGGCAGAACGAGCATGTCGGGATGCCAATGCGTCAGGCAGCGACAGAACTCGCCCTGGCCCGAAAAGACCAGGTTCTCCGCCACAGTTACGGTGACGCCGGGGACCTCAACCTGGCCGAGGCGCGACAGCCATTGCTCGATCACGGGACCCCAGCGTTTTCGGTCCAGAAACGCAGTTCCCAGATTGAACACGGGGGGCGGATCGAATCCCTTCGCGACCTGCCGTGTCGTGTTGTACGAGTGGATATCATACACGGCGCAGACCCCGAAACGCTCATGAATGATGTGAATGCAGCTTGCGACAAACCGGTAGAACGCCTCGAACTTGTCCAAGCTTCGCCGGACCATCTCGGGCGTGGGCTGTTCCCGGTAAACCTGCACCCCCCAGAATCGTTCCGGTGTCAGCGGCACCGCCAAGTCGGCCGCCCGGTTCAGGTCGTATTCCGCCCTGGAATCCAGCCCCCAGACGGCATTCGGGCAACCCTGGATCATCTGATCGGTTGCCGGGTCTTCCTCAAAGAGCCGTTGCGCTTCGGTGATCTGCATCAGGGGCAGCAGTTCGTCTCGGACCCGATGCCCCGCGTGAACCGCGACCGCAAGCCACGGCACGGACAGGTCCACGTCGAACGCAAACCCGCCGATCGGGCTCGTGCCGATGGACCGCGTTCGGCAGCGGAGGTTCTCGACCAGTTCGGGGTCACAGGGGATGCTCACGTGCCCACGCTCTTTCCGGACCGGGGAAATGAAGGGTCACACTTGGCGCCTGGCATTGAGGTTGTTACCTCCTGTAGTGAAACACGTTACATACTTCATACCACGGCGGGACGGTGTTGTCACTCAGATCCTGACTCCGCACCCACGTGCGGGGCGTGACCGCGTGTTCTCCGGCCGATCAGCAATCGGAGATCCGAAATGCAAGATGTGACTCATTGGATGCCGTGCCGCTCCAGGGCACAGTTCACGATGAGGTGAAGCATTTGCCGGTACTCCGTCATGTGCCCCTGCGGCAACGGATGATACATCGAGTAAATCTGCGGGCTCCAACTCTTGAACGGTTTCAGCCCGGGAATGCCGTTCACTTCCATGATCCGCAGCCTGTCCCGGGCGTCCACACGCATGTCGACCCGGACGTGATCCCAGCACTTCAGCGCCGCGGTTGCTCGCCGAGTGAGGTCAATGGCTTCCTCGGCGCGGGTGGTCGGCACGGTGATCTTGGTCAACCCGACGCCGCGCAGGTCGCTGCGCAGGACCGGGTACTTGCCGAACCGGGACGATTCTACCGTCACCAGCCCGGGCAAAAACTCCTGACGCGTGCCGTTCCCCAGCATCAGGACGGTGTACTCCGAGCCAGGCAAGTACTCCTCGATTAACGCGGCCTGCCCAAACGTTTCCCAGATGTAGTCGACACGCCTCTGCAATTCCTGCCGCGACTGGACCACGCTGTCGTCGCTGATGCCCATGGACCGCGACTCGCAGTTCGGTTTGACGAAAGCCGGGAAGGGAATGTCGGGCAACGCGTCGCCCTTGTCCACCCGGTAGTGCGCAGGCACCAGGACGCCGTTCTCATGCATGATGCGGTGCGTCACATACTTCTCGATCAGCTGCTTCATCGCCAGGGCGCTCGGGCCAATATAGGGGATCTGCTTTGCATCGAGCACGTCAGCGACCCACAGCACGTCACCGCCGCTGAGGCCGATGATGTCCGACCGCTGGGAGATGTAGTACAGAGCACTCCACACGATGTCGAACGAGCGCGCCTCGATGGCCTTGGCGAAATCCGCCGGCGTCTCGACGTAGGCCACTTCGGCACTGAGCCCGTCGGCATTCAGCGCCTTACACATCTCCTCGGTGACGTGCATGTCGCCCCAGCCCTGAGCGTCGCCCCCGGGCCCCGTGATGATCAGCACTTTCTTCATTCCTGATGCTCCCTTTTTCCGTCCAGCAGGACAAAACTCAGTTGCAGAGCCGCTCAGACCGCCTCAGATCGCGAACAACTCCGGATCATGCCGGTAATGCCGCACGGCGTCCGCCGTGCGAGGCGACACCGATGCCAGTACGTTCGAGATCGTGGCGATCTTCGCTTCGCTCCAAGCGATCCTGGAAACCACATTAAGATCGATTTGAACCGTGGCCTGCGCCGCGTTCCGAGTTGCAGGGAACGGATGCGCGGCCATGGCCTTGTTCGGGTTGAGGATGGTCACAGCCCCCCGGACATGCGTGGCTAGTGCATCGAGGAAGACGCGCTCGCTGAAGCCATAGTGCGTGCAACACAGGGCAGCCGACACCGGCAAGCTCTTGTCCGGAAGTTGGGCAACCGCCTGCAGGACGTAGTCCCCGATCATAGCACGGACAGCCGGGCACTCCGGACCGTCCTCGATGGCACCCGCCAAGCGAGCACACGGCTGGGAGACGATGCGGTCGGCGCCCATGCCGGCGGCGATCAGCCCGGCCCGGTGCGCGCCGGCCTCGACGGTCGTCGGGGTTCCGAAGATGATCACACGGCTGTCCGGTTCGGCCGCGATTTGGTCGCGGATCATCCGGACACCGTGGTCGACGATTCCGACGACCGGCATGGGCGCGCAGAGGTGGAACTGGGTCTGCGGGTAGAGCACCGACAGCGTGTTGCAGGCGATGAGGATCACATCCGGCCGGAATTTCTGCATCCCCGCGAGGGCGCAGTCGAACACGCGGACGCGCGCCGCCGTATCCGGCAGGGCATTGTACCCCCGGTTTTGTTCCGGCCAGGCGTTGAAATAGGTCACGGCCACCCGCGCCACATCCCTGCGCCGGTGCAAGCGCTCCACGATCTCGGCGCAGACGGACAAGCCGCCCATCCCCGAATCAGTGATCAGAATCGAGAACTCATCCTTGTCCGCGATCGTGTTCATTCTGTATCTTCTCAGGGTATCCCTGGCGATCCTGGTTCAGGCACCCTCAGCGGCGGCGGGTCAGCCATTCGACGGTCAGGTCATACGCCCATTGCGGTGCCGTATCGATGGTGCCGTCGATGACCCGGGTCATCGCATCGATCCAGTGCTGTTGGTGCTGCATGGTGGTGATGCGATTGCGGAACATGGCCGCCCCCTTCTGCGGACGCTGCGCCATCTTTTCGAGAAGCATGGTGATCTCCTGGCGGAAACCCTCGACGCCGTAGTGGCGCAGGAATCCGTGCCAGGCCTCACGTATCTGTACGTCGCCGTCCAGTGGGCGGGAGACTCGCTCCAAGTCACTCAGGAACCGCTGGCGCGGGTCGCCCTGCAGCAGACTGAGGCGGTCGGGTTGGATCTCGTAGGGAATGATCTCGACGCACGACACTGCTTTCCGGGTGACACCGACTCGGACCAGGTACCCAAGCTTGCGGTACAGCAGCTCCGTGTCCTGGTAGAAAACGAAGTTGCCCAGGCTGTAGCAGATCGGCACGCCGTGGTGGACCTGGATTCCTTGCGGAACATGGGGGTGATGTCCGACGATCAGGTCCGCCCCGGCGGCAGCGATTCGCTGAAAGGCGGCGGCCACGTAGGGAGGGGGAAACGGAATGTACTCCACGCCGCAGTGGCAGATGACCAGCACGACATCGACGGTACTCTTGATGTGCCTGACGGTGTCGACAACGCTGTCGACATCCCAGCCGAACACGCCGGGCCCCGTGACGGCGGCCGTGAGATCCTCGCCTTCGCTGAAGTTGACGATTCCAATCCGAATTCCTCTCAGATCAAGCACCAGCGGTCGGCGTGCGTCCTCGGCGGACCTACCGGCGCCCACGGTCCGGATGGCATTCGCCGCCAGGAGTCGTTGCGTGGCGTCAAATGCTTCCGTGCCGTAGTCGAACACATGGTTGTTCGCCAGGGTAACAACATCGAAGGGAACGACCGTCAAACCCTTGATGTGCTCCGGCCGGCCCTTGAGCTCCGAGCCGCTCTTCCACACCGGCTGCCCCTGAGCGACAAGCGGGCACTCGAGGTTGGCGATACGCAGGTCGCCATGGCGCAGAACAGGCAGTACGTCGCCGTACACCGCATCGGGGGTCTCCGCGATGATCCGGTCAAAAGCCCGAATTGGCGCCCAGTCGGCGGCGATTACAATCTGAGCTTCGGTCGACGAGGCCGACGTGTTGGCCCAGCGGCCGTGAACCCAGTCGAAGAAACCTGTTCCTGCGCAACGCTTCGGCATGGCAGTGCCCAAAATGCTCCCGAGATCGTGAAGAGTATGGGGACAGACCGCGTTCCGAGAAAGGAATTATAGGCAGGCCCAGGGCGTGAGTCAAGGCTGAAGGGGGAGTTATTCGCGATACCGGGTGACCGGGGCAGAGGCGGCGGCCCGCAACGGCCCCGACCGGGCCGGGCGGATGGCCCCGCTGCCGCTCCGTCTCGCGTGGGAGAACCGTTGCTGCGAACGGTGATCACCCCAGTTCAAACGACGTCACCCCAAACAGTCGGCTCAAGGGCAAGTCGGGGCTTCGCCCGGTGTACATGCGGGCCGTCTCGAACATGGCGATCATATTGTGGCGCTTCACCAGATCGATGGCGGCTGAATTCACGGCCGGCGTGTCCAGGAAGACAGGGGCGCCTTCCGGGGCCTGTGCCTTCAACGCCACGAACAGACGTTCCGCGAACTCTGGACTGTCCGCAAACAACGGCCCCACCTTGTATCCGGAACGACAGATGCGCAGAACCCCGTAACCTCCCAGCTCACGGCGCCGCAGGATGCCCAGCGCCACACTCTTGGGCCGATCGATCCAGCACCTCAGGAACTGCGTGCGACTGTCGGGAAAGAACGGTTTGTCGTAGGCACATATCTTGTCAAAGGGGATCGTTGACAACGGGACGATCTCTGGATCCGTCGAATGGCAGCCGCCACCGACCCCCTGATGGCGGATATTCCCATAGGCCAAAGCAAACCCGGACTTCTTGTAGTTGAGTTGCTGATCAACCACACCATCAAGACCGATCGTACGCCCTCGAAGGTCCGCAAGTGCGGCATTCCATATCTGAATGCCGTAACCCTTGCCGCGAAACGCCGGTTTGACAATGTAAAACCCCAGGAACCCAAAGGAATCGCCGTATTTCACCGCTGAAATGGCTGCAATGGGCTCGTCCCCGAGCAATCCAACAAGGAAGCCGCTGGGATCGGCAGCATAGAAGCAGTCCGCATCGTACAGCCCTGGGTTCCATCCTTCTGCCGCAGCCCAGTCGATGGCGATATCGACTTCTTGCCGAGTCATCGTTCTGATGGTGTGGTTGCTCTTCCGCATCGTTCCCTCTCGATTTGTCGACCTGCCGCGATCAAAGGCGGACGTTGAGCAGCAGCTCGCGGTAGTAGCGGTAGTTCTCCCACGAAATGTCGTGCGGCATGGCGTGATCGCAACCGGGGATGTAGCCACCGTCGCACATGAGCGACAGTTTCTCGTCGATCATGCGCTTGATGGCCGGCTTGTTGGAGGCCATAATGCGTTTGTCCATGCCGCCGCCGATGAGCAACGCGCGGCCGAACTTCTGGCGCAATCGGTTCACGTCCATGTCCGCCGCGACTTCCATAGGGTAGATGAAGTTGATGCCGAGGTCGAGCCAGCACGGGATGAGTTCATCGACATTGCCGTCGCTGTCGAGCATGAGCGTGGTAATCCCCGCTGCATGCAACCGCTCAACAATGCGCCGGTACTGCGGCACGAAGATTTTCCGATAGTGTTCGGGACTGATCAACGACGCCGTTTTGTATGCCATGTCTTCCCAGAAGTGCGCGCAGTCGTACTGCATTCCCACCAACGCCTTCTCCAGCACGGCCAGGATGGTGTCGGTGATCTCCACCGCCGCCTGCTCCAGGAATGCCGGGTCGTCGTACACCATCAGGCTGATGCCCTCAACACCCATCCAGTTGCGGAGCCACCCGTACAGGCTGCCGCACGGCACGCCGAGCGGGAAGTCGCGCGCCGCGTACTGCAACCTCAGGCTCTGCCAGTGCACGGGGAAGCGGGCAGGACTGTCCGGATTGAGCCGCTTCTGGAACTGCGGCCACTCCGCCCTGCCCTTCAGCGGATAGTCCAGGTACTGCGGCATGGCGGGCGGCGGCATGTTCTTAAAGCGCTTTTTCACGACCCCGTCCCCGTCACGATAGATCTCGTACTCTGCATCCTCCTGCAACGTTTCCCGCTCGAACCCCGGGTTCAACCCGACGTTCACGGGCACGAACTCGATCCGGTCATATCCACCATAGTAGACCCAGCTCGAGTCCGCGGGCAACCCTTCCTTTCGCCACCGCTTGACCGTTTCCTCGTACGGCCCCATCTCCCAGTGGAACAGCCGTCCAGGCTTGCCGTACCGCACGGTCTCCAAGAACACCTGTCGTGAGTTCATCTCACCACCTCCTGCCCGTACACCAATGGTTGCCACGTATCGGACATACCCGACCGATCAGACGGATCAAACCAACGAATCGCCTCCCGCCGGCGCCGTCACCTCAAACCCGACGCCTGAAACCTGCAGACCAACGCCGTTCAGCCTAACCTCCGAATAGTCGCCGCGGGTTGCCCACGAGGAAATCCTGTATCACCGATTGGGGGATCCCTTCATGCCGCAGCATCGGCACGATGTTGCGCGGAATGTGCTCGTGCGCCAGAGTCAACCCCAGCGCCTCCGGCGCCACCGGACCTGTGACTGTGCTGACCATCGGGCCTCCGCGCAACACGCGTCCTGAGTCACTGCGTCACCGGGTCACTTTCGGCGAACCCCATACCCCTTCCCGTCTCTCAGCCCGCCTCCGCGCGTGTCAGACTCCGTCTCACCCCCGGATGCTCTTGTCACCCTCGCGTGCCACCCAGTCACGGGTCCACTCGACGGCGTCGAGACCGAGATCACAGATGCAACTCGCCAGGGAGATCATACCTTCGATACGGCCTGAGCGCAACCACTCGACACCCAACTCGCACTGGCGCTGCATCAAGTCCACCGGCATGGCCTGACGCGCGCCGTAGTCATACAGGTTGTGGCTGCCTTCAACGTGCCCCCCACATCCACAACTTGTCGCGCAACGGCGTCGTCTTGTCCTGTTGCTCTTTCACCGCTCAGATCCCTTTCTCGCAGAGTCCGCGGATGAACGGGGTGATCGACTCCGGCCCGTTCTTGCCGATGACAAACCCTTCCTCGATCCGGTTCGATCCGGCCGGGTGTCCAAACAGGCTGATGTCCGAGTTCACGCACATTCCCGTTTCGAACGCGTATGCTGCGTTCTCATCCGGGTATGGCGACTCCGCCTCGGCCAGGCCGATGCCGTGCATGGGCGGGTAGACATCATACTTTTGCAGCTTGTGTCGACGGAACACGTCCCGGACGGCACGCACCATTTCGCCGGCGATCACGCCGTGGCGGAGGTAACCGAGTTGAACGTTGGCGGCGGCGAACAGCACCCGCAACAGTTCCTTCTGTGCCTTCGACGCCTTGCCGGCCACGAACGGGAACTCCACGGTGGCCACGTACCCCTCGTACTGCACGGCCATCGCAGCCATGATCATGTCCCCGTTCCGGATCCGTTTTTCTGTCGGACGTCCGATGATGGTGTTGGTCCGTTCCCCGCTGCCGAACACCATGAACGCGATGGCCTCGGCGCCGGCCGCCCGCGCCGCGCCCTCGCCGGCTCCGGCGGCCTCGAGTTCCGTGCGGCCGGGCACCGCGGTGGCCATCAACGCCCGGTACCCTGCGCAGGCCATCGCCCCGGCCCGTTTCAGGCAGTCGATCTCGGCCGGGCTCTTCCGCAACCGCAGCTTCTGCAGAATACCTGCGCCATCGATGATGCGCACCCCGGGAATCGCCTTGCGAATGCGCCGTGCAAACGGTTCGGCCATGTCCCATTGCCCGACCAGCCCGAGACGCTTGCCGCGGCCGAGTGTGTCGCCGAGGACTTCGCGCAACGACGAGAACTTCGCCAACGGGTAGTCGATCTGCTCCGGCACCGACACACAGGCGAACTCTCGGATGTTGCGCAGATCGCGCCAGACACACATTTCCCGCGCGTACTTCTCTCCCTCCGGCGCCCCGGCCAGGATCGGCTCGCCCCGACGCGGGATAAAGCAGGCGCCGCGCTCGAAGATGGGCCAGAAGCCCGAAACGTACCGCAGGTTCTCCTTGCGATACTCGTCGCCGTAAACCATCAGCCCGTCCAAATCCCGGGTCGCCATTTCCGATTGGATGGCCCGGATGCGCTTCCGGAACTCCACCTTCGTGATGATGCCCATTGCCAGCCCTCCTTGTGTATTGCCGTGCCCTTGCCCCTGCCCTGCCCCCGGGCACGGGCACAAGACGATGGCGTTGTGGAATGACCGTGTCGTACATGCCTTTCATGCCGAACTTGGCGCACCCCACGCTGCCAGGACCTCAAACGCCGAACCCAGCCGCGGTACTCCGTCGACTGCGGCGACCGGGAACCGTGCTGGCAACCGTTTGCCACCGGTCGACACGGGGTCCCAGGGTGACGCTGTCGCTCTGCCCTGGGCTGGTATACGTTGCCCTTTCAGGGCAAGTCCATGGTCGCCTCGCGGCGGGCCTGATTCTGCGGGTTCCGCTGGCGCTGTCCTCGGCACCGAACTCAGTAATAGACCGCGACTCGGGTCCGTCCTCGCTTCACCTGCTTGATCGTGATGGTCTCGTTGTCAACGTCCGCACACCGCCACTCCTTGCCGTCGATTTCCACACGCCGGATCGGCGTTCCCCGCGGATGTCGCAACCGCAGTTTCACGGCCAACGCCCTTGTCGCCACATCGCCAATGCTGATATCGGCAAGGATGCAGCCCTTGTCCACGTGCGACACGATCGAGTACCCGACCTTTCCCCACCGCGTCGGGGCGTTGCGGACAACGGTTGTCCTGCCATCCTCAAGCCACCGTCGCGGCGCGGCCCGATTCAGCCAGACGATGTCCGCGTCCCGCTCCTCGAACACGAGCATGTACTTCGTCATCCTGGCCGTCGCCAGGGTCGAGCAAATGTTGTGGCCGGCAACGATCTTGCGGCCGTTACCCTCGTCACGGATGCCAACCTGCTCATAGCCGGTGAACACGTCGCGCATCCGGTGATGCGCCAGGTCGCCGTAGTACAGGAGCAGGAATTTCTCGATTCTGTCGGCATTGATCATCGCCCAGCCCTGCAGCGCGATCGGCCAATCGTCCATTCTGTCCATGAACCGGGACGTGCCCAGCACTTCCCCGCCGCGGCGCTCTTTGAACGCGATCGCCGCGTCGCGGAACCGTTCGTCGAGCAGGTTTGTATAGAGAAGGGCCGGGTAGAAGAGGTAGTTCGAGTACGACGCCAGAGTCTCACCGGTCATCGATGCGTAGGGTTTGCTGCAGTCCGGGTACACCGGCACGAACCCTGAACACCCCACCTTGCGGACGGCCCGTTCGATGGAGCGGCAGATGTCCTTGCGGTACTCCTCGGCATACTTGATGAGCGCCTTCCCGTCGGCGAGGCTGGCACGCACGGCGTTTCTGCGACCAACGTCGACCAGCATTTGCCCCACCGCCGCCAGACCTAGCCAGCAGCAGGCGTCGTTCGCGTAGTTGTAGGCGTCGTTCCCCAGGTTGTCGAGGTCATCGCACAGCGTCGTGCTCACCAGTCCGTAGCGCACCGAGTTCGGGCGATTCACGGCCAGGCTGGTCTTCCTCTTTTCGGTGATGAACCGGCAGATTGCCATGATCGGCGCGAGATGACGCTGGACCCATCGCGTATCCCGGCCGCCGAGGAAGTAGCTCCTGGCTATCGTGTGCAGCATCAGGCCGTAGTCGTAGGCACCCACGCCTTGCCTGTATGAACAGGACCCGTCCGCCCTGACATACTTCCTCAGGTAATACGACAGATACCGCTTGGTCTCCGCCAGGTGCCCCCACTCGCCGAAACCCTCCGCGCCGTTGATGATGGCAATCGGGAGACCGTCCAGGTACGTATCCCCGGGGTAGGGAACCCATGCGTACGTACCGGCAGACGCGTACTTCACGTCCGCACCAACCACGGTCATGAAGCTCTGAATCAGGGTCGCCTTGCAGGCGTGGTTCACCCGCGGTTCCGGAGTCTCGACCGTCATTCCCCTGCCGAGCAGGCGGTCCCAGTCCCGTTTCACAGCGTAGATTGCACTATAGAAGTTGAGGTCCGGGACAATCCGCGCGAACGTCCCATGCCGCAGGTAGTGCGGGTACGCCAGCACAAGGTAGATGGTCTGCTCTCCCTTGGGCCCCAACGCGCATGGACGGTCGAGAAAACAGAACGGGTGGACACGCCCGGTCCTGTAGTCATCCCCGTCGCTCACCCACAACCACTCCGGGGCCAGTTCATCATCAACGCCGGTACAGGTTGGGTAGAGTTGCGGCGCACGAACGTCCCGCCCCCATTCCGGTTCCGCGGTCTGACTGAAATGCGAGAAGAACACCGACAGCGTGTCCGTCCGGGGTTGCTCGGTCAGGTTCCTGACCCTGAGGCGGATGAACACCAGCAGCCGGTGGTCACACGACGGCCAGGCCCTGGCGGTCGCAGTCTCCTCCCATCCGATGCCCACCTCTTCATTGTGATACACGATCTGGATAGCCGGCAGGTACCCATCGAGAAGGCCATGCCTGAACTTCGGCCGCTCACCCGATCCTATGGGCCGCCCGTTCAGTCCGAAACCTAGGCACCCACGAATGGAACCGTCCCAATCGATCCGAGGCAGCGGTCTGTCACCATGTTCCTTGCCGCCCAGAAACGTGTACGGGAATCTCAACGGGGGCAGGAGGTCAACGATTCCCTCGTACGAGGGATCGCCCCCGCCAGAGAGTGCCTTCCGTCCCAACACGTCGGGCCCGCTCTTTAACAGTCGGTCGTAGTAGTCGGCTGGGTAGGACGGCGGGTTCACCGGGGGCGGCGCCCAGGCCCCTCCCCACGGCTTGCCGATGGTCATGAGAACTCTGCCGTTCCGGTCCACGTACGAGAACTGGCCGCCGCCGTCCGTCTCCGTCTCCGAGACCTGCACTGCCTTCTTGCCGAGTCTGATTTCTGCCACTTGCACAGGTTTGCCCGATGTACTGGTCATACCGCACTCCTTCTGGCTCCAAAGAACACCCCAATGACTCCGGAACCTTGATTCCCAAGCTCAACCCGCGGTCAACCCTCCTTGCTCGCACCATAGGTTTGACGTCAAACTAACATACCATGCTTCGGCACTTGGCGCAACCCCGGGACGGGCAAAAAGGAGGCGAACGGCGCGGATAGACCGCGAGAACGTACGGGGCAACTTCGGTGAAGCTGCTTTGGCGTGCCGGTCGCCGGCGACCGCTCCGATGTTGTAATGCGTCAGCGCCCCCCGGGCGGCAGACCGCCCGGTCATACCAAGGTGAAACTGGCA
>MHBL01000341.1 GCA_001803235.1 Lentisphaerae bacterium RIFOXYA12_64_32
ACCTCAAGTGTGGGCGTTCAACTTGCGCGACACGCGTGCTCACTTCGGTGAGGTCTGGACCAATACGTCGGGGCGCGGCCTGGCGGAGTACCGCTATCGACGCAAGGACGGCGTCTACCGCTGGTTCGCCGACCACTACACCATCACGCGCGACGCCACCGGCCAGCCCCTGTACTGGGTCGGCACGGTCCGAGACGTTACCGACCTCAAACAAGCCAGGGAAGCACTGCAGCGGTCCCTCGATGACATGGACTCACAGGTACGCCAGCGCACGGCCGAACTGCGGGTCGCCCTCGACAGCCTGCAGAAGCGGGAAGAACTGTTTCGCCAGATGGCGACCACCATCCGCCAGGTCTTCTGGGTCGAAGATGCGGCTACGGCAAAGATCCTTTACGTGAGCCCCGCCTACGAGACAATCTGGGGCCGAACCTGCGAGAGCGCCTACGAGGAACCGACCTCGTGGCAGCGTGCCATTCACCCGGACGACCGGAACCGCGTCCTGCAGTCAATGGCCGTCAAGCGACAGCAGGGGGACTGCGAAGATGAGGAATACCGCATCGTGCGCCCGGATGGAACCGTACGCTGGGTCCACGACCGCGGGTTCCCGGTCCGGGATGCGACCGGCAAAGTCTTCCGAATCGTCGGCTGCATCGACGACGTCACGGAGCGCAAACAGTTGGAGCGGGAGATCCTTGAGGTCATCGATCGAGAACAGCTCCGCATCGGCCAGGACCTGCACGACGGGCTTTGCCAACTCCTGGTGGGCGCGTCTCTCATCTGCGGCGCTCTGGGACAGGAACTGACCCAAAGCGGTCATCAGGGAACCGAAAAGGCCAAACGTCTCGATGAACTGCTCACCGAAGCCATGCTCCAAGCGCGATCCGTGGCAAAAGGCCTCAGCCCTGTGGGGCTGAAGGAAGAAGGCCTACGCATCGCCCTTCAACTGCTCGCCCAGAATGTGAGTTCCCTCTTTGGAACCCCCTGCACATTCTCCGGGCCACACCCGGTAGCGATCGGTTCCGCCGACGCCGCCCTGCACCTCTACCGGATCGCCCAGGAAGCGGTGACCAACGCCATCAAACACGCACACCCCCGGCATGTCGGGATCGAACTCCGGTCGCAGCAGAGCAAAGTGACGCTCACGATAGAAGACGATGGAACCGGCTTCACCGACACGCCCCCAACTGACCGCGGCATGGGGATGCACATCATGAGGCACCGGGCCTGCATGATCGGGGCAACCCTTGAGGTCCGCCGCCGCAGCGAGGGCGGCACGGTCGTCCTCTGCTCGTGGCCCATCCCGCAAACAACCGCGGCAGAACCGGCAGCACTCTGAACCCACGGGAAGAGAGCCCCGGACCGCTGGTGCCGACGGCAACCAGTTCGGCGCCGGATGCCCAGCCGCCGAACACTTCTACCTCAACGCCCACAAAGAACAACACGGAAACCCAGGAAGTTGACGGGAATCCCGGGATCACCCATGCAGCGAAACGCCGACGGGCCAAACATGGCAGAGTTACACCACGAACCGCCGCGCATGACGCGACACTCACCCGCCACAGGCCCCGCCGGGTCTGTGACCTCGCCCGCCGGGTCGTCTATACTGTACCAGTCCTGGCACCACTCAAACACATTCCCGACCATATCGTACAGCCCCCAGGCGTTCGGCTCAAACGAGCCCACCGGCGCGGTGTGGCTGAACCTGTCGTCGTGCGCCGGGTCCTTGATCACCGACGCGTTCGTGCCGTCCGGCAGGTCGCAGGACTTGTCGCGGTAGTTCGCGAACCGCCAGAGCGCCGCGGCGTCATTGCCGAAATAGAACGTCGTCGTGGTTCCCGCACGGCACGCGTACTCCCACTCCGCGTCGGTCGGCAGCCGGTAGGCGCAGCCGTCGGGCAACCGCCCGGCGGCACGCTCGCGCTCGGTCAGCCTGGCGCAGAACGCGACGGCCTCGTTCCAGTCCACTTGTTCGACCGGCAACCGCTCGCCCTTGTTCTCGCTCGGGTTGATCCCTGTCACCGCCAGGTACTCGGCCTGTGTAACCTCGAACTTGCCCAGCCAGAAGGGCTTGGTCAGCGTCACCAGCGTCGCCTTGTCGACAAGACCCTCGCGCAGGAACTTGCCGGGCGCAATCGGGACGAACTGCATGCCCAAGTCCGGGATGGTCCACGACCGGCCGACGACGGGCTTGGCACAGGGCATGGCCTGCACCAGTTCGAGCCCCTTCGCGATGTTCGCTGGCGTGTAGCGCAACGATTCGAGCTTCAGCCCGGCAAGGGGCGTGAGGTCGGCAACCTTGGTGTCGACGATGTCCAGCACCTTCAGCGGCATGCCCGCCAGGGGTGCGAGGTCCGCAACCGCGGTGCCATCGAGGTACAGTTCCTCCAGCGGCATGCCCGCGAGCGGCGCCAGGTCTGTGATCCGCGTCCTGGCCAGGTTCAGGCGTTCGAGCGCCAGGCCCCTGAGCGGCGCGAGGTCACGCACGCTGCTCAGGCTCAGGTCCAGGTCGGTAACCGGCGTTTTGGCCAGGGCCGTGATGTCCACCAGCGCGGGGTCGTGACAGGCAAAGCGAATGACGTCGCGGCCCAGACTCGCAGTCCCGCCTTCAGGCGGTCCGGGTTGCGCGGGCGGTTCCACCACTTCCAGTTGTTCGGGCTTCAGTCCCGGATTGGCGGCTTCCAAGCCCTTGGTGGCAGCCAGCATGGCCAGGTTCGCCGCCCCCGCCGGGTCCTTGCCGCTCTCCTCGAACAGTCGCGCCGAAACCAGGTACTCCCCACACTTCTGCAGCTCCTTGGCCAGGGCATAAGCGAGATCCTTGTCCGAGACCGGAGCCGTGCCATGCGGCGGCGGGGCGGTCGGAGTGGCGGGGACAACCGGAACGGACCCAACGGACGAAACGGACGGGGCGGACGGGGCGGATCCGGCCGCTGCCGGGCTCGGCGGCCTGGGCCTGGCGATCGCCGCGCACTGCTTTGCCAGGCTGGCGTAACGCTCGGCCTTGCGTCGCTCGGCCTTGTTGCGGTCCTCGTCCGTGCCGGGCAATTCCAGGCTGGCTGCCTTGTCGAACGCCTCCTCCGCACCGTCGAACTGCTGCGCGCCCAGTTCGAGCAGGCCGCGTGTGAACCACGCGTCGCGCAACTGCGGATCGAGCACCGTGGCCATGCGCGACACTTCCAGCGCCGCGTCCCACTGCTTCAGGTCCATCAGCCGCTGCGCCTCGCGCAGAAACTTCGGCGCCGCCTGCTTGCTCAGCGCCACCTGGGCTTCGCGCGCCGCCTGGGCCGCGGCCGCGCTCTCACCCGCCGCGTCCCGCGCGGCGACCGCCTCGCGCCGTGCTGCCACGGCGGCGTTCTTTTCACCCGTGACCTGGACAAACGCGACCCCGATGATCACCGCAATGACCACCAGTGCCGCGGCCAGTAGCGCCGCCTCAGCCTTGTGCCGCTTCACCAGCAACCGGAGCTGCGTCCACACGCCGGCCTCTTCCGCGGCGGTCGCGAACCCGCTCAGGTATGCTTCCACATCGGCCTGCAGATCACTGGCCGTGGCGTAGCGACCCTCGGGTTTCCGGGACAACGCCTTCATGGCCACCGCGGACAGGGCCGCAGGCACACGCTCACCCGGCAGATGCCGCAGTGCAACCGCCTTGCGCAGCCCGATCTCATTGTCGGACTCGGAAGGGCCCGGCGCCGACGAAGAGCCTGACTTCGTGCGTTTGCGGACCGCCGCCGAGCCGGGGTTGTAGTCCGTGGGCGGACGGATCTGGCTTTCCAGGGCCTGCCAAAGCATCTGACGCGCCGTACCTTCCACGGGCGGATGCAGGACCAGGATCGTGTACAGCAAGCCACCCAGAGCGTAAATGTCCACCGGGGTCGAGATCTCTTCGCCGTCCGGATCCGCCTGCTCAGGGGCCATGTACGCGGGGGAGCCCAGGATGTCCCCATACAAGGTCAGGCGCCCCGCACTGTCAAGCGCGTCGGTGACGGTGTTGATCCGTTCAGCCAGCGCAGCTTTGGACGCCGTCTTCCGCGGCTTGCTGCCGCTCCCCGGGGCCGGAACGGAGTCAGCCGCGTGCAGGACTTTGGCAATCCCCCAGTCCATCACCACCACTTCGCCGAAATCGGCCACCATGACGTTCTCCGGCTTCAAGTCGCGGTGGATCACGCGCCGGGAATGCGCAAACGCGACCGCCTCGCAGATCTTCATGAAGATCATCAGCAGACGCTGCAACGGGTAGTCGCGAATGGCCTGGGGCTTCTGGGCGCGAAGGTCGTCCAGAATCTTGGCCAGGGTCACGCCCTTGAGCAGCTTCATGGTGTAGAACACCTGCCCGCTCCGGTTCACCCCCAGGTCGTACACCGGCACGATCCCGGGATGCTCGAGCTGGCCGGTCACCTGCGCCTCCAGAATGAACCGCAGGACTTGTTCGCGGGGGGCATATTCCGCGCCATGCATCAGCTTCATAGCTACGGAACGCTTGATGTTGAGATCGGACGCCCGCCGCACCACGCCCATGGCGCCCGCCGCCACATCCGCTCCCACTTCGTACACCCGGTCATCGCGCGCCGTCAGAATGCTGGACAAATCAAGTGTGTCGACAGCCTCCCCGACCCTTTCAGGCTCAGCCGCTACATCCTCCGGTCGCCAGGCGCTGGCCGAGGTGGCATTCGGATCCGGGCTGGGGGAGGCGTTTTCGGGGCTGCTGTCCGATGACATGGGCTCATCCCTCTGCTGTCCTTCAACGCGCTTGCGGAAAACGCGACCGCCGCAGACCATCTCGGGGGCCATCCGAAGTAGCTGCCCCGAGTTACGCGTAACAGTAGAGCGGCCAAGGGCGCCTGGCAAGGCGGCAGCACACCGCACCAGCGGCAACGGGTTTGCAGTCCCCGGTTCCCGCGAGTAAGGTTCTGATTCGGCGAAACGCGGCACGGTGCCCACTTCGCATTTCCCCGAACCCCCAACACTGAACCCCGAACCCCGAACACTGAACACTGAACACTGAACCCCGTCCGCCGCCCCGCGCGGACACCAAAGGAGACATGGCATGAGCATCCAGATCGCGGCTGTCAGCAGCAACTTCGAGCGCGAGCCCCTGATTCGCCCGTTCGGGTTCAAGGGCGGGTATGTGTCCGAGATCTGGCAGACCGTCGCCGGCCTGAAGTCCACCTCCGGAAAATGCACCGCCGCCCTGAACACGCAGAGCGTGCTGTGGTCGGATGCCGACGTGTTCGCGCGCTGGTCCGAGTCGGCCGGCAACTGCCTGATGTTCGGCATGACGGACTTCGCGCTGCGCCAGGCACAGGGCATGACGTTCGAGACCCCCATGGACCTGCTCGACAAACTGCTCGAGCCCACGCACGAGTACGGCAAGAAAATCACCGGCAAAAAGGACCTGCGGCTCACGTTCGCACTGAACGCGCTGGTCGGCGTCGACGCCGCCGCCTGGATCCTTTACGCCCGCGAAAAGGGCATCAAGGACTTCGATGCGCTGATCCCTGCCGCCTATCGCGCCGCGATTGCCCACCGCCACACGAAGGTCGCCGCTATCCCGCTCATGGCCTACGGCATCCCCATGCCCGAAATCGTCCAGGCGGTCAACGACGGGTATTTCTTCCTCAAGGTCAAGATCGGCTCGGACCCGGACAAGGACGGCGACCGCGAGAAGATGCTGCAGTGGGACATGCAGCGCGTCGAGGCCATCCACAAGGCGATCGGCAATCGCGAAACACCGCACACGCAGAACGGCAAGATCCCATACTACTTCGACGCCAACGGCCGCTACGACAGCATCGAGCGGCTGCAGCGCTTCCTCGAGCACACGAAGAAAATCGGCGCCTTCGACCAGATCGCCATCATTGAGGAGCCGTTCCCGGAGGAGTACAAGAAGAACGTCAGCGGCCTGGGTGTGCGCATCGCCGCCGATGAGAGCGCGCACTGCGACCATGACGTCGAAGAACGCATCTCGCTCGGGTACGGCGCCATTGCGCTGAAACCCATCGCCAAGACCTTGAGCATGACGCTGAAGATTGCGAAGGTCGCACACGACGCCAAGGTCCCGATGTTCTGCGCCGACCTCACCGTCGGCCCGATCCAGGTCGACTGGAACAAGACCTTCGCCTGCCGCCTCGCGCCCCTGCCCGGCATGAAGATCGGTGTGGTCGAAACGAACGGGCACCAAAACTACAAGCACTGGGCCGACATGCAGTCCTATCACCCGGCGGCCGGCAGCAAATGGATGCAGACCAAGGGCGGCTGCTTCGAGTTGGACAACGACTTCTACGCCCGCAGCGGCGGCATCCTCGAGGACTCGGAGCACTACCGCAAGCTCGTGTTCGCCTGAGGCCCGCCGTCCGGAACGGAGCGTCTGGTCCGTGTCGGCAGCATCCGGGAGGCATCCGACGGAACACCGCAGCCGATTGCAGCAAGAGCCCGGGGAAGGATCCACCGGAGCTGGGAATGCACATGCTCCGGACGCGTGGTGAATGGCCTGAGACATCGTACATAGTTTGGCAAAACGTTGACACCGGCAGGCACCCAACCGCACGCCACCGTGGACGGTGCCGTGCACGTTTGCCCGGTGTCGGTGCGAAATGGGGGAACCTATGACAGCACTTCTTACCGGCAAAGGCGCAGTTCAGCGGGATAAACCCTAGCGGAAAGTTCGCCACACCGAACGACATCGCTGGTGTGGTCCTCTCCATGTTCACCGGGAAGGCTGGCGTGTCCAGCGGCAGCGCCGTGCTGGTCGATAGCGGCGGGGCGGTTCAAAAGGTGCAGCCGTTCTCCGCGGCAGCACCAGAACCGGCGCAACGGTGAACGGATTATGCTCGTCCGCCAAGACAATGCGGCGGCGGACGCGCTAACCCCGCGGTCTGCGCTTGCCCGCAGGGCCGTTGCGCACCGGGCGTATTCCGGTCGTCTCGGTTGCCGCGGGCGCCGGCCCTGCCGGGACCATGATCGGCAGCGTCAGGCCGATTCGGGTGCCGGCGCCGTGCCCAGACTCGAGAGTGAATGTTCCCCCCAGAACTTCCGTCCGCTCGCGGATGCTGAACAGACCGAACCCGAGCACATCGTCGCGGCGTACATCGAGGATTGCAGGGTCAAAACCTGCGCCCTTGTCCGAGACCTCCATCTCCACCGTCTTGCCCCGGTAGCGCAACCGCATTGACGCCTGGCCGGTTCCAGCGTGCTTGAGCACATTAAGCAGCAATTCGCGGGCGGCGCTGAACAGCAGCACGGTCAGCGTCTCGGGCAACTCCTTCATGGTCTGCCCCACCCGAACGGTAACCCTCAGGTTGTGCCTTTTCCGCATGTCCCGGCCCAGCCACTGCAGGGCGGCGTCCAGATCGAGGTCCAGGAGGATGGGCGGGGTAAGATCGCGCGTGACGCTCCGGCTCGATTCGATCGCCTCCTGCAGCGTTCGAGTCAAGACCTCGAACCGTTGGCGCCGCACCGGGTCGGGCTCGCCGTCCTGGAGCGCCTCGGCGTGCAGGCAGGCGCCCACCAGCAACTGCTGCAGGTGGTCGTGCAGGAACTCAGCCAGGCGCCGACGCTCCCGGTGCTCGGCCAACGTCAGTTCAGAGGCGAGCCGAGCGAGCTGGCTCGACCGCCGCTGCAGTTCCTCGTTGCTCGCGTTCAACGCGGCGGTGCGTTCTGCAACGCGGTGCACGAGTATATCGGCGGCGCGCTTCTGTTCATCGATGTCGGCCGTGGCGCCGAACCAGGCGGTGATCTTGCCGTCCGCGTCGTACAAGGGCAACGCACGCCCCAAGTGCCAGCGGTACTCGCCGTCACTCGCGCGCCGCAGACGGTACTCCGCATGATAGGGCTCGCCAGCCGTCACCGCCGCGGCCACGGCCTGCGCCACTCCGATCGCATCGTCAGGGTGCAGCGCCCGGCTCCAGCCTTGCCCCCGCGCCTCGGCCGGGGTCTGACCCGTGTACGTGCACCAACGGCTGTTGGCTTCGATCATCTCCCCGTTCGCGGCGCAACGCCACGCCATCATCGGCACGGCTTCCGCCATGAGCCGATAGCGCGCCTCGCTCTCGCGCAGTACGTCCTCGGCAGCTTTCCGCGCCGTGATATCTCGGACTATGCCGCAGATGGCCGAGACGGTGCCGTCAGCGGCCCGAAGCGGCACTTGGATCGAGTGCAAAACATGGGTGCGCCCCGCCAGAACCAGCGTCCGTTCCTCGCTGAAGGCGTTCCCGGCAAAGGTCGCATCGTCCGTCTCTCGCACGATCCGGGCATTGTCCGGGTCGTAGATCTCCTCCGGAGTCTTGCCCAGGAGTTCGGCCGCCGGGCGGCCGAGAAGGCCCACGGCCGCCGGGTTCAGAAACGTGTACCGGCGGGCGGCATCCTTGACGAAAATGGCGTCCTCTGCGGTGTCCGTTATGGCGCGCAACAGCGCCTCGCTGGCGCAGAGTTTCTCCTCGGCCTGCGGGCGCGCCGTGGCGCCGTGCGCAAGCCCGACCTGCAAGCCGCCGCCGGACGCTTCTGGAACTCCGCTGACGCCTGCTGCCAGGCCGCCGCGAAGCCGCGCTTTAGGCGGCATTCTATCCTTGCGCATGGAACGTTCCCTCGTTACTGGGATGCGGATCCCGCGGGAACCGCGTGCTGGCCTGCGTCCTGTACGCGCAGTGTTCTGTTGTCAGGGTGTCGATTCCCCGACTCTGGCACCGGACTGCTTCTGGACCGTTCACCATAGCGCTTCACCGGGCCCCGCCGCTCGTCGCCGCAACCGCGTCCGTCACGTGCGCACTCTGCCCCACGGACACGTCATCGCCCACGCCATACTCGTAGATGGCAAACTCCGGTTGCGCCTCGAACTGCTTCTTCAGTGTGTCCGCCGGGACCTTCTCTGCCAAGTGAACATGGTTCGTGCCGGCAATGTGGAGATTCGCCCACGCCTGGTACGGGAACCCAATCACGCCGCGCACCTTCAGCGACACGCCCGGGGTCCCGTTCTCCATGTGCCCGCCGGAATGGAAACAATCACTATAGTCCAGGCGCCCATCCTGCATCTTCACCAACCCCGCAAAGGGCAGGTTCACCTTCGGCCCGTTGAGAATGACACCGTCTTCATACCCGACGGCCAGCCCCTCGCTGAGCACCCCGTTCGAGTCGAGCGTCAACCGGGTCCTGCCCTCGCCGGCCGGCTCCGCCTTGCAGATGGTGTAGGAACTGACCCGCTCGCCGTGGTTGTCGATCATCAGGCGCCGGCCCGCCAAGGCTGCGGGGTCGCCCAGCGCACCCTCGATGGTGATCTCGCGCTGGCCACGCGTCACCGCAACGATCTTCCCGCGCGGCGGCGCCGCCGGCAACGTGACGCGGCGCTCGCCGTACTCGAGCAGCGTGCCTTCCGTCAGATGCATCTCAATCACCTGGCCGTTGCGTTCGCGAATCACGCCGAACCGGCCAAGGAGCCGAAATCCCTCACCCTTGACCTCGCCCTGGACATCCCCCGTCGCCAGCAACAGGTCACGCCCGTCCGCAAACGCCACCTCCAGCGCCACCGGCGCATACCCCGACGGATCAGCGCCCGTGACTTCGAGTCGACGGATACCGCGGATCAGACGGCTCTCCCGGTATGGCTCGAGCAGAGTGACAAACTGCGAGCGCAACCCGGGCTCACCCGCGGCATGCTGGAACGCCCACTGCAGAACGTCCTTGTCCGGCGCGATCGGCGCCCCGCCATCGGCGCGGATCAACTCAACCTCCGCCATCGGCACGAAGTTCAGCCGCAGATGAATCGGTGCCGCCGTCTCGGGTGCCCACGTAGCCGCCGTCACCGCGCCCATAGGACCGCGAGCCACGTTCTTGAGGTGACAGTAGGGGTCGCAGTGATCCGCACCTCTTGCGTCCTTGTAGTGCTGTCCGTACGCCACGTCCGGCCCGGCCAGAGTCCCCTGCCCTTGCGGAGTCAGCACGACCCCCTCCACCGCAACCGGCTTGACCGTGTACGGACCGTGCCAGGACTGCAGGTGGTCACTGCCGCCCACGACCCGAAAGATGTCCACCCCGTAGCACTCGTCCGGTGCGGCGCCTGGGATCTTCAGCAGAACCACCATGCGCCGGTAGTCGGTCACATCCGGACCGTTCTCGCCACGCGGTTCACTCTTGCGATAAGGACGCTTGGACGCTTCCATCACCTGCACCGTTGACCCGGTGTCGAACACCCGTAACGACCCGACCACCGTCGAACACGGCGTCTCGTTCCGGTCCACCGCCACAGTCATGTGGGTTATCAACGACCACTCCCAGGCGGCAGCAAAGCTCCACGACTGCGGGTACCCGATGTTCGGCAGCAGGTCGTACCCGATCGCGTGGAACCCGATGAACAGCGGGTCGTAGTGCGCGTGGCCGCGCAAACCACCGTAGAACAGGGTCGCATCGCACTCGTCCGGGGCGTCGCGCAGCACCGCCAGCCCGTACCCGTCGAGGAACTCACTGGGCCGCACTGGGCCGCCACGCCCCGGCGGAGTCTTCGGAACATTCACCACGCCGCCCGCGTCGCCGACGGCGATCAGGCACCGCCCGGTCGCACGAATCGCCGCCTTGTAGTCCCGGAACCGCTGCAGTTTCTCGTTGCCCAGGATGTCAGGATAGCGCTGCTCGTCGTACGGCACCGGTGCCAGCGCCTTGGTTCGCTTGACCATCTCGCCGACCTTGAAGAACGGCTCGCGCATGTCGTTGTAGCCGGTCGACTCGTAACTGGAACCGTCCTTGAGAAACTGGTTGCCCAGAAACTTGAGCTTCCCGTCCTCGGAGTAGTAAAGCCAGTCCATAATGTCGGGCGTGTTCGGATGGCGGTCAGTGTAGTCGTTCAGCATCAACGCCATGGCCGCCATGGCGTGCTGCCCCCACCCCACGTTCGGCCGGATGTTCTGATCCATAATCGCCTGAATTCCCGGCCGGAACAGATTGTCTTCGATATACTGCAGCACTGTGTCCGTACTGTCCAGCCCCGGAACCCGCGAACTGGCGAACGCCACAAGCTCCTTGTCCTGGCGCAGCATCTCGATCGTCTCGTCATAGGCAAAGGCGTAGGTCAGCAGCGCGCCCGAACTCCAGACCACGTCCGTGATCATGCCGGAGCCTTTACCGTAGCCTGGGATGTAGGTACGGTTCTTCCGATCCGTGCTGTTCGGGTACTCGGTGGCGACCTTCAGCAGGAGCACGCCAGTCTTGTGCGCGTACCGGGGATCCCCCGTCAGCGAGTAGGCACGAGACAACGACCGAACCGCCGGCACCACGCCAGTGTTGTAGGCGTGGTGCGAGTACAACCCGATGAAGTAGTACCGCTTCCCGTCGACCACGCACCCGGTCCCGTCGTCGGGATACGGCCCCGAGGTCAGGTCGCCCGCCTGAAAGTCATTGGACGGGTACGTCTCGCCGCCTATCGGGCACTTGATCTTGCCCGGCAGGTTCTCGCAGTCCACAACCCACGGATAGAACGCGTTAGTGGAGTAGATCGCCGCGCCGTGAACCGGACAGCCGAGTTTGTTCGGGTTGAACGGATCGTTGCCGACCGTATGCGTGCGGAGAATGCTCGCGGGCAGCATCAGCTTCCAAAGCCACTCGTCGTCCTTCTCGACCCACTTCGCGGCCGGGCGGTGCCCGACCGCGGCGCAGAACGGGCTGGAATCCCCGTTCATCATCAGGTTCCGCATGCCCGCGTCGCTGCGCCAGGCAGCCATCTCCTCGTCGGTCACCAGCGTGCGCGTCGTCTTCACCGGCCCGCAGACAGCCACCCCCGCACACAGGGCGATGGACACCGGCACGGCAATCCTGACTGAGTACATTGAGACGCTCCTTGTGCTGCGGGCTTGGCGTGCCCCATCGCGGCGACGAATGCAGGCCAACTCTCCCGGACCACCATCTGGATGTCATGCACTTCATCCCGCCACAAAGATAGTGGACTGCGCCGGCCTGGGCAACCCGAACAACGAAGGCTCGCCACACACACTTGACAGCGCACCTCCACGGTGGCAGTTTAGGAAAGGTTGCTTCACTTTGGAGGGAAAGAGGCATGCAGCTTCCGCTTCCGACTCGTCAGTCCGTGGCCCCTGACACCGCGTCCACACCCGCCGCAGAGTCCCGGCAACACACGACTCGGCCGCGACGCCAACGCGTGACCTTCACGCTCATCGAACTCCTGGTCGTCATCGCGATCATCGCGATCCTCGCCTCCATGCTCCTGCCCGCGCTGCACAAAGCCAAGGTTGCGGCCCACGCCGCCCTGTGCGTCGGGAACCTCAAGCAGATCGGCACCGCTTCGGCGCTCTACAGCACCGACGACCCCGACTACCTGAGCTACATGTGTTACTTCTCCGACGGCCAGTGGAACTGGAACGACTGCCTCGTGGACTACCTCGGCAGTCCCCTGACCACGGCCCAGAAGCTTTCCTCCGACCCCACCGCGTTCATCTCGTCCGCGACAGCGGAGATCTTCCGCTGCCCGTCGGACACCGCCACCGGGGCGCTCCCGGCCGGGCACACCCCCTGCACCTACGCGGGAAACTACCTCGGCAACAGCATCATCAAGTGGCGCCACCACACGATCGTCCCCGGACCCGGATTCCCCGCCGCCGCGCAACGCAAGGAGTTCCCTGCGCCCGCCGAAACGCTCGAGATTACCGAATCGTCGCGTCTCAGCGCCTCAAAATTCATCGGCAGCATAAATGCCAGCCCGATCCAGTCGCCCCTCGAACAGATCGCGCCGCCGACCGGCATCTGGCCCGACCCGGAAAACTGGCGCCCCCTGGGCCACCTCCCGAGCCTGTCGTACCTGCTGCTCGACGGCCACGTGGCGCGCCTCATTCCGGCCACCACGAAAGGAACCGGTTCGCTCAGTTCGCCCAAGGGCATCTGGACCGGCGATCCCAACGACTGACAGCCCAAGTTGCATCTCGCGCCGCAGCGGTCATATTACATGCCGCTTTCTAACGGTGGGTGTAGCTCAGTTGGTTAGAGCGGATGGCTGTGGCCCATCAGGTCGCGGGTTCGAGCCCCGTCACTCACCCCACCAGCTCAACTCCCTTTACTCTTGCGAACCATTTTCCCTCTGGACTGACCGCACCCTCTCAATACCTGCCCTTCTCTGGTACATGGGCAACGCCTTCTGTTCAGCTACGCCCCACGTGATTGATACTACGCCCGCGGCGGTGGATGGTCACCATCTCGGAGGGCGTGCAAGCGCCTTGGGCGCCATGGTGAATCCAGTACAGAATCGAGGCTTGGGTGGATGGGCTGAACGTGACCCCATTTGCCGGCATTTGTCATCGAAAGGCCCGGGCGGGGACTCTCCCAACACAATCCGTGCCAAATCCCTTGCCTCCGCAACACTTCCGCTCTATCTTCTCCCCGTCGTCGGAAAGTCATTTCCTATCATTTGAGGAGGGGTTGTATGCGACCCTCGTTCTTGCGGCTTCATGCACCCTATCTCGCGGCCATCGTTGCGGAGGCAACACCCGAACTGACCATCGCCAGCATTCTGAACGGCGAACACGACGGCGCCGAAGCGTTCGCCGTGGATCTGTCTCTCTGGGTGCATGGGGCCCTTACACGCGAGGCGCTCTCGCGTGTCTTCCATTGCACGGGGCGGCCGATGATGCCTCTGTGCTACCGTGCACGCAATCTCTCCACCGAAGCGATGGACGACGACGCGCGCGCGAAATTGATGCTTCTGGCGATTGACGCAGGCGCAGCCGCCTGCGACGTCATGGGCGATATGTACGCCCCCGCGCCCCGTGAGCGGACGCGCGACAAGGGCGCGATCGAGAAGCAGAAACGCCTGATCGAGCGCATGCACGCGATGGGCGCCGAGGTGCTTATGTCTTCGCACGCCACAAACGAGTTCATACCCGCCGACGATGTGCTTGAGCACTTGCTTGACTTCAAGTCGCGCGGCGCGGACATCGCCAAAATCGTTGTGCGCGCGGATGACGAGGATGAACTGCTCGAGGCGTTCCGGACGACCGTGCTTCTCAAGAGGGAGCTCAAAGCGCCCTTCGTACACCTGTGCAGTGGAAAGTACGGCCGCCTGCAACGCTATGTTGCGCCGATGCTCGGAGCGGAGCTCACCTTCGGCGTACGCGGGTACTCGGAACACGGAGTGCAGCCGGTCGTGCACACGGCCCGATGCGTGCTGAACGAGCTCAACTGGCACAGGGACTATCCAGAAGACAAGTGATGTCTCTCCGCCGCGCCGTATGGGAGGCGTGGTGATACGGTTCCATCTGCTGCGGCACATGGAGGGTCGCCCCCGCCGCCCCACCAGCACCAGACCATCGCTTGGCCGTGCCGCGATCACGTCATCGTCAGACCTGAGACAACCACGATGCCGGCGTCTATCCCTGCGGAGAGGGCAGCCTCCCTCACGGCCTCGACCTCGCCCTGGCGCATCGGAGGCTTGTCTGCATAGCTCCAGAGCCGCCCCATCTTCTCGTACTTGCTCCTGCACGCGCTGTTGAAGGTGCAGAACTCCCACCGTTCGACCACATCCGACAGATCGTTGCGGATGAACAGGCCGATCGCGTGGATGTTCTCTCGCGTGGCAGTGACGCCGGGAATGAGCGGGGTGCGAATCCAGAGCTTCATCCCGCTGGCCACGTTCCGGATGTGATCGGCGACAAGACTAAGGCTGCCCAGAATCGTCCCGTTCGGCTGCCCGGTGTGCGTTTGGTGCAGACCGGAATCGAGCAGTTTGATGTCGAACAGCACATGATCCGTGTGGGGCAAGACGGCAGCGAAGGCGGACGCCGGCGCCAGTCCACAGGTGTCCAGCGCCGTATGGACACCCGCTTCGTGCAGCCGCCTGAAAAGCTCAACAACGCCGTTGACCTGATTCAGCGGCTCCCCCCCCGAAACCGTCACGCCCCCGCCGAACGTCTGGTAGTAGTCCCGGTCCTTGAGCGCTTCCTTGACCAGTGCCTCGATGGGCCAGTCCCGGCTGTTGAATGACATTGCCCGGGAGGGGCAAGCAGCCACACACGCACCGCAGCGCGTGCAGGTCCGCCGATCTCGGAGGAGTCCGGCGTGGCCGTCGGTCAGCGCGTTCGTGGGGCAAGCATCCAGGCAGGCCAGACAGCGGATGCACCTGCGACTCTCCCACCAGACCTCCGGCTCGGAGTTCAGCCCTTCCGGGTTCTGGCACCACGCGCAACGCAACGGGCAACCTTTGAGAAAAAGCGTCGTTCGCACGCCAGGGCCATCGTGGGTCGTCCCGCGGATGATTTCGATGACTCGCACCTTGAGTTCAGCCACCTCTAAAAGCCCTCGTAGTTCACCCGCCCGACGAACTCCTGCTGGTACTCTCGGGACAGGCAGATGAAGCGGCTGGCGTAGCCGGTCACCCGGACGATGATGTTCTGGTATTCGGGCTTCTCCGGATGGTCCATCGCGTCCCTCAAGGTATTCAGATCCATGATGTTGAGATTGATCTGGATCCCCCCCTTTCTGAAGAACGTCTCCGAGAAACCACGCACGTAGGTCCAGATATCGTCCTTGCCGTCAAAGAACTTGGGCTGCAGTTCAACCTGCATCGTGCCGCCCTGGAACTTCCGCTGATCGATCTTGGCGATGGAGTTGGCGGTGGCCAGTAAGCCGGTGTTGTTCCTGCCAACCTGGGGATTGATGCCATGCGCCAGGTACTGGTCAGCCAACCGACCGTCGGGTGTCGCCCCGATCGCGGCCGGGTTCAGATGTCCCTGGAAGTGAAAGAGCGAGGCTCTGAACGGCTGTCCGCGCAGGTTGACCATGCTGCCCAGCACGTCGGACAGCGTCTCGGTAATGCGCGTCAGAAGTGCGTCCACGTCGTCCAGGTCATTGCCGAACTTGTCCTGGTTCAGGAAACGCTGGCGCATGGGCTCGCGCCCTTGCCAGTTCGTCTCGGTGGCAGCCTTCACGTCGGCGAGCGTATACCTGTGCTCCTCGAAAACCAGCCGCCGGATGGCGTGGAATGAATCCGCAACATTCGGGATCCCCAGGATGTTGACGGACGTGTATTGGTAGTCGACACCGCGCGGCCCCACCATGTCGATGCCGTGCTCGATCGGTCCGTGGCTGTTCATGGACGTGAACATCTCGGGCCAAAGGTCGCCCAAGCGCTCATACTGAGCGTTCTTCCATGCGCACAGAGCCCGGGCCGTCGTGGTGAGTTCCTGCTCGAAGATGGCATAGAAGCTCTCGAAATCGTCGGTGCCCTGCGCGATCCCCGCAGCGATCGTGCGCTTCATCGGTTCGAGCAGGTCGATCGAGTTGACGTCCTGGTCACAGAACTCTTTGCCAGGGATGCAGAACCACTGACACCCGCTGTAAGCGACCTTCCAAGCGTCCTCCTCGGGGATGCCGGAGCGCATCTGCGCCTCGCGCATCAGGTCGTAGTTGACCAGCACGGGAATGCTTTCGCCGTGGCGGGCCAGCACGTCGCAGGCGTAGTCATAGAACTCCCGGTTGATGTCGGGGTGCCACATCACCCCCAGGTTGTTGTAGTCGCCGATCAGGTCATACGCCTCCAGGACCACAAAGCTCATCTCGTTGGTCGCATCCTTGAGTTCGGCATCGCGACCGCCCAGGCAGAAGAAATGCCCGCGCAGTTTCAGGAACATCTCCGACAGGTATTCGCGCGCTTCCTCGTCAGGCAGCTCGCCGGCAGCTTTGCTCTTGCGGTATAGGTCGATCAGGTACAGATCCAACCGGCCATAGCCGTTGCCGTGCCCGACCACGCGGTCCAACAGCACGGCGAAGTGGATCCACTGCACGCCCTCGTAGTAGGTGCGCGGCGCGTTCAGAGCGATGTGCGCGCAACAGTCGGCGACGCGCTCGTAGGTCCGCTTCTGCCAGGGATCGGTCGCGGCTTGTGCCAGCTCGAGTGCTTTCTCGGCATGGCGTTGGATGAAGCGGATGACGGATTCACAGATCATCTGCAGACCGTGCAGATACGAGGCTTTCGGCCGGTTGTCGAGCCTGAGGTACTTCTCCCGGCTCTGCTTGATGCGTTCCAGGATGCCGCCCCAGCCCTGGGAGAGACCGATGGCCAAGTCCGGACAGGTGTGCCCGCTGCTGACCCCGCTGGCGCCCAGGGCGTGGGCTCGTCGCCCCACGGCCAGCACCTCCTCGGGCCAGACATACTGCCTGACCATGTGCATTTCCCAGTGGATCTCACCGACGATGCGTTCGTCCTCGTGGAGATCGATCGGAAAATGGTCCACGAGAAAGGCATAGTCGCGCCCCCAGCTCTCCCCCGTCGCTTCATAGCGGTTCGCTCTGGACGGCAGTTGGTCCAGTTCGGGAAACGGGCCGATGTGGATCCAGCAGGCGTGGTCACCCAGCGGCATTTCCGCCGAGCCCAATCTGCGTTTCCCGCTGATCGCCAGTTCGCGGCTTCTTTGCGCCAATCTGCGGATGCGCGGCGACTGGGGGAATTTCGACGCGACGTTCATGCCCACGCGATGAGTGATCACATCGCCGGAAACGATCTCTTCGGTGCCGGTGTCGTTCAGCATTGCGTGCTCCAAAGATTTGTCCTAACTAGCCGAGGAACGGGTGTCCTCGTGAAAACAACCTTGCCTGGCCGCAGTCACAACGACTGGGTGAACAGCAACTTCTCCACTGACCGCTGATTGACCATGTCCACTCTCAATGTAGCACCCCTCCTGCTTTAGTTCCTGGATGGCCTATAGAGCAACGCCACAGTATGTACGGAGCGTGGACGAGACCCGAGTCACCCGCCGCACCATGAGCACGCCAAAGGGCCATGCCCCGACGTGCTCAAGAAACGGAAGTTGCGAAGTGACGTGTAATGCGTCAGCGAAACCGTTGAGGTCGGCGACAACTGGCGGATTCCGAACTGGCCCGGTGGCTGGAACGGCGACGTCCGCTGCGTGCTGGCGCCTGCCGGCTGGGGCGCCACGGACTACATGTACAACTGCGCCAATGTCCACACCAACATGACCCAAATCCTCTGGGTCGACGGCCACGCCAGCTCGCATTGGCGTGAGTACCTCCTCGCCGGCGGCACTGACAAGTTCTATGATCTGTGATGGTCAGACCCTACCTCACTGCCATTTCCACGGTTGTGAAGGCCCACGGTTGGCAGGGCCGAGTATTAATCGCAACTACGGTGACCGACAAGAAACTCGGCGCCGACCAGAGCTGGCAGTTCTGGGTTACCGATCCCGGCGGCGTGCGCATCGAATTCCATCAGCACACTGAGAACAGCAGCCAGCGGACCGGCAAGGACTGCATCGTGACGTGGTGATGCCAAGTCGCTGGCAAGCCGATCGTAGCAGGAACGCCACCAGAAGGTATCCCCGAAATGAAGTGTAGAGTCGATTGCGGGGCGTGCTGCATCGCGCCGTCCATTTCGTCACCCATCCCCGGCATGCCGCAAGGCAAGCCGGCGGGCGTGCGCTGCGTAAAGTTGACGCCGGACAATCGTTGCCGGATCCACGGTCGCCCGGACCGGCCTGACGTCTGCGTCCGGCTCCGTCCCAACGAAGAGATGTGTGGTCAGGCCGCCGCACAGGCACTGGCCTGGCTCACGGCACTGGAGGAAGCGACACGCCCGGAAGCGTCGGGCGAAGACTGAGTCCTCTGGGAAATGGCCAGTCCGTGGAGCGGTCAGTGGCGCGGGACCTCCGGGACCGCGGGAGGGTGCTCGGGGCCGTCCCGGCCCGAGGCCCTCGGTCGGAGACCGACCCGAGCACTCCGCTTCGGCGCGGGACGCGCCGAGCCACCGCGCGCACGGCCGGCGGGTCGCGGTCAAGCATTGCCACCCGGCAAGACTGAGCGGTTCGCGCATGCCCCCCCCTTGCCGACCCGCCTCCGGCGTCGTATTGTGATAGTCGACGCAACGAGGTCAGAAACGGGGAGAAGCCACCATGAAACGTCTCGCACTCACCGCGTTCCTTGTCATCGCATTTGCCGCCGGTGGGCATGCAACCTGGGAGGACCTGCCGCCCATCTCGCAGCAGGTGCTGCTCCAGGAGGCGGAGTTGGAGGTCGACGCCGGCCAGACCTGGGCCAAGCGCGTAGACGTGCCGAGCTTCAGCGATACGGAACGGCCCGTGCTCGCCCTGCGTGCTCGCGTCCAGACGCCGCCGGGCGGCGGCTGCAACGTGGTGCTGCAGGTCCTGCTCGACGGCGTGCCACTGACCGAGTCGCTGCTGCGGCCGCGGCTCCTGAACAAGCCACCGGACTTCGACCCACCAGGGACCCAGTATCACTTCCAGTGGTACAGCGCCACGCACCAGGGGTGGATGACCATTTTCAACAACAACTACGCCGGGGACTGGGGCGGCACCGGCCGCGATTTCGAGTTCCTCTTCGATCTGACCGGCTTGGTCGACAGCGGCCAGTTGACAACGCTCTCGTTCGCCTACCTGAACCCCAGCATCCCGAAAGCTCTCAAGCTCGACCGCGCGCCGTTGGTCGTGGACCGTGTCACACTCGGGCTGATGAACGCCGCCGATGTGGACCGGCTCCGCAGTGAAGTGCTGAAGGGACAGACGCTCACACCTGTTCCGGTAGAACCCGTCCTGCCCCCGGACGCCAAGCCCGGCGACCGCGCCTACGAGGTCGTCTGGTCCGGGCGCAAAGAATCCCCGCCCGCACAGGTCGCGTTCGACGATCTCACCGGCTGGACAGCGAGTGTCCGCGGTGACGCGAACGTGTCACTGGCCGCGTCTGTCGAGCACCTGTTGTGGCGTGACCGTGTCGCCAAGCTCTCCTATGGCGGCGGCAAGACCGCGACCATAGCGCTGCTGCGGCCGCCCCAACCCATTCCGGTCTCCGAGACGTTCGATGCCGTGAACCTGTGGCTCTACAGCGCGGCGGACCGCATGAAGGACCGGCGCCTGCACTTCGTCGCGCTGCTCGAGGACAACCGCGGCCGTGAGTTCCAGGTTGACCTCGGCTCGCTCACGTCCGGCTACTGGAACCTGCTGCACGGTGTCGTCGACGCCAAGGCTGCCGCGCGGCTCCGGTTCCCCGTAAAATTCACCGCACTGCTGATCGAGAACTGCAACGTGCCGGACGCCCAGCGCGCCATCTTCCTCGAATCGCTCACGTTCCACCAACAGAACCGCAAGCCGTTCGCGACGCTCGAGACTGCCGGACGCGCCGTGTTCCCGACCTCCGACGACGGAGTCCTGCCCGCACCGCCGAAAAACGTCAAGACCTCCGTCACCCAACTCCCCGACGGTGCGGAGTTCGCCGCCACGACGCCCGACAGCGTCCTGCGCTTCCGTGTGCGTCCGGCCAAAGGCTGCCTGCACGGCATCACGGCGCAATGGAACGACGGCCCGGAGTGCCGGCCGACGGACGGCGGCGGCATTACCCTCGACCCGCTGTCCGGCAACCCTGAATCGGCAGTCTGTGCCGCCACGGAACTCAAGGGTGAGTCGCTCACCGCGCGCTGGCGCCTGACGCAGGGCACGTCGACCATGGAGTGGGACGCGGTGTACTCGGTGCACGGCCGCACCTTGGTGGTCGATGTGAAGTGCACCGGCGGCTTGGCGACCGGCCTCGCATATGGCCAGGTTGCGGGTCTGCCAAGTCCGCGCGGCATCGAAGTCCCGTACCTGATCGTCGGCAGCGGGTGCGGGTTGTCGATCGGCTGTGCCGCCGGACTGTTCGTGTCGCTGCTCCCGGACTGGTACCACAGTGACTTCTCGGGTGCCGACGCCACCGCCACGTCGCCCGCCGGCGACCGGATCGGGCTGATGAAGGGCACCACCTACACGCCGCTGACCGACGGTCGGCGCAATGACCTGCGCGAACGCCTGCTCATCACCGTCTCGCCCGAGTTCGCCGACACACTGCCCGGCATCCCCAACCCGCCGTCGCCCAACCGCGAGCGGCTCGCACCGTACGCGTTCTACATGGGCCGGGCCTCAGCCGTCAAGTTCTACACGACCCTGAAGCGTTACGGCATCGACCACCTCATCGCCAGCGACTTCGCGGCCGTACTCATCGATGATTACTCCGAAGGGTTTGCCGGTCGCTGGCGGCCGCATCCGCTTCTCACGTACGAGAAGGTCCAGGAGTTCCGCCGCGCCATCCAGTCGCTCGGGTACATGTTCAGCTTCTACATCGACGCCACCGACTATTTTCCCCTCAACGAGTGGTTCGACGAGAACAAGGTCTCGCTCACCCCCGAAGGCGACCTGCGCGACGGCTGGTACGGCAACTTCATCATCAAACCGAACGCCATGCCATGGCTCGTCCGCAAGGTTGGCGAACGCGTGAAGGAACATTACGCCGCCGACTGCGTGTACCTGGACGTGCACACCAACCGCCGGCTGCAGGCGCTCGACTTCGAAGCCGGCGTTGAGGGAGCCGGCATGGCGCGCCCGCAAGTCCTCGGCAATGCCGACTGCATCCTCGAGGCGCGCAAGTGGTACGGTTCGACCGTCAGCGAGGGCATCTGCCGCTGGCTGTATGCAGGCGTCTGCGACATGGACTACGCAAGCTACTTCACCCCCACGCCAATGTCCGAGATCCCACCGCTGGTTGACTTCGACCTGCTCAAGATCCACCCCCTCCAGCACGGCACCATGATGGGGTACGGCCCGAGCGCGTTCTTCGGCGAGAAAAACGTCGGCGCCCTCTACAAAGACCCGGGCCACGGCGCCGCGCCGCTCGACTTCTACAGGTACGTCTCCGCCAGTCTCGCGTACGGACACATGCTCATCCTCGGCTACGGCTACGCACCGCCCCTGTCGCGGTTCATCCACTACTACGCCATCATGCAGGGCGTGCAACGCGAGTACCTCACCGACACGGCCGCCGAAATCACCTACCACGACGGCACGGACTTCCTGCCCACCAGCCGAGCGTTGATCGAAAACTCGCAGAAGCTGGGCCGCGTGCGCGTCCGCTACTCACGCGGCCTGACCGTTCACGTGAACTACAACGCCGAGAAACCGTGGATCTTCGAAACGGACGGACGCCGCTTCGAACTGCCGCCGTTCGGCTGGCTCATCGTGAAGCCCGGCGAGATCCTCGCGTACAGCGCCTTGGTTAACGGCCAGCGCGTGGACTTCGTGAAATGCGCCGAGTACATCTACCTCGCCCCCGGCGGCGCACCCGCCAGCGAAACGCCCATGGAGTCCGACGGCGCGGTCTGGCTCAAGCGTGAGGGCGACGCGTGGCGGCTCATCCCCTGCGGCGACCTCGGGACCTGGAAGATCTCTAACCTCCCCGGCCTGACTCACTTCTGCACCGACCAGGAGCTGGTCAACACGCCCGCCGACCGCGGGTGCAAACGCATCATCCTCGACAGCCGGGCGCTGCTAGGCAAACCGGCCGGCGAACTCCGCGTCACCGCGCGGAACGAGGCCGGCGAGACGACAACAGCCGACGCGAAAGTCATCGAGGACGGACGGCTGCAGATTATCCCGAGTGCGACTGCTGTGGACTATCTGCTGCAGTAGCAGGACTAGTGGAAGGCCCCACCGCCCGCAGCATCGCAATACACCCCTCTACCCAACAAACCAACACAAGAGGATATGACAGGAGAGACAAGACATTTGTGATGAATTTCGGCAAACTGATGATTTCGGCGGCATGGGCTGATGGGGTCCTGGCCGACGACGAGATCAACGCCCTGAAAGATTTGCGTTTTTGCCCTCGGTGATGTGTCAACCGAAGACGGGGCGCAACTCAAGATTTACTTTGTAGGACAAGCGCATTGCGCGCCGAGCGCCGGAGGATACGGCTCGCACGTTCGCCGATCCTCAGCACTGTCGTTCACGCGACGTCGGCGTCACGGTCAGCTCGGCGGCGGGTCCGCGTGCGCTGCCGGTACCAGCAGCGCCCGGAACGCCTCGATCTGCCTGTGCGTGCCCAGGACCAGCAGTTCGTCGCCGGCCAGAAGCCGCTCATCTCCCGACAACGACAGAAGACGTTCCGTACCCCGTCGTATCCCACCGATCTGAACGCCAGCCCTGCGGACAAGGTCCAGTTCCTTCAGAGGTCGGTCCCCCAGCGGGCTTTCCGCCGGAACGGTCACCGTTTCCATGGTCAGCTCATCGAAACCTGTCCGTTCGCTCGCGGGAGCTCCGGGCCCGCCCAGTTCACGAGCGGCCGTGGCCAGTTGCTGGCCGGTGCCGAGCAAGAGAAGCTTGTCCCTGGGGTACAGCACGATGCCCGCACCCGGATTGATGATGCCAAACCCCTGGCGGTCGATCCCCACGACCGAACAGCCGTAACGCCGCCGCACCGCGAGCTGATCCAACGTCTTGCCCGCGTGGTCGGTGTCGAGAGAGAGCGCGACTTCGTCAATGTCCAACTCCCAATCCGACGAGGGTCCCGGCAACGCCAGGGACCAGGCGGATGCCGAGGTCGCCTGGCTGGCCCGCTTCAGTTGCTCGCCAAACTCGATCTCCAGCCGGCTCTGCAGGCGCACCAGGCGCGGCCAGAACGCGACCGCCACACCGCCCAGCACCAAGCCCACCACCAGCAGCACGCCCAGGATGGACAGGGCCGACGGCAGCAGCGCCAGCAACCAAGCCCCGAGCACAACGCCACCGACGGTGCGCAAGGCCACCTCCAGCAACGGCCGGAGTTGCGCCTGTTGCCGCGCCCCCATGGTGGCGCTGTCGGCCAGGATCATGGCCAGGGCTTCGACATTCCGCCACAACGCGATGAGCGGTGCGAGCAGAACCACCCCGAAGACGGACCAGAAAAGGATGGGCAGTCCGTGCGGGAACAGCCAGTCGCGGCCAACCAACGCCATCACCCGGCCATACACGGGGTTAGCCAGCAGCACAGCCGCGGAGGAGAAGAGCATGAGCACCCCCACTTGCAGCAGACGTTTGCGCGTCAACCGCCATAGTACACTGGCGTCCTGGCGCCGCAGCAACCGCGCCAGCCAGTCCTGATAGAAGGCGCCCCACTTGCGCACGACCACAGGCGTTGCCCCCACGACCCGCCGACTCACGTGCTCCGCCCGGCGCGTCAGCACCGGCGCCAGGACCGATGTGAGCAGCGACGCCCCAACGGCAACCGGGAAGAAACTCGGCGGCAGCACGCCGCCCTCCACGCCAATCTGCGCGATGATGAACGAGAATTCGCCCAGCGGCGTCAGCGCCAACCCCGCATGGATGGCATCGCCGGCGGGGCTGCCGACCGCGATCAGGCCGGCGGAGCAGGCCAGGGGCCGGAGAACCAGGGCCAGAACCGTGACCAAAATCAACAACGGCCAGACGCTGACGAGCAGATGAAAGTCCGCCAGCATTCCCATGGCCACGAAGAACACGGCCCCAAAGATCTCGCGCACACCCCAGAAGACCTCCTCCACCTCGCTCTTCTGGCGCGTACTGCCGATGATGGCGCCGAGCAGAAAAGCGCCCAGCGCCATCGAGTACCCCATCCGCACCGCCAGCCACCCCAGCGCCAGCAGCAACCCCGCCACCAGCAGGGCCCGCACCTCTGGTCCCGCGCTCCGACTCAGGTGCGTGAGCAGGTTGGGAACGATCAGCAACGAGATCAGCACCACGAATACCACAAACGCGCCCATGGCGCTGACCGTGGGCAACAGTGCCGGATGCCCGCCCATCCCGAACTGCACCACCGAGGTGAGTAAGGTCAGCATGACAACCACCACGGCATCCTCTACCACGGCCATACCCAGCGCCATTTGCCCCGGTCGCTCGTGGGCCAGGTTCAGCTCATCCAGGACTTTGCTGACAATGGCCGAACTGGAGATCATCAGCATGCCCGCCAGAAACAGCGTCCGCGGCATGTTCCAGTCCAAGGCCAACCCGACAAGCCGGCAACCGTTGAGAATGAGGATCGCCTCGATCACTCCGGCGATCACCACGGCAAACCCCAGGCGCCGCAACCGGTTGATATTCAGGTTCAGCCCCATGAAGAAAATGATGAACACCAGGCCTATCTGCGCCAGGGTCTGGACGCGCTCCGAGTCCGCGACGAGCGCGAACAGCGGCGTGTGGGGGCCGATCGCCGCCCCGGCAACCAGATACCCCGTCACGACCGATAACCCGCAACGCCGACAGACGTACGCCGCGGCCCCGGCCACGATCATCACCACCGCAAGATCTCGGATGAAGAAGTCTCCCGACATGCCCAAAGTCCCGCCTGCACATGGAATTCCATCACGATGCCACACAACGCCCGCTCGGCTCGGCAAGATAATGTCACCGAACACGACCTGCAAGGCCGCGGGCGGCAGTCACAGGGCTGTTTCAAGATTCGTGACCGTCGCGGGCCGCGAGTACCCCCGGCGTGTCCCC
>MHBL01000342.1 GCA_001803235.1 Lentisphaerae bacterium RIFOXYA12_64_32
GGGAAGGTGCGGACCATTGCGCGCAATTGCGGGGTGACTTCTGGCGACCGAGCACTAGCCATCACATTGACACCGCCCGGACTATTGCACAGCGAGCGCAGAACGGTTAGATTCCTAACGTAAAATAGAGGAATTCCTCCATTGCAGACCATCTCGCTGGAAATGCCCGAGGACATCGCCGAGTTCGTTCGGTTGCCACCGACGAAGGCACGCGCGCTGCTGATACGCGAAGTGGTGTTGCGGCTCTATGAGCAGGGCGTCATCACCTCGGCACAAGGGGCCCGTCTCCTGCGGTCAAGCCGGCTCGCCTTCGAACAGTTCCTCGCCGAGAACAAAACCGCCATACATGGCTCTCATGTTGATCTGCGGCGCGACCTGACCAACATCCGGAAGGCGCGATCCCGGTTATGATCGTCAGCGACACCACGCCGATCAGCAACTTCCTTCACTTGGGCCGAATCGCCGTCTTGGGAGAGTTGTTCGGGACACTCCACATCCCCCCGGCAGTGAAACAAGAGATCGATGAAGGCTTCACCCGCGACCGAGACTGGCTGAACTGCCTGGAGCTACGAACCGTCGTTGTGAGCCGGCCACGAAGCCGCTTGCTCGTGCAGCGGTTCAAGCGGAACCTGCACGCCGGGGAAGCTGAAGCCATCTGCCTTGCTCTGGAGCGAAAGGCACGGCTCTGCCTGCTGGACGACAGGGACGCCCGAACTCAGGCAGAACTGAACGGGGTCCCGCTGGTCGGCACGCTGGGAATCCTCATTGAGGCCAAACACGCCGGACTTCTTGGCTCAGTCAGGCAGGCGATGGACTTTCTCCGGGACCACCGCCGATTCTGGGTCGACGACGCCACGTATCGTCGGGTCCTGGTCCTCGCCGACGAAAGGTAGGACTGCTACACCGCGGCTGAGACTGCGCTCAGCGGCGGTGGCGGACCGGGTCCGTTGCCGGGGCGAACGTCCAAGCTCCGATTCCGGTCCCTCGACACCCGACACTCGACACCCATTATCCCATTATGACAAACATATTGTTGCAGAGATTGCCGCTAAGGCGGCTATTGGAAGGGGACGTCTCATGTCACGCATCCTGACCGGCCTCTGCCTTCTCACCGCCGCCTGCTGCGCCCAGACCGAACTGACCGTAACACTGATGCCCGGCACGTGGGAACCGCGCCCCGGGTATCTGGGCAACCCGACACAGACCAGCGAAATGCTGCCTGCCGACGGGCTCACCACGTTGCGCGTTGCGGAACCCGGCAAAGGCATGAAGTTCGAACTGCCGCTGCGCCCGGTCGATTCCGGCGTGGCGCAGTACCTGCTGTTCCGCTACCGCGCCGCCAGTCTCGGCCCCGGTTACGCCATCTGGGCCATGGACGGCAGCCAATCCGGACGGCAGATCCTCGCCACCACCGATCTCGCCCTGGATGACCAGTGGCACACGGCCGCCGTGGACCTCACCGCCGCCGGCGTCACCGGCGCGATCCGCGGCTTGCTCACGGACGTGCAGTGCAAGGACGCACCAGCCGCGATTACCTGGGATTTCCAGGGCCTGACCAATGTGCTGCCCGACGGCACTACCGTGTTCCCGAAACAGCGCCCGGCCCCAACCGCGCCCGACGCAGTCCTGCGCCCCGCGCTCGTCGGCCAGCCCAAACCGCAACCGCCATGGCTCGATCGCGACGCGGAGACGTTCAGCGCCGCCGCCGAGGATGGCCTCGTACACCTGCAGGCCGAGGGTCAGAATCGTGGCATGAAATGGTCACTGTCGCTGCCTGAACCGATCGACCTGACGCCGTTCCGGTTCACGGCCGTACGCTACCGCGCACAGAACGTCCAGGCGGACGGCGACTACGCGATCTGGCTCGGCGGCGGCACGGACAACACGTACTGCGACGACGCGCACCAGTTCCTGCGCCGCGCCTTCGCCATCCTGAATGAAAACGAGGACGCCTTCTGCTCCGCCGACGTCGAACCGCTCGTCCCGACACTGATCCCGACCGTCTACGCCAACCGTTTCACGGGCAAACAACACACCGTCTGGACCCTCTTCAACGCCGAGTACCGCACCTTCAAGGGCCCGTGCCTGCGAGTCCCGCACACCGAGGAAACACGATATATTGACGCATTCACGGAGAAACCGGTGCCCGCGGAACTGAAGGACGGACTCGCGACGATCGCCTGCGAACTGGCGCCGCGCGGCGTCGGCGCAGTGATCGCAACCAGACCGTGAACGGCGGGCGCCAGGGACAACCGACATGAACATCGAGAACCAGATCCGGGACAAGGTCATCGACCTGTTCACGCACATTGCCCTCGCAAAAGCCCGGCAGCAACTCGCGGAGCGCGAAGAAACGATGCAAGCCCTGCGGGCAGAGCTCCAGACCCTGCAGCAGGAACGTGCACACCTCATGGGACCGCCGAGTCAAAGGCGCCCCCCGCCCCCCTGAACCCCCGAACCCCGAACCCTACCCCCCCCTCGCCGCGAGGTCCGCACCCATGCCATCCGATCCGACCCATCGCGAAACCGTCACCCGTGCAGAGATCGCACGGGACCTGACCACGCTCGGGCTCCAGCGTGGCGACGTGGTCCTGGTCCACAGTTCGCTCAGCAGCATCGGCCGCGTGGACGGCGGCGCCCATGCGGTCATCGACGCATTTCTCGACGTCCTCGGCCCCGACGGTACCCTGTGCGTGCCGACGATCGTCCACACGTCCGGCCTGCCGCGCGACGTGTTTGACGCCAAGACCAGTCCGTCCGAAGTCGGCGCGGTCACCGACGCCCTGCGCCAGCGCCCGGACGCCGTCCGCAGCGTGCACCCAACGCACTCGGTGGCGGCCATCGGCGCCCGCGCCAACGAACTGGTCAGCAACCACTTCCGCGCCACCGGCGCACTCTCGCCCTGGGGCCGCGACGCGTTCGGCAAGGGCTCGCCCTGGGACCGATTGCACGAGTGGAACGCCAAGTACCTGTTCCTCGGTGTCGGATTCCGCGTCTGCACGCTCTACCACTATGCCCAGACCCGGTTCGTCGAGACGCACCAACCGGAGTACGCCGAACCCATTCCCTTCCCGTACTTCAATCACCTGGCCATGGGCGAAATCATCAAATCGCGCGGCTTCCTTCGCTCCAGGCTGGTCGGCCAGGCAGAGACCGTGCTCACCAGCGCGCGCGCCATCACGGCCACGGTCCTCGACGTCCTCGACAAGGACCCGCTCCTGGCCGCGGCACCCGAGTCGGCGTTTGCCGCCTGGCACCGTGACCGCCGCGGCCGAGCCCTCACGCTCTCCGGCGGTCTCGGCAAGGCCGCCTTTGACATCCCGGGCTGGCCCACTTCGCGCGACGGCACGGAATTGGCAGCCCGAGTCCTCGTGCTGCGCAGTGCGGACTCCGCAACAGCCCTGGTCTCGCTCACGCTCATCGCGCTGGTCATGGAAGACGCGCTGCCGGTCCGCCGCGCGGTTGCCGATGCCACCGACGTCCCGATCGAAAACGTCCTCGTCGCCTGCACGCACGTGCATTCCGGACCACCGCTGCCGGGGTTCGGGGCAACCGCCGAAACCGCACGGGTACTGGACGGTGTCATCGCCGCCGCCGCCCGCGCGGCGCGTGAAGCGCAGACGCGCCTGGCCCCGGTCCGCCTGGCCGCGGCGCGACGCCGTGTCGACGGCATCTCCAGGATCCGTCGCGTCCGCATGAGCGACGGCAGGACCTACACCATCCGCCGTGCCGTGCCCTCAACCTGGCGCGCGCCGCAGAAACCCGAGTATGCCGGCGAGGACGGAACCCTCGACTCGGACCTCACCGTGCTGCGCATCGAAGACCGCGACCGCAACCCCCTCGGCTGCCTGTTCCACTTCGCCTGTCACCCACTGCCCGACTTCATCGGAAAGGCGGCGACAACCGTCGAACGCGCCCACGGCACACCCTTCGTCTGTCTGGCCCTGAACGGCGCGCAAGGCGACGTCGACACCCCCTTCGAAGTGCCCATGGACGGACGCTGCTTCGCCGATCAGCTCCCCGTGCTCGAAGGCATACTCAGCGCCGGCGTCATGGAACTGCTGGCGCGCGCCGAGACCCGCGACGGCGGCACCGTGCGCGCCGCCGCGCAATCCGCCCGCCTCCCCGTCAACCCGTGGGTTTGCGAACACCGCAAAGACGACGCCCTGGAGTGGCTGCGCCACGCCGCCAACACGGGGGTGTTCGAGACCGAAGTCACGGCACTGCGCCTGGGTGATTTGGCACTGGTCGGCATTCCGGGCGAGATCGCCACGGAGATCGGGCGGGGCATCAAGCAGGAGTCCCCGTTCCCGCTCACTTGCCCGGTCGGCCTGGCCAACGACGAGGTGGCCTACATTCTGCCCCCCGAAACCCACGCCCGCGGCGGCTACGAGGCGGACCCGCACTTCTGGGGCCTGTGCGCCCCGGCCGCAGCGGAGGTCCTCACAAAGACCGCGGCACAGTGCCTCGCCGCCCTGCGGTAAAGCCAGAGCCGACGCCCCCCTCCGGCAGAGCAAGACTCCGTTACACAAGGGTCAGGCATCGGCCAGCAAGGCCGACACCACAGCCGATCCGGCTGTACCCCGCGCGGCCTCCGCGCGGTGCCAGCGGGCGGGGGGCCGCCCGCGGTTATGTTGCGCGCAACATAACCGCGGTAATGTTGCGCG
>MHBL01000343.1 GCA_001803235.1 Lentisphaerae bacterium RIFOXYA12_64_32
ACATCCGTAGACTTCCGCCAAGGCCCGGAGTTGGGAGTTCGAACCGAAGATGAGGTCGACACGGGTGCCGGTCCACTTGAGTTCGCCCGTTGCGCGATCACGGCCCTCGAACACGTCGTCGGCTTCCGAGGTCGCCTTCCACGTGGTTCTCATGTCGAGCAGATTCACGAAGAAGTCATTGGTGAGCATCTCTGGCCGCTCGGTGAAGACGCCCTGTCGGGACTGTCCGTAGTTGGCATTCAAGACGCGCATACCGCCAATCAGAACCGTCATCTCAGGGGCGGTCAGCGTCAGCAATTGCGCCCGATCAATCAGCAACTCCTCTGCCGATACGGTGTATTTGGTTTTGAGGTAGTTACGGAACCCGTCTGCAGCCGGCTCGAGCACGGCGAATGCCTCCACGTCGGTTTGCTCCTGAGACGCATCCGTGCGCCCCGGCGTGAAGGGAACGGTCACATCGTGGCCGGCATTTTTCGCGGCTTGTTCGATGCCTGCGCATCCGCCCAGAACAATCAAGTCGGCGAGCGAAACCATCTTTCCGCCTGACTGCGCGCTGTTGAACTCCTTTTGGATTCCCTCAAGGGCCTGCAGCACCGTCTCCAGTTGGGCAGGCTGGTTGACTTCCCAATCCTTCTGCGGCGCGAGACGGATGCGCGCGCCGTTCGCCCCGCCACGCTTGTCGGAGCCGCGGAACGTGGACGCCGACGCCCAAGCCGTCGAGACCAGTTGGGAGACAGACAGTCCCGAAGCGAGGATTTTGCCCTTGAGGGCGGCGATGTCCTGCTCGTCAATCAATTCGTAAGTGACTGCGGGGACGGGGTCTTGCCACAGGAGATCTTCTTCAGGCACTTCCGCGCCGAGATAGCGCGAACGCGGTCCCATGTCGCGGTGGGTCAGCTTGAACCACGCCCTGGCGAAGGCATCCGCGAATTTCTCGGGGTTCTGCTGGTAGCGCCGCGCGATCGGCTCGTAGATCGGGTCGTTGCGAAGGGAGAGGTCCGCCGTGGTCATCATCGGCCGGCGCTTCTTCGACGGGTCGTGCGCGTCAACCACCATGTCCTCTTCGGCCACATCCTTGGCCAGCCACTGATTCGCGCCGGCCGGGCTCTTGACCAGTTCCCACTCATATTTGAACAGCACATTCAGATAGCCCATGTCCCATTTGGTCGGGTTCGGCTTCCAGGCGCCCTCGATGCCGCTGCCGATCGTATCGCCGCCTTTGCCGCTGCCGAAGCTGCTCTTCCAGCCGAGTCCCTGCTCCTCGATGCCGGCGGCCTCAGGTTCCGGACCGACA
>MHBL01000344.1 GCA_001803235.1 Lentisphaerae bacterium RIFOXYA12_64_32
TTGGTGCATCGTCGCCAGCTTCACTCCGAGATGACCGGGCGGTCTGCCGCCCGGGGGTGCGCTGACGCATTACGCGTTTTCGCGATGTGCCGGTCGCGGGGTCAGCCAACGTCACGATATGGAGTGCGGTGGCAAGGCCGCCGGCAGCGGCTGCGACACCGCTTTGGCTGAGGCGCATTGCCCGCGCGACGTACTCCAGCCAAAGCGGCGTCGCCGGGCGCTCGCGCGCCCTCTGCCGCCGCACTCCACATGCCGCCGTCGATGGCCACGATTCGCTGCGATGCCGAGGCGTTTGCCAAGTGCAACGGACACGCAGCACCGGAGAACCTTAGTAGCATTGTTGCCGCCCCCCCAGGAAGCGCCGGCCACGGGACTGGCCCTGCGCCACATCGCTTGACGCGCCCACGCCAGGCTGTATGGTCAGACGCGGCGCCGCGCCCGCGTTCAGCGTGATGCGGGACAGAGGGACTCGCACCGCCTTCCAGACAAGGAGTCGCACCATGACAACGCACCGGTTCTTTGGGTTGACGCGTGCCTTCCCCTGCCCGCACCACCGGTCCTTCGCCGTTCGAGCACTTGCCGCACTGGCGTTGGTCGTCCTCATGCACCCAACTCTCGCCGCCGACCCAACGATCAAGTCCGGCGACGGTCTCGCGCTGACCCTCTCAGAGAAGACCGGCACGGTCGTCAGCTTGGCCGCCGGCTCGGACGTCCTGGTCAAGCCGGGGGACGGCACGGCATCCGGGTTCCTCGTCGAGGACATCGGGCGCAAGGCGTCGGAGCGCGCCCTAGCCGGAACCTGCACGCCGCAGGGTGCGGACGTCGTGTTCGCGGCCGAGGCGGTTGATGCCGGGCTGGCACTGTCCGCCACCTTCCGCTCGCGCCCGACGCACATCGCGGTCGCGGGCGAGCTCCGCGACACGACCGGCGACGACCGCGCCATCGTGCTCACGTTCGCGCTGCCGCTCGACGTGGCCGGCTGGACTTGGGGCGACGACATCCGCCGCACGCGGCCACTCACGGCCAGTGAGTCGTTTATCAACAAGTCGAACACGGGCGAAGGCGGCTCGCACTCGATCTATCCGTTCTCGTGCCTCACGTCGGCAACGACCGGCCTGTGCTGCGGCATTCCGCTCGACAAGCCCATCATCTGCCGCCTTTCGTACAACGGGCCGAAGAAGCGTTACGAGATCACATTTGACCTCGGGCTGAGCCAGGCGACGAAGAAATTCCCCGGCCGTGCCGCGTTCCAGTTCATTCTCTACCGCAGCGATCCGGGCTGGGGCTTCCGCGCTGCCGCGAAACGCTTCTACGAGATCTACCCCGACTCCTTCACCTGCCGGCCCAAGCAGCAGGGCATCTGGATGCCATTTACCCGCATCAGCACCATCGAGGACTTCGAGGACTTCGGGTTCATGTTCATGGAAGGCGCGCCGGAGGTCGGGTTCGACGACAAGATCGGCGTGTACGACTTCGTCTACGTCGAGCCGTGGAGCATCCGGCTGTACCTGCCGCCCGGCACCAAAGGCACACCCACACCGGACGAAGCCATGACCGACGCGACCGTGAAACAGAAACAGGCCACGGACGTCGCCCACGCCCAGTCCTGCGCCACCACGGACAAGACCGGCGCATTCAACACCCGCTCCTACCTCGCCAGTTGGGCGCCCGGCAGCAAGTGTTACGACTTCACCGCCCTGCCCGACCCGGAAATTCCCGGCGAGACCAAAGCGTCGCACATGGACAAGCTCATCTTCGACCGGTTCAAGAAAGAGGAGGAGAAAGGCAGCACGCTCGACGGCGTGTACTTCGACGGGTTCGGCGAGTGGGTCGGCGAACTCAACTACCGCAAGGAGTTGTGGACCACGGCCGACTTCCCGCTCGCGTTCAGTTGGGAAACACGCCGACCCGTCCAAGTCTATGCGTTCGGCGTCTACGAGTACGTCGCACACATGGATCAGGCTCTGCATCCCAAGGGCAAGTTGCTGATGGCTAACGGCTACCTCTGGGGCGGCTACCCGTTCACCGCGCACTGGCTCGACGTGTGCGGCAACGAGATCCACTGGACGCACCAGCGCGCCGACCTCGGCTTCTTCGACTACCGCCGCACCCTCGCCTACCACCGCCCGTACCTGCCGCTGGACAACGAAGACTTCGAAGCGTTCAAGTGCGCCAAGGTCGAGGAGTACTTCCAGAAGTGCCTGTTCTGGGGCTTCTTCCCGTCCATGTTCAGCCCGGGCGCCTCGAGCTTCGGCAATTTCTGGCAGACCCCGGAGTACCACAACCGCGAGCGGCCGCTGTTCCGCACGTACGTGCCGCTCATCCGCCGCCTCTCCGAGGCCGGTTGGGAGCCGGTCACGTTCGCCCGCGCCAGCGCCCCCGATATCCTGGTCGAGCGCTTCGGCGCCAACGACATGCTCCACATCACCTGCAACAACCCGGGCGCGAAGGACGCCACGTTCGACCTGACCGTCGAGGCGGACAAACTCAACCTGCCCGCCGACGCCGAGATCGCCGCCGACCTGGTCAGCGGCCGCAACATTCCGGTCACGAAGGACGGCACCGCGCTGCGGTTCAGCTTCACGCTCCCGAGCGAGAACACCGCGGCGTTCTGGATCACCTCGCCCAAGGCACTTGCCCGCTACTATGTCGGCCGCGCCCAGGACCAGGCGAAGCGCGCCCGGGACCGCCTCGTCGCCGACAAGCAGGCCAAGGACGCCGCGATGGAGCGGTTCGCCAAGGACCTCGGCCCGGCCGTCGACGGCGCTGCCGATCCGCAGGCCGCGGCCGGCATGACCAGGGCCATCGGCAGCCTCGCCGCAGACTTTGCCAAGGCCGCACGCCCGACACGCCCGGAAAAGATCGTTGCGGACCTCGCAGAGGCCGAGCTTCTCGCCAGCCGCGCCACGGCCGCGTTGCTCGGCGCCGATCTGGCCATCCGCCCCGACGCGCGCCTGGTCCAGGGCCGACGCAGCAAGGTTGCGGTGACCGTGTCACTCGCCGGCGCTGGGGCCTTGGACAACTGCAGCCTCTCGCTCGCACTGCCGGACGGCTACTCCGCGCGCCCCGTCAGCGGCGCGAAGCCAGCCAAGCTCGCCGCGGGCGGCACACTTGAGACCGAGTTCCACGTCCAGACCCCGTTCACGGCGGACATCGGCGGCAGCTCCGAAATCACCGCGCGCCTCACCGCTGCCGCGCCCGACGGCACGCCCGTCACGCTGACGACACGCCGCGCCGTGACCATCCTCGTGCCGTGCGAGATTTCACTCGTGACTGCGGAGTCCGCAAACACGTTCAACCTCACGTTCCGGAACCACGCCGACGACATCCTGCAGGGCTATGTCAGCGTCAAGCCGCCTGTGCCCTGGCAGCTCGCCACACCGCTGAAGGACGTCACGCTGCAGCCGCGCGAAGTCCGCACCGAGCCGATCGCGCTCAAAGGTCCGACCGCCGCACCAGGCATCTACAGCATGACGGCGTCGATGCTCGACCTGGCGCGCCTGCCCATTGGCGAGTGCACGCTCGATTTCGCGGTCACGAATGCCGACCGGAACCTGCTCAAGAACGCCGGGTTCGAGGACGGTACCGAACCGCCGCTGCCCGCCGGCCCGACCGCGTTCTGGGAGCCGTATGCCACAGGCTACGGCCTCGACACGACCGAGAAACGCTCCGGCCAACGCAGTATCGTCGCCATCCTCGGGCGCCCGGACACCGCCAGTATTCGCCCGGCAAAGAAGGGCAAGGGCGACAGCGTCGCGTTCAACGTCGTCGAGTCGCCCACGTTCGCCGGCGCCTCCTGCGAGGCGGTCCTGAACCAGAAAGAACCGCGCAGCCTGTTCATCGTCGCCTGGAGCAAAGCCGAGGAGGTGTCCGGGTCCGCCGACAACAACTACTCGATCTACGTCGACCTGCACTATCAGGACGGCACGCCGCTCTGGGGCCAGATCGCGCCGTTCACGCCCGGCACGCACGGCTGGGAACAGAAATCCCTGCTCATCAGCCCGGAGAAACCGATCAAGGATGTCAAGCTCTACCTGCTCTTCCGCAACCACACCGGCAAGGTCTGGTTCGACGACGTCTTCCTCGGCGAACTCGGCGAGTGAGCGCGGCGACACGCCGACGGGGTACTCTGGACTATGCCGACCGCGACGAGAACGTGATACTGCCGCCGCCCGAAGAGTGCAGAGAAGCTGGACCTGCCGCCTTCGTCGTCGATCCCGGGATGGAGAAGCGAGGCGAGATCACCCACCGGCGCGCGCGGCGAGCCATGCACGGAGCCGCGTCGAGGCAGCCGCGAACGCGTCGCGCGTTTCCACGTCGACCGGCACCCGGGCGCAACGGATCGCATCGTTGACGGCGACCGGGGACAGCCCCGCGCTCCGGACGATGAACTGTGCATCCGCATGGTCGACCGGGGCATCGCGCATCAGCTTGCGGCGCAACAACGAAACGTGGGTCGTCAGACCCAATCTCGCAGCCAGGGTTCCGGGAATAACCATGCCCTGATGAGGACTCCATTTCCGGGATCAAAGACCGACAGACGCTTGCCCTCCGGGACCACCAAGGGGAAGATAAGGTCGAAGTTTGACCTGGGCTGACGCCTAAAGTGGTCGGAGCGGCTCGCTCCGA
>MHBL01000345.1 GCA_001803235.1 Lentisphaerae bacterium RIFOXYA12_64_32
TGGGGACACGCCGGGGGTACTCGCCGCACACGACGGTCACGAATCTTGAAACAGCCCTGCAACTTTGCGGGAAGCGATTCCATTCCGGCCGTAGGGAGACTAAATTACCCGGCTCAGCGTCCGCCGCGGCAGGCGCGCCCCCCGGCACACGTCGGTGCGGTGACGGTCAAGATGGTTGGCCGTGTGTCTGACACCCTGTTCTCTGCACCGTTCCCCTCATCGGCGCTCGGCCCCGATGGCCGACCTGAGGCGACGGTGGCACGAACGGGATGGTAGGTTTTCAGGAACAGGAGACGACAATGAACCGAATTGTCATAGCCGTGCGATTGTTTTTCAGAGCCTTGGCGGGTGCGGAGTTCGCAGCACAGGCGGAACGACTGCTCGGCGGGGCGCTGCCGGTGCCGCCGCCGACAGCGAAGCCGGTGGCGGAACCCAAGCCCGCGGCGGCGTCCGCGACGCCGGCCCGTCCGGCGCGCAGTGAGGCGTTGACGTTGCTGGCCGTGCTGCAGCAGGAAGCGCGCCTGGTGGATTTCCTCATGGAGCCAATCCAGGGCTACGACGACGCGCAGGTTGGCGCCGCGGTGCGCGGGATTCACCGGGACTGCGGCGGCGTGCTCACGCGTCTGTTCGACCTGAATCCGCTGCGCGCCGAACCGGAGGGCACCGTTCTGGACGTCCCGACGGGATTCGATCCCGCGGCCTGCAAGCTAACCGGCGACGTGAAGGGAACGGCGCCGTACCGCGGAACCTTGCGGCACCCAGGCTGGGCAGCGGCGAAGTGTGAGATGCCCGTGTGGGCCGGCCGTGCGGAGTCCGCTCTCGTGGTTGCGCCGGCGGAAGTGGAGGTGCGCTGATGGCCCGGAGAAAGTGCCAGTACTGCATTGGGATCGACTTGGGCACCACGAACATCGTGCTGGCCTACGCGCCGATCGATGCCGAGCGTGCAGAGGTCAAGGTGCTGCCGATTCCGCAATTGACGGCGCCGGCGACGGTGGAACCCCGTGACGTGCTGCCGGCGTTCCTTTACGTGGCGACGCCGGAGGAGGCGGCCGCCGGTAATTTCAGCCTGCCGTGGGCTGCCAATCCGGACGGGGCCGGGGGCGAACTGGCGCGGCGCCGGGCGGCGGAAGTTCCGGCGCGCACGGTCGCCGGCGCCAAGTCCTGGCTGTGCCACAGTCGCGTTGACCGGCATCAACCGATTCTGCCGTGGAATGCACCCGAGGAGGTCGCCAAACTATCGCCCGTGGCGGCGTCGACGCGCTATCTGGCGCATCTTGTGGCGGCGTGGGAACAGGCATTTCCGGACGCACCGCTGGCGTCGCAGTCGGTCGTACTCACGGTTCCGGCCAGTTTCGATGCCAGTGCGCGCGAACTGACGCGCGAGGCGGCCCTGGCCGCCGGTCTGCCCGAGGACCTCGTGCTGCTCGAAGAGCCGCAGGCGGCGCTGTACGCCTGGCTGGCGGACCGCGGCGAACACTGGCGCCGCGAACTGACGGCGGGCGATACACTGCTGGTCTGCGACGTGGGCGGCGGCACCACGGACTTCTCCCTGATCGGCGTCGAGGCGGAGAGCGGCGACCTGGTGCTCCGGCGCCTGGCGGTGGGGAATCACATCCTGGTGGGCGGCGACAACATGGACCTGACCCTGGCGCACGCCGCGAGAGAGAACTTTGCGGAGAAAGGCGTTGATGTGGACCCCTGGCAGGCCGTTGCCCTGTGGCACGCCTGCCGCAACGCCAAGGAGGCGCTGCTGGACACGAAAGGGCCCGATACGCACCCTGTCACCGTCCTGGGCCGCGGGCGCAGCGTGGTCGCCAAGACGATTTCCGTGCCCTTGGCGCGCGAGCAGGTTGTGACCGCGCTGGCGGATGGGTTCTTCCCGCTCTGCGGCAAGGATGACCGGCCCCAGAAGCATCGCGTCTCGGGGTTCCGCGAGGTCGGATTGCCGTACGAATCGGACACGGCGGTGACGCGGCACCTGGCGCAGTTCCTGGGCGGTTGCCCCGAGCGGCCGACGCACCTGCTGTTCAACGGCGGCGTGTTCAAGGCGCCGGTGTTCCAGGAGCGCATCGTGCAGGCGCTGACCGCCTGGTACGGGCAGGAGCCACGCGCCCTGAGCGGCAACGTCAGCCTCGATTTCGCCGTGGCGCGCGGCGCCGCCTACTACGGTGCGGTGAAACGGGGCCGGGGCATTCGCATCCGTGGCGGTACGGCCCGCGCCTACTACCTCGGCATCGAGACCGCGGGACTGGCGGTGCCCGGTGCGGCCCGGCCGTTGCGCGCCCTCTGCGTGGCCGCACACGGGATGGAGGAAGGCTCGGAAACCGACGTGTCCGGCCCCGCCATCGGCCTGGTCGTGGGCGAGCCGGCACGATTCCGCTTCTTCAGTTCCACAGTGCGACGCGAGGACAAGCCGGGGGCGTTGCTCGACCGCTGGCAGAACGGCGAACTGGAGGAGACCGACTCCATGGAGGCGACTCTGCCGCCGACCGGCGCGGGCGAGGAGGACTTTGTCGAAGTGCGCTTTCATTCCGACATCACCGAACTGGGTATGCTGCAGCTCTGGTGCGTGGCCACCCAAGGCGACGGCCGCTGGAAACTGGAGTTCAGCGTGCGCGAAGACGCGGAGGCGAATTGAGCCCGACGACGGGCCGCTCCCCGGCGCCGGCGAATCGCCCCCCTCCGGTCCGTTGGGTCCGTTGGGTCCGTTCCGGCGCCAGACGCACCCTCCCGGCAAGACATAGCGAGCCATGCATTCCCCGAAACACAACGCACAATACGTGATCGGCATCGACCTGGGCACGACGAACTCGGCGCTGGCCTACGTGGACACGGCGGCGGCCGAGTGGCGGGTGCAGACGCTGCGGCTGCCGCAGTGGGTCGGGGCAGGCCTGGTCGAGGAGCGCGACCTGTTGCCCTCGTTCCACTACGAGTTTGCTCACGACGAGAAGGCCAGCGAAGCCGGGCGGCTGCCTTGGGACGCGACGGCGCCCGGGCACGCGGTCGGCGTCGGCGCGCGTGACCGCGGAGCGGAGACCCCGGCCCGGCTCATCTGCAGCGCCAAGTCCTGGCTCTGCCATCCGGGAATTGACCGGACTGCCGCGGTTCTGCCCTGGCGCGGCGCAACGGACGTGACGCGCCTGTCGCCGGTCGCGGTCAGCGCCCGGTTCCTGGCGCACTTGCGGGTGGCCTGGGATCACACTTTTGCCACCGCGCCGCTGGCGCAGCAGCATGTGATCCTCGGTGTGCCGGCTTCGTTCGACGAGGTGGCACGCGAGCTCACGGTCAAAGCGGCCGAGACGGCGGGGTTGGGTCAGGTCACGCTGCTGGAGGAACCGCAGGCGGCGTTCTACGCCTGGGTTCACTGGCGTGGCCAGGGCTGGCGCGAGCAGTTGCCGCCCGGCAGCGTCATTCTGGTCTGCGACGTGGGCGGCGGCACGACCGACCTGACCCTGATCGAAGTGCGGCAGGCGCCGGACGGACGCAGTCAGTTCCATCGGGTGGCCGTCGGCGACCACCTGATCCTGGGTGGCGACAACCTGGACCTGGCCCTGGCTCACCACGTGGAAGACAGACTCGGCGCCGGCCGTGCGCTGGACCCGGCACGCTGGGCCGTGCTGGTCCGCCGCTGCCAGGCAGCCAAGGAAGTCCTGCTTGGCGCGCAGCCGCCGGAGCGGGTGACGCTGTCCATTCCCGGTTCGGGCGCGCGGGTTGTGGGCGGCGCGATGCAGGCCGAGCTCACACGCGAGGAGGCCACAGCGGTCCTGGTGGAGGGCTTCCTGCCCCGTGTCGGCCTGGACGTGCGCCCGGCCACCGTCGCATCCGGGTTCCGCGAGTTTGGACTGCCGTTTGCGCCGGATCCGGGCATCACGCGCTACCTGGCCGCCTTTCTGTGCGAACACCGGGGCGTTCTCCAATCGCGGGCCGTTCCGGAACTGGCGGTGCGGCCGGATGCCGTGCTGGTCAACGGCGGCTTCTTCGCCTCGCAGGTGCTGAAGGCACGGTTGTTGGACGCCCTGACCGGGTGGTTCCGGGCCGCCGACAGCCGCTACGCGCCGCGGTTGCTGGAGACGCCGCGGCCGGACCTGGCGGTGGCCCAGGGCGCGGCCTACTATGGCATGGTGTGCCGCGGCCAGGGCGAAGCGATCAAAGCCGGCCTGGCGCGGGCTTACTTCATCGGCGCGGGGACAACGCCGAGCCAGCCCGGCGCGGCGACCGCCGTGTGTCTCGTCCCGTATGGACAGCCGGAGGGCACTTCTGTCGAACTGCGGCAGCGCGAGTTCGAACTGCGCCTGCGCCAGCCGGTGGGGTTTGACCTTTACGCGTCGAGTCGGCGCACCCAGGACCAGCCGGGTGACCTGGTGGCCTGCGACCCGCTGGAACTGACCGCCTTGCCGCCGATCCGCACCGTGATTGCCACCGGCAAGCAGGCGCGGCAGGACGTGACCCGCGTCCGGCTGCTCACGCGCCTCACGGAGGTCGGCACGTTGGACATTCGCTGCGTGGAAGCGGCGGGCACGCGGCAGTGGCGGCTGGAGTTCGACGTGCGCGCCAAGCCGCCGGTGGCCAGTGCCCGCACGAGCACAGTCCTGGCGGAGCAGGAGGACGAGACCGCCGGCGCGCGCCTGGCCGCCTGCCGGCAGGCCGTGAGCGACGTGTTCGGCGGCGGGGCGCCGGCCGCAAAGCCCGAGCAACTGATGAAACGACTGGAGCAGCTCTCCGGTCAGACACGCCTGGAGTGGGCGCCCGGATTCCTGCGCGAACTGTGGCGCACGGTGCTGGATTCCCGTGACGGGCGGCGGCTCTCGCCGGTCCACGAGGCGCGCTGGCTGAACCTGCTCGGGTTCACCCTGCGCCCCGGGTTCGGTTGCCCGGTCGACGACTGGCGCGTCGACGAAACGTGGAAACTCGTCCACGATGGTGTGCGGCATCCGCGCAACGACATGGTGTGCGGCGAGTGGTGGGTGCTGTGGCGGCGGATCGGCGGAGGACTGGACGCCGGCCGCCAGAAGGCGCTGGCCGCGCCCCTGCTCGCCGCACTGCGGCAGCGCGTGGCCGGCCGCAAGACCGAGCGTGTGAAAGCCGGCCCGCACGAGACGGCGGAGATTTGGCGCGTCCTCGGTGCGTGCGAGAGCCTCGATCCCTCAGCCAAGGACGCCTTGGGGGACTTGGCGGTGCACGACCTTCAGCGTCTCGGCCTGCAGGCGCACAACGGCGGCGAGCTCTGGGCCTTGGCGCGCCTGGGCGCGCGCGAACCCGCCTATGGCGCGCTGAACCTGGTGCTGCCGCCCGAAACGGTCGAGAAGTGGCTCGAGGCGCTGGGACCGGCCACGGCGCGGAAGGAGACGGCGTTCGCCGTCATGCAACTCACGCGCCGGACCGGTGACCGGTACCGGGATGTGACTCCTGCCGTGCGGAAGCGGGCCCTCGCCTGGTTGCGGGACAGCGGCGCGCCGCCGCACTACGCGGAACTGGTCGAGAACGGCGGCGGCCTGGCGGCCAGCGAACAGCAGGCCATGCTCGGCGACGCACTGCCCGCCGGACTGCGACTGGTGCTGTGAGCGAACTGCCCGCAGTGCCACGGTCAGCGCACGCAACGGTGGCTGGTCGCGCGCGCCCGCGAACTGCTGCCCTCGAGCCCGCAGGCGTCGATCCGCACTGCAAGGTGGCTGGTCGCGCGCGCCCGCGAACTGCTGCCGGTGCCGTATTGATGAGCTTGATGCGGCCATCGGCCTCATCCTGCGGTTTCCGACGGCATGGGTCCAGCTCTCGGGTGAGTACCGCCGACAGTAATTCCGAGACGTGGGGGAGGGGACTGTGGACCTGCCCTGATGAGTATCGTCCGTGGGCCCCTTGTCTTTGCCTTGGCGCTCGTCTATCCTATTAGGCCATGGACGAGACGTTGACAACCCCGGATTTCAGTCGCCTGCCGATGACCGGCTGGTTTCCCGGGCACATGCTCAAGGCCGGGCGCCGGATGCATGAGCTTTTGCGGTTGGTCGATCTGGTGGTGGAATTGCTCGATGCGCGGATCCCCGCCTCGTCGCGGAACCCCGCGTTCCGCCAGTCACTGCTGGGCAAGCCCCATTTCCTGGTGCTGAACAAGAGCGACTTGGCCGACCCGGAGGCGACCCGGGGCTGGTGTCAGTGGTTCGCGGCACACGGCGAACGTGTTCTGGCCGTGGCAACTCAGAACGCGGGCGACATGGCGCAACTGCAGGGCGCGTGGCAGGAGGCGGTGGCTGCCGAGAGGCAGCTTCGTGGCAGTACGCGGGCACTGAACCGGCCGGTTCGGATCATGATCGCCGGAATTCCGAACGTGGGCAAGTCCACGCTGGTCAACCGCTTGGCTGCGTCGCGCAAGGCGGTGGTCGGCCCCAAGCCGGGCGTGACGCGCCAAACGCAGTGGGTGCCGCTGCAGGGGGGCATGGAACTACTCGACACGCCCGGCGTGCTCTGGCCGCGACTGCGCAACAAGGCGCACGAGCTGAAACTGGGCCTGATCGGTTCGATGGCCGACGAACTCGCCGGCCCGGAACTGCTCGCCGAATTCCTGTTGTACCAGCTCGCGCAACAGTCCCGCCCGACGCGCTGGGACGTGTATGGGCTCGCGACTGCACCCGCTTCGGCCGCAGACCTGCTCGAGGCGGTCGGGCGCCGGCGCGGCCTGATCCTGCCCGGCGACAAGGTCGACACCTTTCGGAGCGCGATCGCGCTGATGAAGGACTTCCGTGACCTGAGACTCGGGCGGTTCACGCTCGAAGTCCCGGACGACCCGGGCCGACACCCGCAACCCCAGTCGCAGCCTGCAATGGAAACCGAGGAAAGCACGCGGTCATGAGCGAACCCATCATTGTTTACCTGCCGAAGCTGTATGAGAACATGGACGAGGCGACGATCGGGCCGTGGCAGGTGCGGGTCGGGGACACGGTCGCCAAGGAGAAATTCCTGGTCGAACTGATCACCGACAAGACGGTGGCGGAACTCGAATCCCCGGCCGCCGGACAGGTGCTGGGCGTTTACGCGACCGAGAAGAGCACCGTGCCCGTGGGCTATGCGCTGCTGGCCATTGGCGAGCCGGGTACGCCTGCGCCTGACGTGGCTGCGGAGAACGACGCGAAACTGGCCGCACACACCGCGGCTAGCGGGCTGGACGGCGGCGCGCCGAGTCCGCAGGCGAAGAAGGACGCCGGCGCCGCGCGCCAGACGGCGTACCGCGCCGCGCCGGCCGCCCGCAGCCTGGCACGTGAGCACGGCCTCGATCTGGAGCTGGTGGCGCAGTTCTGTCATCGGCCGATCATCCACCGCAAGGATGTTGAGGACTATATCCAGGCGCAGCAGGCCCGGGCTGCGGAGTCCGCAACGACCACGGCGCCCGTCGAGCGGCGAACGGGGCTCGCGGGGCAGGTGGCGCTGGTGACGGGCGCGAGCGGCGGGATCGGCCGGGCCATCAGCCGCCGCTTGGCCGAAGCGGGGGCGACCGTGGTGCTGCACTACCACGCGAACGAGGCTGCGGCCAATGAACTGGCGCAGGAATTGGCCAGCCGCGGCGCGACGGTCCAGGTGTGGCCGGCGGACCTGGCCGACACCGAGGCGTGCAAGAGCATGGTGGCGGGCGTGATCGCGAAGTTCGGGCGCCTCGATATCCTGGTCAATAATGCCGGACTGCTCGACGACGGCGTGGTCTCGTTCATGACCGATGCGCAGTGGGAGCGCGTGCTGAAGGTCAACCTCACAGCACCGTTCTGGCTGACCCGCGCGGCGGTCATGACCATGGCGCGCCAGAAGTACGGGCGGATCGTGAATATCGCGTCGGACGCGGGAACCCTGGGGTCGGCGAGCCGGTCGAACTATGCAGCGGCGAAGGAAGGCCTGGTCGGGTTCACGCGCTCGGTGGCGCGCGAAACTGCCGGTCTCGGCGTGCGCGTGAATGCGGTCAGCCCGGGCTTTGTCGATACGGTGATGATGAAGAATATCCCGGCGGCGCGGCGGCAGGAGCTGCTCAAGGGCATTCCGGTGCGGCGCTTCGGCCGGCCGGAGGATGTGGCCGAACTGGTGCTGTTCCTGAGCTCGCCGCAAGCCGACTACATCACCGGCCAGGTCATCCATGTGGACGGAGGCTTGTTCATGGGGTGAGGAAGTCGGGGGCTTCCCGCCCCCGAACCCCCGGCCAAGGGGCGTCATTGACTCCCCTTGGAACCCCTCGACGTTGCGTCGGGAAACGCACGGGCGGCCGCCCGTGCGTTTCCCGACGCGGTGCCGTCCGCCGTCACGGTCCCGCCGCGGGCGGGACCGTGACGGCGGAAAAAGACTGTCGGTGTCAGCCATCGCCGTGAGGAAAGTATGGCGTATCTGTCAGCCGCATCGCAAGTGCTGTACTACCTCACCATGGGGTATGGCGTCTACGTCTGTGTTGCGGCGTACCGGGGCACACGGTACAAGGCGTGGTTGCTCATCGGCGTGTTCTGTCTGTCGCCGTTCCTGTCGCTCGTGACGCGACAGGTGTCCGGGATCATCTACGGTAGTCCGCTTCCGCATCAGATGGTGGCCGCAGCCGGAGATGTACCGAACACCCCGAGGGGCACCATTCCGGAACGGTACATCACGTGGCACATGCCGGTGTTCCCGCTCCTCCTTGTCTGGGGGTTGTCACTCGTGGCCGAAGAACACCTGAGACGGAATCGCGAAGTGCAAGGAACAACACCCACGGGGGGATGAGTCTCGTCGCCGGGCGTAGGGTTTCCCCTCCCTCGACACCCGACACCCGACCCTCGTCCCGCGACACAGCAGTTGGTTCAGCGAAAGGCTTCGATCCGTGGACAAACCACCGGTATACGTGACGGGCATGGGGCTGGTGAGCTGCCTTGGCGCCGGGGTGGCCGAGGTGTTCGCGCGCATGTGCCGAGGCGAGTGCGGCATGCGGCCGATCGACCGGTTCCCGGCCGCGGTTTACGCGCAGCCCAAGGGCGGTCAGATCGAGCCGGCACTCGAACAGCGCCTGCGCGAGGAGTTCCCGGACGAGGATCTGGCCGCCGGCGTGGTCAAGGCCGCCGGCCGCGAGGCCCTGCGCCAGGCGGGTGCCTGGACTGAGACCGTACGGGTGCCGGCAGCGGACTTCGGACTGGTCCTGGCTACCAATTTCGGGCCCATGGAAACGCTCGAATGGTGCTGGCGCGAGCGCGTCGAGGTCGGAACGCTCGACGCAAAGACGTTTGCGCACTTCGACCAGTTCGTCGAGAACGTGGCTGCGTGGCTGGGGTGCGGCGGACCGCGCGTGCAACTCTCGCTCTCGTGCGCCTCGGGTGCGGCCGCGGTCGCGCTGGCCAAGGACTGGATCCAGGCCGGCCGCTGCCGCCGCGTGCTCGCGATCGGCTACGACATGCTGACGGAGTTCTGCTGGTGCGGACTCAGCAACCTGCGCACCATCAGCACCGATGCGATCAGGCCGTTCGACGCGCGCCGGTCCGGGACGATCTTCAGTGAAGGCGCCGCGGCGATGCTGCTGGAACTCGGCGGCAACAGTGGGGCCGGAGGCGTGCGGCTAGCGCGGGTGGCCGGCGGCGCCACGAACAACAATGCCTATCACATGACCGCACCACCGAAAGAGGCGGAGGGCACGCGCCGCGTCATGGCCGCGGCGTTGGCCGACGCGGGGCTGGCGCCGGAGTCGATTGACCACATCTGTGCCCATGCTACCGCGACGGTTGCCAACGACACCACCGAAACGGCGGCGTTCCACAACCTGTTCGGTGAGCGGCTCAAAGAGATGACCGTGGCGGCACACAAGTCGCAACTTGGCCACATGATGGGCGCTGCAGGGTTGGCGGAGGCAATCGTGACCGTCGAGGTCTTGCGCCAGCACGTCATTCCGCCGACCATCAACCATGAGCAGCGGGATCCGGGGTGTCTGGTTGACTGCATCCCCGGGAAGGCCCGCGCCAGGGCGGTGAAACGCGCGATCACGAGTTCCGCGGGTATCGGCGGTAACAATTCGGCGCTGGTGTTGGAGAGTGTGGAATAGAGAGGGATGAGGGATGAGGGATGAAAGCTGAGGGTGGAGGCAGAGGGACCGTATCTGGCTCCGGACTCTGGACCTCAGCCTTCAGCTTTCATCCCTCAGCCCTCCCTTCTGCCCCCCTCGACACCCGACACTCGTCCCACCACAAGGAGGTTACGCGTGAGTGCTTGCGGACAGGTGAAAGTGGCTGGTCTTGGCTGGGTCTTGCCGTTTTCGACGGGGTCAGGGTTGGAGGTGTGCCGCCGCCCAGACTGGTTAACGAGCAGTCCGCAGCTCAACGCGGCATTGAACGGCTTCGATGCCCGGCCGTATCTGAGTTCCGTGAAGGGCTATCTGGATCCGGCCAGTGCGTTCTTTCTGGCGGCGGCCAGCCTGGCGCTCGGCCAGGAAGCGCACGCCAGTGGCGGGGCGAGGCGGGAGCGGATAGGCGTAAGCACGATCAGTCGTTACGGTGCGCCGGTGTCCGGGTACAAGTTCTACGAGCAGTTTCTTTCAAAGGGCGCACGGCTGGCCAGCCCGCTGGTGTTTCCGCACGGGTACTCCAACACGGCAGGGAATCTGGCTGCTATCGAGTTCGGGCTGGGCGGACCGCACATGGTCCTGTACGGGACTGCAGCGGTGTCGGAAGCCTTCGACTTCGCCCTGAACCGTTTGGGGGATGGCACCGCGGACCAGATGCTGGTGGTGGCGTATGAAGCGGTTGCGCCAGAAGCTGTTCCCGACGGACTCAACGTGCTGAACGGCGCGGTGGCTGTCTGGCTCACACTGGACACTGCCCGACCCGCTCTGGTGGTGGACTTGACGCCGGAGTGCATGCGCTCGCAGGGCGGCGGTGGCGTAGGGGCTGGGGGAGGCAGCGTGCTGAACCTGCTCTCTGTGCTGCAGGCGTTACCGGCAGGTTTGTGAACGCTCACGGCCTCAAGTCGGCACGGAAGGTTTGCCTGCCGGTGTCGCGGCGTCTTTCCGACCGCACTCGGACCCTGGTAACGTCTGGCCCAAGCTCAGTGCGGGTCCGCCGGCCAGCCGCCGGTATTGTGAGTGTTCTCCTGGGTGGACCAGTCGTCTCCTGAATAGCCGGCGACGTGACCGTCGCCGTACAGCACCGATCCGTAGTTGGAGTGATTCGGAGTGATGATACGGTCACAGCCCAGGCCCGTTTCCATGCTGCACTCTTTCTCGTTCAACCCGCCGCGGTAGATGTAGTCAAGGTGCGCATCGTCGATCGTACCGGGGGGGGCGAACGAGGTCAGGGTTGACGGGCAGACGAAGATATCGCTCTCGCCGACGTGTCCCGAAGAGAACAATAGACGCAAGCCTTCCGCGTTGTTGCCGGGCGGGAAGAATTCGTCCCAGGCCGCGGCGTACATGCGCAGCGTCATCCCCACCTGCTTGAGGTTCGCCATGCAGTTCACGCGGCGCGCTCGTTCGCGGGCTGAAGACATCGATGGAAGCATGAACCCCGCCAGGATGGCGATGATTGCGATGACGACGAGCAACTCGACGAGCGTAAACCAACGAGTTCTGGACTTCTCGGAGCGGCCCATCGGTTTGAGGCGAGTTCTACGACTCATGCTTGTTCCCCCGTCATCATGGACCCGTTGAGCGAAACGCTTTTGCCATTCCCCACAGGAGATGATCGGAGCGAGCGAAGTACGCCAGGCCCGACCGCCTCGGCCTCACCAGTTGCTTATTTGTACAGCCTTGCCCGCGTAATGTCAAGCCCTGGTTGTGTCTTTGCTGGTTGTCTCTCTTGAGCATGACGGGGAGGGGCCGGGATCGGGATGCACGGGAGTGTGCGGCAGGGTGAAGAAGAAAGTACTGCCCCGGCCCTGCCCCTCAGACTCAACCCAGATTCGGCCGCCGTGGCTTTCCACGATGCGTTTGGCCAGGGCCAGGCCGATGCCGCTTCCCTCGGTCTTGGGATCGAGCTTGTCGAAAAGGTCGAAAACACGCTGCTGGTCCTTCGGATTCACGCCAATCCCGTCATCTCGGACAAAGATGACCACGTCGTCCTCCCGGGGTTGGGCGCCGATCTCGATCCGCGGCTCGGATCCAGGTCGGGCGAACTTAACCGCATTGTCGATGAGGTTCTCCAAGACCTGTGAAAGGCGCGGTCGTACGGCCTGCACAGCAGGCAACTGCCCGGACACCGTGACCTGGGCCTTCTGCGTCGCGATGCGGCCGGAAAGCATGTCGAGCACATCGCGGACCAGGACATCGAGTCGGACCTCCTCGGGTGGATGCGTGAATCGACCGGCGCGCGAAAGCTGCAGCAGATCGTCGAGCAGGTCGCTCATCTTGTCGCTGGCGCGGTTCACCCGCTCTATGTAGTTTGGCAGGTTGGCGTACTCGCCGGCCATCGCCTCGTGTTCGATGAGACTGAGGAAGCCTTTCACGGTGATCAGGGGGCTTTTCAAGTCGTGCGAGACGGCATAGGTGAAGCGTTCCAATTCAGCGTTCTTGGCTTCCAACTCGCGGATGAGGTCCTCGCGATGGTTCTCGACACGCTTGCGCTCCGTGATGTCCGAGGCAATGCCCATGACACCGACGGCCTCGCCGTTCCGGTTCCGCAGCGGCGCGGCGCGCAGGCTGATGGCGATCAGCGTGCCGTGCCGCGTGGCGCACTGCATCTCGATATCGATGACCGTCATCTCCTGCCACTTCTCGGCGAAGAGTCGATCGAACTGGACCGCATCTTCGGTCCCGACGGTGATCGGATTAGGTCGGCCGATGACCTCGTTCTCGTTCCAGCCAAACAGGCGGGTGGCGGCCGCGTTCCACATGGTGACGGTGCCGGCCGGATCCCAGGTGATGATGGCCGATGGCGACGAACTCACCAGCACGCGCAACTTCTCGTTGGTATCGCGGAGCGCTTCCTCCGCCTCGCGCCGTTTGCGTCGGACCTCGGCGTCGCGCAGTTCGCGGGCCAGAACCGGGACCAGCCGCCCCACGTTGCTTTTCAGAATGCAGTCGCGCACGCCCAACCGCATGAATTCCGCCGCCTTCTCTTCGGGCATCTTGGCGGAGAGCAGGATGAACGGGATATCGAGTTGGCTCTGGGTCAGAGTGCGGAACGCGGTCAAACCGTCGAACCCCGGCATGGAGTGGTCAGCCAGAACCGCATCCCACGCGCAGCGGTGCAAGGCGACGGCCATGTTCTCCGCCGCGGTCACGCGTTCGAACTCGACCTGGTAACCCGCCCGCTTCAGTTCGCGGGTGACCTGCAGTGCGTCTTCGGCGGAGTCCTCCACGATCAGGACTCGCAGCGGAATGAAGTTCATGGCGTGGCTTCCCCGGCTGTGACGGCTCACGTTGCGGTGGTCGCGAGGGCGTTGACTCGGTTCGAACCCGGGTCGCGCTGCGCTTATGTCGGCAACTCGAGGCGGCCGACGAGGTCCTGCACGCTGGCATAGCCGTGGGCGTCGAGATACCCGTTCAGGCCATCGACGATCCGCACCAAGACGGTGGGGTCCCGGAAGATGGCCGTCCCCACAGCCACTGCATTAGCGCCCGCCAGGATGAACTCGACGGCGTCTTCGGCGCTGGCAATGCCGCCCATCCCGATGATCGGGACCGTCACCGCGCGGCGCACCTCGTAGACCATGCGCACCGCGACCGGCTTGATGGCCGGGCCGCTCAGGCCGCCCGTGGTGTTCGCCAATCTCGGCTTCCGCGTCTCGATGTCGATCGCCATGCCCGGCAGCGTGTTAATGAGCGAAACAATGTCGCTGCCGGCGTCCACCACGCAGCGTGCGAACTCCGCAATGTGAGTCACGTTCGGGCTCAGCTTGGTAATCAACGGCAGGCGCGTCACGTTGCGCACCGCACTGACTACGCGTTGCGCCAACTGCAGATTGGTCCCGAAGGCAATGCCGCCCTGCTTGATGTTGGGGCACGAAATGTTGATCTCCAGCGCCGCAATGCCGTCCCGCTCCGCGTCGAGGCGCCGTGCCACCTCGACGTAGTCTTCCACACTGCGGCCCCAGATATTGACGAAAACCTTGGTGGGTGCAACACGCAGGTACGGGAGGTACTCGGGGTGGTGGATGAAGCGGTCTACGCCGGGGTTCTGCAGGCCGATGGCATTGAGCATGCCGCCAAACACCTCGGCCGTGCGGGGCGTGGGGTTGCCGTTGGTCGGATACGGCGAAATGCCCTTCACCGTGATGGCGCCGAGCCGTTCCACGGGCACCAGTTCGGCGTACTCGCGTCCATAGCCGAACGCGCCGGACGCGGCAATCACCGGGTTCCGCAGCTCGATCCCTGCCAGATTGACTCTCAAGTCGGCCATGGGACGGAAAGATAAGGGTTTAGGTCGCCGGTTTCAACCGCGGGCCGGAGCGGAGTAGTGTTGCGTCAGCGCCCCCCCCGGGCGGCGGACCGCCCGGTCATCTCGGGATGAAACACCTCGCCTCGACCCCGAGTTGGAGCGCGAGACTCCGTCGAGCATCCGGGGGTATGGGAATGCTCCGCGGAGCGTCGCGCTCCAGGGCAACGGTCGGTCGACGGTCTGGAGCATGTGTTTGATGGGAGAGAGAAGACGACCCGCCGTGGACGCCAGGATGCGCCTGTTCGTAGTGGGCTCGCAGGGCGCGGAACGAAGTGGAGCGCCAAGAGCCCATCCGGCGTGTTGCGGCGGTCTGGCGCAGGGATGGTGTCTTGCCCGGCGGACAACCGCCGGGACTGCGACACCACTACGAACGGCGCCGCGACCGATGTCCGTCCGCGTGAGGGCGTCTTCCCGCAAGGCGGGATTTACCCGCACAGGTCGACGGTGAACCTCTGAACCACCCGCACCGGCTCTACCGCTCCCGCCCGATCAGGCCCCGGACGATGCGGCAGGCGTCGGCGACGCGATCTTTCATGGCTCCGCAGAGGGTGCAGGTGTCGCGGAAGATCAGTTCGACAAAGTTGTCGCGGGCAATGTCCAGCGTCTCGCGGATGTGCGCCTCGAACTCCGCGGCGCTGAATGCCTCGCCGCAGAGCTTCATCGGGTGCGGCTTGCGCGACAGCACGACACCGCGCCCGACGGCCGCCGCGATCGACTCCTGGTCGCACCACGGTGAAACGGTGACCTTGCGCAGGTTCTTGAAGTTCCGCAGGACGGGCCACTGCTCGTGCACGGGTTCGCAGCAGCCGTAGTAGAGCAGGCCGTACCGGTCGCCGGTGCGCCGCTGGTAGGGGTGGATGAACTCGGCGTACATGTCCGGCGAAATGCCGACCGACTCCTGCGCCTCCTGGAACCCCCAACAGTCGGACGGCAGGAGCTTGTCGCCGTTCTTGAGCGGGCGACGCGGCAGTTCATCGGTGTAGCCGCAGCTCCCGGACCCGACCGAGAATTCGCCGCTGTTGGGCAGGATCAGGTTCTCGGCCTCGAGCCAGTCGAGAAACTCGACATTCTCGCGGGCGACGAAGTCAAAGAACCGGTGCACGGCCTCGGGCTGATCCACCATGGCAACGTAGAAGTTGCTCATGCCCATAAAGGTCACCGCCTTGTGCACCAGGCCGGTTCCGGCACTGAGCGTGTGCGGCGTGATGATCCTGACCGGGAGCAGGTCGCCAAAGGCGGCGGTTGCGATCTCCGCCCGCCGGTGGGTCCCGTCGCGGTCGACGGTGAACGGACCGCGCTGCAGTTTGTGCAAGCTGTTGGGCAGGTCGGCCAGCGGCGTATTGGTTTCGTAGCCGAGTTGCCGGCCGGTCGCATCGGGGGCGCGGGTGATGCGCAGTTCGGGGCAGAGGCTGGGCCGGCCAATGAGCCAACTGATGCCGCAGTAAGGCGTGAAGACGCGGTCGTCGTCGATCAGCCGGTGGTTCGTGATGGCCTGGAGCATGCCGTGTTCGAGCTCGCGCTCGAACGCGCCTTCGCACCGCGGCTTGGGTGTCAGGTCGGCAAAGAAGGTGCCGTTGTCCTCGATCTGGAACGGCACGGTCCGCGCTTCGAGCCGGTTGCTGCGCCGCCAGATCTCGCGGCGCTTGGCCATGACCTCGCTGTTAACGATCCCGGCATACTCGCCGGCGACCTGCCGCAAACGTTCGCGATCCGCAGGGGTGGTCATAGGGCGCCTTGCCTTTCAGAAGGGGTTTCCGCTGGCAGAAAAAAACGGCGCTTGCGGGTGAATCCCGCCCTGTGGAGCGGTGGCTTGCCCAGCCCAGGCCAAGACAAGATCCAGCGCACCGTGGCTCGGCGCGTCTCGCGCCGAAGCGGGGTACTCGGGCCGGTCCCCGGCCGAGAACCTCGGTCCGGGACGGACCCGAGCACTCTGCCGCGGTCCCGGAGGTCCCGCGCCACTGCCGCTCCGCAGGCTGTCCGGCACGGCGAGCCCCGAAGAGCAGGCGGATTCTGTCGCCCGCATCAGGGCTGTTTCCCACTGCAGCTTCACTCGCACAGGTCGAAAAGAACCGTCGCGCCAGCGCACAATGGGCGTGTTTCCAAGTCCGGTCACCGTGCCCGGGAAAGCGCATGGCTGCCAGGGCTGTTTCAAGATCGGGTCACGCCGCATGGGAACGCTCCGTATCGACGCGCGTTCAGTAGGGCCGGCCTGTCCCCAGGCCGGCCCCCCCCGGCGTGGGGACACGCCGGGGGTACTTGTCGGTCCCGCAGGCGGAGAATCTTGAAACAGCCCTGCCTGGCTGCCCCGGGGCCTTGAAAAACCCACGCTCACGGATAAACCTAATAGCCGCGAGTCCGTACCGCAAGACACATCGTGTCAAAGGCCGTGTTGCGTCCGTCGCGGTCGAGCACGGCGTGGTGGGGCTCACGCACGGTCTGCCCAGCCAAAGGCGGGAGTCGGCGCAGGAGGTCACCGGGTGGAGCAGGGGGATGGATCTCAGGGGGTGCACCGGAACGTGCCGTCGACCACGGCCGGCGTCGTACGCGCCCCATCACCGCAACCGCTTCACCAGCACCTTGCTCTTGCGGCCGCTCTGCTCGTGCTTCTCGCGGCGGGCGGGCGGCAGGTCGCCGGGCGTGCCCTCTGTGAAGCCGCCCTTGGACTGGAAGTAGTTGAACGCCTGGGTCGAGAGAGCGAACAGCATGTCGAGATTCTTCTCCCGGGCCTTGCTCTCCACGAACTGGATCATCTTGCGCCCAACACCCTCGTTCTCATGCGACGGGTTGACGTACAGGCAGGCGAGTTCGCCCTGCCGCTGCTCGGCGTAGACGTGCAGCGCGACGCACGCCACCGGGTTGCGGTCGGTCTCGAACAGGTAGTAGTCGTCAAGCTGCTTTTCGATGTTGGCACGCGTACGCTTGACCAGTTCGTCGGTGGCGACGGACTGCTGGATCAGCTTCAGAATGCTGCGAATGTCCTTCTTCATGGCGCGGCGAATCTGCTGGTATTCGTTGGCATAGATCAGCGTGCCGATGCCTTCGTTGGAGAACACCTCGGCCAGCAGGCCTTCATCGACGCAGCCGTTGATGATGTGGACACGCGGCACGCCGGCCATGCAGGCAGCGGCGGCGTACCGCGCCTTGGACAGCATTTCCGGGCCAAGCGCGCTCTTTGCCAGCAACTGGTTCAGTTCAGCGACGAGCATCTGCCGGATGAGGCGGTCGCCGCAGGACAAGCCGTCGCGCGTGGTGATGAAGATCAGTTTGATGGCGCCCAGGGCCTTGGCCAGTTCGTACGCCACGGCGTCGGAGTTCACCCGGTACGTCCGGCCGTCGCCGTCGAACCCGAGCGGCGGCACCACGGGCACCACGCCCTGGCTCAGCAGGGACTGGAACAGTTCGACATCAATACGCTCCACCTTGCCGGTAAACAGGTGATCGATGCCCTGCAGGATGCCGACCGGGTGTGCGGTGATGGCATTGGTGCTTGCCGCGCGCAGGTTGTTGGCGCTGAGCCCCTCGAGAATCTCGTGCGTCAGACGGTTGGCGGCCGTCAGGGCGAGCTTGAGTGTTTCGGCGTCCGTGACGCCGGTGCCTTCAAGGTCCGACGGCTGAACCCGCTGTTCGCGGGCCAGCGCCTGGATCTGGGCCGAAGCACCGTGTGCGAGAACGACGCGAATGTTCAGGGACCGCAGCACGGCAACGTCCAGCAGCAGGTTCTGAAAGTTCTCGTCGGTCACCACCGCGCCATCGATGGAAACGACAAAGGTTCGCTCCCGAAACTGCGGGATGTAGCGCAGAATGCCTCGTAGGTCGGTCGGTTTCACGGTGTCCTCGGAAGGTGTCTAGGTGCTTAGGCTGTAGGGGTTTAGGCTGTAGGTCATGGCAGGGGACCTGGAAACTCACATTCGGTCGTCGCCTTCCGTTTTCCGGCACTTCGTCGTCCACCTTGTCGTCCACCTGACCGACTCGTCCGGCGCGTCCCGAGTCGACAGTCGCGGAATCCAACGCAGCGGACGACGAAACTGAGGAGTCTGTTGCTCCATCGTTGTCTGCAAACTGAACGTATGGCTATGCCCCGCTAATACCTATCAGCCTACAGCCTAAACACCTAGGCCCCTACAGTTTCCCTGGCCGTATCTCACGCCTCCACGTGCGGGTGGCGGGTGAGGTAGTCGTCGAAGTAGGCGATGGTCTTCTGCAGGCCGTCGCGGAACGGCACGCGGGGTTCCCAGCTAAGCACGGCTTTGGCGCGGTCAATGCACGGGCGGCGCCGCACGGGGTCGTCCTGCGGCAAAGGCCGGGAAACGAGCTTGGACTTGGCGCCGGTCAACTCGATGATCAACTGGGCGGCCTCCAGAATCGTGGTCTCGGCCGGATTGCCCAGGTTGATCGGCCCGATCACGCTGTCGGGGGTGTTCATCATCGCGATCATGCCGCGGATCAGGTCGTCGACGTAGCAGAAGGACCGGGTCTGGTTGCCATCGCCGAAGATGGTGATGTCCTTGCCGCGCAGTGCCTGGACGATGAAGTTGCTGACGACGCGGCCGTCGTTGGGGTGCATGCGCGGGCCGTAGGTGTTGAAGATGCGGATGACTTTGATCCGAACCTGGTTCTGCCGGTGGTAGTCGAAGAACAGGGTCTCAGCGCAGCGCTTGCCCTCGTCGTAGCAGGAGCGGATGCCGATCGGGTTCACGTTGCCCCAGTACTCTTCCACCTGCGGGTGCACTTCCGGGTCACCGTAGACCTCCGAGGTGGAGGCCTGGAGGATCTGGGCCTTCACGCGCTTGGCCAGGCCGAGCATGTTGATGGCGCCGTGCACGCTGGTCTTGGTGGTCTGCACCGGGTCGCGCTGGTAGTGGATCGGCGAGGCGGGGCAGGCCAGGTTGTAGATCTGGTCCACTTCCAGGTAGACGGGAAACGTCACGTCGTGCCGGATGAGTTCGAAGCGCGGGTTGCCCATCAAGTGGTAGATGTTCTGCTTATCACCGGTGAAGAAATTGTCGAGGCAGAGCACGTCGTGCTCCTGCCCGACGAGCGTCTCGCACAGGTGCGAGCCGAGAAACCCGCCGCCACCCGTCACCAAGATGCGCTTCTTCATGATGGGGTTCCAGGGTTCAGAGGTTCAGGGTCCGGGAGACTAAGCCCCCGGGACGGTCCCACACCGTAGACGCGATACCATGACATGAGAAGCGGACGGAGAACGCGTAAGTCCCGCTTCCGACACGTCGCATCAGAACCGGGCCGGGCCTCTACATGCCCTGGCCGGTGAGTTTGCGTTGCAGTTCGACCTGGAAGTCGCGCACGTCGTCTTCGTTGGGTTGCGACGAACCGGGCGCCAGCGAGAGGCCGAGCCGACCGTAGGAGTCGACGGACCACTCGCCCTTGGCACCGGAGGCGAACTGGACCTCGCCGCTCATGCTCGCACCCGGCCGCACGACTTTGTGGACGGTGATCTGCGTGGAGCCCTTCTTCCCCGCGGCCGCCATCTTGGCCAGGTCAGGGGTGGGTTCCTTCTTCTGCTTGGCGGCCTGTTTCTTATCGGCCTTGGCCCAGTCGACCTTGAGGTCTGAGGCAATCAGGCGCAGGTCGAGGTAGGTCATGTTGATGCCGTGCTGTTCGGCAAGCAGTTTCTGCAGGTCAGACAGCGACATTCCCTCGGACAGCCGTGCGGCGATAAAGCGGTTCCGCTCCTCGTCGTTGGTGATCTTCTGGACTTCGGGCTTCGGTTCTTCGGCCTGCGTCTTCTTGAATAAACGATCCAGCATAGTCGAACCCACTCCTCGCCTGGCTGTGGCCCGGCCTCCGGGCCAGCCCGCGTCAGTCGACGTTGGGGAGACTGGCTGCCGCGGCGGCCTGGCCGTGACGTTTCTCGCGTTCGTCCGGTTCGTAGAAGTCCAGCGACTTCGCCACGTCCGGAAATTCGTGCGCCAAGACATCTCGCGCTTCTGACAAGATAACCCGTCCACCCTCACCTGTCATTACGCGTCCGAGAACTTCGATGTGTCGGACCGGCTTGTAGTAGTCGCAGTAGTGCGCCACGGTGTAGCCGAAGTAGCGGCCGATGGTCTGGTAGATCTTCCGTGCGCGTTCGTCGCCGGCCGCCATGAGTTCCTGCACCTTTTTGAGCCGCTGCGGCAGAGCATCGGCCGGTATGCCGGGCAGGTCGATGCCCGCCGCGGGGATCAGGCGCCCCACCGCCTGCTGCGAGAAGTAGTTGGCGCCGACACCGCGGTCCCTGGACCACTCGTCGATCGGGCCATTGGGATTGTAGTCCACCGGCGCGAACGCCAACTCGTTCATCCAGCCGCGGATGCGTTTCTCCTCATCCACGTACCCGGCCGCCAGCGACGAGCCCATGGCCAAACCGAGCACAGCACCGTCGTTGAGCGCGATCGCACCGGCCAGCGCGGTCACGTCGCCGTCATTCTCGAGCCGCAGCGGCACCCCCCAGGCTTTCTCCAGGCGCTTGAACAGCGGCGCCACCTCGCGCTCGAACGTATCGCGCGGCGTGACGCCCCGGAACAACGAGGCGATGCGGACCATGCCGTCAACGTAGATGCCGGCTGAGCTGCCGCCGATGCCGCGAACCCTGGCGTTGGCGTCGACCTCGCGAATCTTCGCCTCGGCAGCGCGCAGAATCTCCATGACCTGCTCGTAGTGCCAGTTCGGATCCGTCTGCGGCTTCGGATCCCAGAGGTACTCTTCGCTCAGGATCAGGGTGCCGTCCGGCTTCAGGGCCAGCTTGCCGTCCTTGACCACCGCCACCTTGCGGTCGCTGGCGCCCAAATCGAACCCGATGCGCCAGCCTGTCCAATCCAGCTTGACAGCACTGCCCGGGTCTTCCGTGGCGGCCGGGGCCTTGTCGGGCGCCGTGCGAACGACGGTCATCGGCTGCCGGTACACCAAATCTCCCCACAACTCGGCATCGAAGGCGCGGCAGCCGGTCGCGGAGTAGCAGTACTGGAGAAACCGCGCCAGTTCCGGCGGGCCGCCGACCGTGACTTTCCAGCCGCCCCACTGCCAGAGCAACATCTTCACCAATCGCTCGACGTAGAAATAGTTCGCCGCCGAGCGCGGGTGCTTGGGGTCGAAGACGCGGGTCTCGAACCGACTGACCTTGCCGGAATCGCGCTCCACGGCGATGACCAGCGGCACCGCCTTGCCGGACGCATCGACCTCCGCGAGAAAGGCGCGATTGGCCAGCACCGGCGGCCGAAACTCCGGGTCCAGAACGGGCTTGAAACGCGGTTCGACGAGCGGAAATACGGATTGCATCTTGGGAATCCTCCCCGAAATGCCGGCTGTGCGCCGGCCGCCGCGCGCCCGCGACGTCCCGCGGGCCAGAACATGGCGTCGGCCACGGATCCGCCGGTTGGGTTAGCGATACTTGGCCACGATACGCGCGGCGGCTTCGTCCTGCTCCTCAATCAGCCGTACGCGTTCGAACTGAACTCGACTGCGATACATGTTGTGGTCCGGTTTGTGCGTCTTGAAATACACGTCGCCGTCCAGGTAATCGGTCAGGAAACGGATGCCGATCTCGAACGTGATCAGCTTGCCGGAGAACGCGAGGAACTCGACCTCGCGCGGGGTCAGGAAATCGCGCGCCGCGTCGAGGTAGCCGCGAATCAGCGCCTCGAAAAGGTCGAGCTTGAACTGGACCTTGCCCAGGTCTTCCTCGTCCTCGCTGCCGGTGAACGTCGTGGTGCGGATCTGGTCGCCAAAGTCGTACAGCACCAGCCCGGGCATGACGGTGTCCAAATCGATCACGCACACGCCACGCCCAGTCTTGTCGTCCAGCATGACATTGTTGATCTTGGTGTCGTTGTGGGTAACGCGTTCGGGCAGCTCACCCTTCGCCAACAGGTCGATGAGCGTGCCGGTCATGGCCTTGTGCGCCAGCGCGAAGTCGATCTCCCTCTTCACCTTGGCGGCACGATTCTTCACATCCTTCGCGATCGCCTGTTCGAGCTTCGCGAAGCGCTTCGGCGTGTGGTGGAAGTCGGGAATGGTTTCGTGCAGACGCGGGCCGGACAGGTCCATGAGCTGCTTCTGGAACCCGCCGAACGCCTTGGCCGCCTCGTACGCCTGGGCCGGGCTTTCCACGATGTCGAACGTCCGGGCGCCCTCGATAAAAATATAGGCGCGCCAGAAATTGCCGTTCGGATCTCTGTGGAACGGCGCGCCGTCACGGGACGGAATGACGGTCAGCGTCTCGCGGTCGGGGTCGCTGCCGGGCACGCCAGCGAGCTTGCCGCGGACGTGTGCCGTCACGCGCCCGATGTTCTCCATCAGTCGCGGCACATCCCTGAAGATGTTGTGATTGACGCGCTGGAAGATGTAGCGGACCGTGCCGCCGAGCGTCCTGAACCGCACCGCGTAGGTGTCGTTGATGTGGCCGGTACCGTACGGCACGGCCTCGGTAAACTTGCCGGCAATCTGGAACTGACGGCTGACCGCTTGCAGATCGTGTGGCATGGAGTCTCCTGTTGGCGGTAACTACTCAGGTAGGGAGGGTTCAGGGTTCGGTGTTCAGGTTTCGGACGGGGCGGCAGGTGGCAGGGGTGTCCGATGTCCGCGCCGCCTCTCGTCCGCCGTCCGATCGTCCTCGCCGGATGCCCGGCCATCATCCCCGTCCGTGCCCCAGCCTTAAACCTGAACACTGAAACCTGAGACCCCTGCACTCCCCGCGCCCCGTCACCCCCAAAGCTTCTCGGGGTAGAGGCCGGCGCCGATCAGGGCGCGAATGCTTTCGGTGACTTTCGGCCGGTCTTCGCGGTACGTCATGCCGAACCACTTCTCGTCCGTGCTCAGCACCGCGCACTGGCACTGGCCGCGTTTGATCAGTGTGTCGACCACCGTGGGGATGAAGAATTCGGACTTGAGTTCGGCGCCGCGTGTCTTCAGAAACTCTGTGAACTCGGAGCTCAATCGGTCAAACAGCGAGGGCGTGAAGCCCCAGTAGTTCATGGAGGCAGGTTCGTTGCCGGTCAGCGGCGTCCAGCTCCCGTCCGCGTCCTGGAACCGCGCGCTGCCGCCCGCCACTGCCTCGATCTTGGTCCGCTCGACCACGGTACTCAGGAAGCCTCTGCCGTCCGCCGTGCAGATGCCGCGCGCCACGGTGCCGTGCGGCGTCAGCGTGTTCGCGAGCCGGTAGGCGACCATGCAGTAGGTGGGCAGCTTGTCCGCCGCAGACCGTGCCTTCAGGAAATCGGCCAGCGTCTGGTAGGCGCCGCGGCCGTAGAAATCGTCGGCATTGACCGCCCCGAACGGCTCCCTGATGGCGTTCCGCGCCGACCAGATGGCGTGGCCGGTGCCCCAGGGCTTCTGCCGGTCTTTCGGGACGCTGAAGCCGGGGGGGAGATCGTCCATGCGCTGGAACACGTAATCGACCTGCATCCGGCCCGGCAGGCAGGTGTCGAAGTGCTGACGGAACGTCGCGTCCAAGGTCGGGCTGATCACGAACACGACCTTGCCGAACCCAGACTTCCATGCATCGTAAACCGTGTAGTCCAGAACGATTTCGCCGTTCGGCCCCACCGGGTCGATCTGCTTGAAGCCGCCGTAGCGGCTGCCGATCCCGGCCGCCAGAACCAGCAGTGTCGGGGTTGCCATGGGTTGTCTCTCCGCGTCAGATGCCGTGCAAACGGCGTGAAAACCTGTGCAGGGTCAAATCGGGAGAATCGAGCGAGTCGACTGAATCGAGTCACTCGATTCCATCGATTCTCGTCGACTCCCTCGACACCAACGCCAGGCAATCTTACCGGTTCGCCTTGTCCCAGGCCAGAACCTTCTCGATGACGTAGTCCACCTCGGCAGCCGTGATCTCGGGGAACATCGGCAGGCTCACGCAGGAGGCCGCGCTCTTCTCGGCGTTCGCCACGGACCCGACAATCTGCGCTTCCTTGCCCCACGGATAGCCCTGCTGCTTGTGGATCGGGATCGAGTAGTGCGTCTTGGCATCCACGCCGTTTTCCACCAGGAACTTGATCATAGCGTCGCGCTTCGCCGCGTCCTTGGTCTCGACCGAGTACACGTGGAAGACGTGGCGGTAACCGGGCTTCGAATACGGCAGGTCGATCGCCTTTACATCCTTCAGCCCGGCGGCATAGCGCTTCGCCCACTGGATGCGCTGATCGCTCCACGCCGAGATGTGCTTGAGCTTGGCGCTGAGCACGCCGGCCTGGATGTCGTCGAGACGGCTGTTGGTGCCGAGCGAGTGGTGATCGCGCTTGTTCGAGCCGTGGTTGCGCAGCTTGCGCACCGTCTCGTTGATGTCGTCGCGACAGGTGAACAGCGCCCCGCCGTCACCGTAGCAGCCCAGGTTCTTCTGGATGATGAAGCTGGTCGTGACCGCGTCGCTGAGTTCGCCTTGCTTGAACGTGTCGCCGCGCGCGTCGATCGCCTGTGCGTTGTCCTCGACTACCGCCAGGTTGTGCTTCTTGGCAATCTTGCTGATCGCCGGCATGTCGGCGCACTGGCCGTACAGGTGAACTGGAATGATCGCCTTGGTCTTCTTGGTGATCGCTGCCTCAATCTTGGCCGGGTCGATGTTCTTCGTCTTCGGGTCGCAGTCCACAAACACCACCTTGCAGCCGGCGATCCAACCCGCCTCCGCAGTGGCAAAAAACGTGTTCGGGTGCGTGATCACCTCGTCGCCCGGACCAATCCCCATCGCCATCAGCGCCAGCCAGATCGCATCCGTGCCATTGCCCAACCCGATCGCGTGCTTGCTGCCAAAGTACGCCGCCAGTTCCTTCTCAAACCGAGCCAGCATCGGCCCCATGACGTACTGCCCGCTCATGAGGACTTCCTGGATGTTCTTGTCAATCTCCGACTTCAGATTCTCGTACTGCCGGACGTGTCCGTAGAAACTGACGCGCATCGCCATGGTTCTTTCTCCTTTAGTGGTTTGGACGTGTCAAGTTATGGCTTGGGTGTGCCTAAGTTCCACGACATCACGTTTACCATACACGCCGAAGTAAACCTGTCAACACCATTTGTGACAAAATGAACTGAAACCAAGGCAATTTACCCCTCGAGTATCGGCCCAAACGTCTCAAATAGCCACGGCAAATCCTTGTTATTATCGCATATGTGAGATAAATTGGCTAAGGATCGGAATGCGTCGGACAGCGGAAACCGCACGGTGTGCGCAGGCGAGGGTAGACACCTATGGATTCAGGGCAGGTCAACAAGCGGAACGGCAACCGATACGCGATTCTGCGGGCACTGCAGTTCGACGGCCCGTCGCGCCGTGGCCAGATTGCGCGGAAGTACGGCATCCGGCAGTCCAGCGTCACGGGCATTGCGGCCGAGTTGCTTCAGGCCGGCCTGATCCGCGAGCAGCAGCCGGGCAACAGCCGCAGCCTGCTGGAACTGGACACCAGCCGCTTCCATGCTTTGGTCGGCAACCTAACGCCCGCGTTCTGCCGCATCGCCTGCGTGTACTTGGACGGCCGCATTGCAGAGTCGCGTGAGATCAGCTTGGTTCACGCCTTGGACGCCCCCGCCATCCTCGACACGGTCGCCCGCGGGTTCGCGGAGTGCCTGGCGGAAGGTGACGGCCGGATTCTCGGCCTGGGGTTGGCGATGCCCGGCACGGTGGATCCTGGCCTGGGCCGTTGCATCTACGCGGCGCGCCTGCAGTGGCGCAACTTGGCGGTGGCCGATGAACTGCGGCGGCGTCTGGGTTTTGACGTGTTCATTGACAACGACGTGCGTTGCCAGCTCTGGTCCAGCGTCTGGTTCGAGCGGCTCGCCCCGGCCCTCGGCAACACCATCTACCTTAGCGTGCACCAGGGGCTTGCCTGCGCCATGATCATGAACGGGCGGCGCATCATCGGCGAGCATTGCGCCGCCGGCGAGATCGGCCACGTCCGGGTCGGCGAGGAAGGCCGGCTCTGTCACTGTGGCCGGACCGACTGCCTCGAGGCCTACTGCAGCGTGCCGGCCATCCTCTCCGAGATCGAGCGTATCCGCCCGACCATGAACCTGAAAACCGCCTCAAATCTCGCGGACGAAGCCGAGGAAGACCCGTTGGTCCTCAACGTTCTGGACCGCGCAGCGCGGCGGCTGGCCCGCGCCTTGGCCGGACTGATCGCGGTCACCGACCCGCACACGCTGGTGATCGGCACCGCCGACCGCCGGTTCTCGACCATTCTCCACGACCTGCTGAAGCGCCACCTCTACACTGAACTGATCGGGCTCAGCGGCAACGACGCGCAGCTCGTCGTCGCCGATTCCGTCGAGGACAGTGCCCTGCGCGGTGTCGCCGGCCTGGTCATCGACCGTGCCTTTGCAATTGGCTCTCCCCAGGCTGACTGACGGAAACGGACAAACCGCCGGACGAGGAGTCTGCGCACGGCTGGCCGCAACGGTCAGGGCTTCAACCACGACACGACGATGTTGGCCAGTGGCGTCATGGTGCTCAGGAGTTTCTCGCGGTCCCAGCCCCGGATGGCCTCGATGGTGTGGGCATTCGTAAGCTCGAACGCGCCGCTGCGCAGCCGCCGCAGGTCCAGCATGTGCCCGCCGCACCCGAGCCTTCGCCCGATGTCGGCGCACAGGGTACGCACGTAGGTGCCCTTCGAGCAGTGGACCTCGAAGTCGATGTCCGGAAGGGCGATCCGGTTGAGCTTGAGGTAATGGATGAAGATGGCCTGCGGATCGCGCTCGACGGTCTTGCCTTGACGGGCGAGCTTGTAGAGCGGTTTCCCGTCCTTCTTTTTGGCTGAGACCATGGGCGGGATCTGCTGGATGTCGCCGGTGAATTCGGCGGCGACGGCGCGCACCTGCTCGGGCGTGATGCCCGTGACTTCTTTCGTCGCCAGGACCGTGCCAGCCCGGTCGTCGGTCGACGTCTCAATGCCCAGGCGCATGGTGCCGGCATAAATCTTGTCCTCGCTGGTGAGGCGACCGGACAGGCGCGTGGCGCGGCCGAGCAACAGCACGAGCAGCCCGGTGGCGATCGGGTCCAGCGTTCCGCAGTGCCCGACCTTGCGGATGTCGAACCGGCGCCGCACAAAGTTCACCACGTCGTGACTGGTCCAGTCGGTCGGCTTGTCCACCAACAGGATCCCGCTCTCGGCCAGTTCTTTGTCAGGAGTGTTCATGGGAAATACCAATCCGGTTGTTTGGGCTGTAGCCGCCTTAGCGGCTACCTCTGTGACAACATGTTTGTCGTAATGGGTGTCGAGTGTCGGGTGTCGTGGGTCACGAGGTCAGCGAGTCACTGGGTCATTGCGTCACTAAGTCACCGCAACGGCGGCGCACCGCGCCCCTTTTCCCGATCGCCAGTCTTGGGAAAAGAGGCACCCAGCGCCGCCGTAGCCAGGCTCGTGACGCATGACTCATGACGCACGACGCACGACGCATGCCCCGCGACACCCGACACTCACCACGGCCAAACATGTCGGTGCAAACGCCCCCGTCAAGGGGCCTATCCACCTACAGCCTCTCTTCCCAGCACTTTCCGCGTCTCTTCCGTGAGCGCGGTCACCGCTTGGGCGACGTTGACGTCCGGCAACCGCGCGCCGGCGGCCAGGACGTGGCCGCCGCCGCCCAGTTGGCGCGCTATGCCGTTCACCGGGCAGGCGGAGTTCTGGCTGCGCAGCGACAGTCGCACGGCTCCCGGCTCCGGCTGTACGAGGCAGGCGATATCGACGCCCTCGATACCGCGCAATACGTCGATCAGGCCTTCCGTGTCCTGCGGTGGCACGCCGAACTCCGCCAAAAGGTGCGGAGTCAGCACCGAATAAAGAACCCGCCCGCCGTGCAACGACACCGCCTGCGCGAGCAACCGCGCCTCGAGCCTCCGGCGTCCGAGCGACTCGCGCAGAAACAGCGACGTCATCAGGCCGTGGAGGTCGGCGCCGGCGTCGACCAGGGCAGCCGCGTCGCGCAGCACGCCGGCGCCGGCATTGGCGAAACGGAAACCGCCGGTATCCATGAGCAGTCCGGTCAGGAGGCAGGCAGCCACAGGCGGCGAAACGCGGCCCCGCGCGTCGCGCAGCAGGTGCAGCAGCATCTGGCAGGTGGCGGCCTGGCGCGCATCGACCCACTCCGTCTGGCCAAACCGCGTATGGTCGGCGTGGTGATCGATGACACAGAGCGGCAGACCGTTGAAGTTCGCGTCGATGCCGGCGGGCCGCTCGACGCGTTCGAGCCCCGTGACGTCCAGACAGACGATGCCGTCCAGACCGGTCCGCGGCAGCGGTGTGCCGAGGATCAGTTCAGGCACGGGCGGCAGGACGCGGGCATAGCGCTGCGGCAGGGGCAGTTTCAGGTACCCAAGACACTCCTTGCCCGCCTCGCGCAGGGCCAGGAGCGCACCGCAGAGCGCACCGTAGGCGTCGCCGTCCGGGCGTTCGTGAGTGAGGACGAGAATCCGCGCGCGGCCTTTGAGCCAATCACGCACCGCTCGCACGTCTTCCGGTTCAGCCAGGGTCGGACTCGGCATGGCGGTCACTTCGTTTCGGTGGGCTCGTCCGGTTCGATGGTCTCCTCGGCGTCGGCCTCGGCGGCCGGTACCGGTTCGTGCGGGTCAATCTCTTCAAGGATCGACAGCACTCGATCGGCCTGTGCGCCGGCCCGGTCCAGCTTGAACGTCAGCACCGGCGTGTACTTGAGCTGGACGCGCTGATTCAGCTCGTGCTGGAGCCAGGCGCGCCGCTTCAGCAGCAGACGCAGGGCATGGCGGTGCTGGGCCTCGTCACCCATGACGCTGACGTAGACCACCGCCTGGCGCAGGTCCGGCGCGGTCTGGATCTGGGTTATCGTCAGCAGGCCCTGGAGGTTGGGCGCGATCTCGCGCTCGCACAACTCGCCCAGCTCACGCCGGATGAGTTCGTTGACACGACGCATGCGTTCCAAGGACATGTTTTCCACCCATTCCGGAAACGCCAGCGAGCCACTTCTCCGTGAACGCATTCAACCGGCACGAATTCCCGAGTTTTCACCGGCCAACGCGGCAGTGCGCCGGCAGAAGTCGGCACCGGAGCTCGCCTGGCGAGGCGGCCGGAATGCCACGCCGATTCGCGGGCTGCCGAGATGGTGCTGCGGTCAGGAGGCGAGGCGAACGCGACATCGTGAACCGGATTCCTGGCCCCTCGGGGCGAGGCGCGCCAACCACCACGTCTCGGAAATACTACTCATCTCATTGCAGCGCAATGACTATGAACAATGAACCATGGTCCCCGGTTGGGCGAAGCGCTAGGCTCTGTCACGACCCCTACAAGCGGGCAGCAAACTCCGTCATCGTCGACGCTTTGATCACATCGCCGACCTCGAATTCCTCGAAGTTGTCCAGGCGGATACCGCACTCCAAGCCGCTCTTGACTTCCCGTACGTCATCTTTGAAGCGCCGCAGGGACTGAACCTGCCCGTTGTAGATGAGTTCCCCTTCGCGGTAAACCTTGGCGTTGGCGCCGACGCGGACCGAGCCCGACTGGACCATGCACCCGCACACTTTACCCGTCTTGCTGGTCGCGAAAATCTGCTGGATCACGGCTTCGCCGAGCGGCGTCTCGCGCTGCTCGGGCTGGAGCTGGCCGCGCATCGCGTCCTGGATCTTCTCCAGCAGTTCATAAATGATACCGAACAACCGGACCTCCACGCCGCGCTGCTTGGCCAAGCGGTTGACCTGAGGCAGTACGCGCACATGGAAACCGACGATCACCGCCTCGGAGGCGGACGCCAGCTCGATGTCGTTTTCCGTAATTTCGCCCACGCCGCTATGAATGACGTTGACGCGGATCTTCTCCGAAGGGATTTTTTTCAGCGATTCGGTGATCGCCTCGAGTGAGCCGCGCACATCCGTCTTGAGGATGATTCGCAGCTCTTCGCGGGATTTCTCCGCGATCTGGCGCACCCAGTCCTCAATGCTGGCGTGCCGCGTGACCGTCAGGTCACCCCTGCGCTGCTCCTCGGCACGGTCCAGCGCCATTGCGCGCGCCTCCCGCTCATCCTCGCAGACCTTGAACACGGCCCCGGCCTCGGGCACGCCCGAGAACCCGAGCACCTTGACCGGCGTACCGGGGCACGCCTGGCTGCAGCGCCCGCCGTGGTCGTTGAGCAGGGCCTTGACCCGCCCGGAGCATTGATCACAGATAAAAACGTCGCCGACCTGGAGCGTACCGTTGCGCACCAGAACGGTGGCCGTGGGGCCCATGCCGCTCTCCAGTTGCGCCTCGATGACGATCCCCTCGCAGGGCAAGCTCGGACAGGCCTTGAGATCGAGCATCTCGGCTTCGAGCAGGAGCCGGTCGAGCAGCTCTTCGATACCGAGCCCGGTCGTCGCCGAGACGGGAATCACGGCAACTTCGCCGCCCCAGTCCTCGGACTGCACGCCGTTCTGCTGCAGGCCGAGCTTGACCTTGTCCGGATTGGCGCCCGGAAGGTCCATCTTGTTCATGGCCACGACGATGGGCACCCCGGCGGCCTTCGCGTGGTTGATCGCTTCCGCCGTCTGCGGCATGACGCCGTCGTCGGCGGCCACGACCAGGACCACGATGTCGGTGGCGTTGGCGCCTCGGGCCCGCATGGCCGTGAACGCCTCGTGGCCCGGCGTGTCCAGGAACGTGATCTGCTTGCCTTGCCGCTGCACCACGCTGGCGCCGATGTGCTGCGTGATGCCCCCGTCCTCCCCGGCCGCCACGCGGGTGTTGCGAATGCGGTCGAGTAGCGAGGTCTTGCCGTGGTCGACATGGCCGAGGAAGGCCACCACCGGCGGTCGCGATTCCTCTTTGCCCGTGGGCTGTCCGGCCCCGGCGTCCGACCGTGCCTTGGTCTTGGTGGCGCGTTCGCGGCGTTCACGGACGAAACGCACACCGTGACGCTCGCAGATCTTCTCGACCACCTCGACGTCCACGACCTGATTGATGGCCGCGAAGATGTTCATGGCCATCAGGTCGCCGATGAGCTCGTTGGGCTTGCGGCCGAGGGCCACGGCCAGGTCCCGCACGATGACCGGCGGCTTGAGGTGCAGTTCGCGCTCGCCGTTGACGCCGGTGACGATCACCGGCACCTCCTCTGACGCCGGTTCTTCGGCCTCGACCGCAACCGGCCCGGCCCGGCGTTCCGCCTCCGCCTGGCGCTTGGCGATCACGTGGTCCCGCACCAAGTCAGCAAAATCCCTCTCAATGGCACTGGAATGGCTGCTGACCTCCAAGCCCTCCTCCTTGAGGAGCGCCAGAAGTTCCTTGTTGGTCAGCCCCAGTTCCCGGGCTAACTCGTATACTCGTACCCGTTCACTCATCGCTTCCTGGACCTCCGCGCGGCATCAAGAACCGTCCCCAATATCGTCAACTGCCGCCAAGTTGCTCGCGTGCAGCCACCATGATTCGTTTGGCGGTTTCCAAATCGAATCCCTCGATAGCCGCGATGTCATCCTCCTGCCCGGCTAGAATACCTTCCAGCGTCAGGAATCCGTTCTGCACGAGCTTCGGCGCCGCCTCCACGCCGATCCCCGGAATCTTCGCCAGGGCCTCGATCGCGCGCAGCACCTTGTCCTCGAATCCCAACCGCTCCGGCTGCTCGTGCTTGTTGATGTCGATCCGCCATCCCGTCAGCTTGGCTGCCAACCGGGCGTTCTGTCCCTTCTTGCCGATGGCCAGCGACAACTGGTCCTCGGGGACAATGACCCGGACGGAATGGCGCGCCTCGTCCACTTCGACGCCAGCCAGCTTTGCCGGCTGCAGGGAATTGGTCACAAACGTGCGCACCTCGGCGTCCCAGCGGATGATGTCCACCTTCTCGCCGCCCAGTTCCCGTACGACCGTCTTGACGCGATTCCCGCGCAGCCCCACACAGGCGCCCACCGGGTCCACGCGCTGATCGCTCGAGTGCACCGCGATCTTGGTGCGGTAACCGGCCTCGCGCGCCACCCCCTTGATCTCCACCAAATGCTCGGAAATCTCCGTGACCTCACGTTCAAACAGGCGTCGGACCAAGTCCGGGTGCGACCGGGACACGCCCAGGCTGGGACCTGGCCGATCGGCGTTGATCTCCGTCAGCAGCGCAGTGATGTGGTCGCCCGGCTGATAGTCTTCGCCTGGCATGCGGTCGGAATACCGCATTGCGCCCTCGGCGCGGCCGAAATCGATATACACATCGCCGCGCTCCACCCGGCGAACCACGCCCGTCACCAGTTGCAGGAGTTGATCCTGGAAATCCTCGCAGATGCGGCTTTTCTCCGCCTGACGCAGCCGGTGCATGATGGTCTGCTTGGCGGTCTGAGCGGCAATCCGTCCGAAGTTCGCGGGCGTTACTTCCCACTCGACTTCATCGCCCACTTTCATCTCGGGGAATCGCACCCGTGCCTCGGTCAGGCCAATCTCGTTGTCGCGGTCGTGAACGCTGTCCACCACCTTCAGTTTTGCCAGCGCCTGGATTTCGCCCGTGACCCGGTCGATGTGGACGCGCAGGTTCTCACCCGAACCAATGACCTTGCGCGCGGCCGAGAGTAGGGATTCCTCGACCAACCCCATGAGCGTCTCGCGGTCAATGCCGCGCTCATGCTCCAGGTACTCCAAGACCGCCAATAGCTCGCTGTTCATCGTGGACAGTTTCCCAACTCGGGACCCGGCCCCGCCGTCGATACCCGACGACAGGCGCTCCCTGACCTCAGACTCGAACGCTTCAGGGCACATTGCAGCCGACGGCCACCCACCGCACCCCGGCGCACACGCTTGCTGCACCGCAGTACGTGATATAAAGAAAAAAAGCGGGACAAGCCCACTTCATGTAACGAGCCTGAATTGCACCGCTAGGGCACCCAAATTATAGCTGTCGCGGCAGGTTTTTCAACCCGGACTCGGTTTTTGGATCCCCTGTGCCTGCCGCCGCGCCAGAGGGGGGGGGGCGCAAGCACAGCCCGCCGCGCCACTTGCGTCACCTGCCAACCAGTGGTAATTTCATGCATAGTGCGGTCGGGATGGACGTCAACCGCAAACGGCTTTTCCATCACTCAGGGAGGGGCATGGGCATGCTGAAGATCGAGCATCCGTTTCACGGCGCGGTGCTGAACCGCCGCCACGGCAGGCAGACGAAGACAGGGTTGACGATCCAGGTCACCGGCACGGCGCCTTTACGGCACCGGGTCGCGGTCAACGGCGTCGAGGCGCCGTGTTCGTGCGGCCGGTTCGCGACCGACATAACGCTGACCGAGAAGTTCACCGACATCGTCGCGGTTTCGACCGGCGCAGCGGGCAATCTCGAGCACCGGGTCCGCGTCGTTTGGGACAAGTTTTCAAAGCCGCGCTACCGGTTCTCGATCGATGACAACAGCTTTTTCCTGCGCGACATCGCGAAGAACAAGTACCCGTCGCTGTTCGACTGTCACTACCTTGACATCCTTCGGACGCTGAACCGGAAACACGGCGCCAAGTTCGTGCTCAACTGCTACTACACGACCGGCGCGGATTTCTCGGTGCCTGAGTTCCCGACCACGTACCGCGGCGAGTGGAAGGACAATGCCAACTGGCTCAAGCTCTCGTTCCACGCCTACGCGAACGACCCGGACCGCCCGTACCAGTACGCGTCGGCCGAGAAGCTGGCGCGCGACTACGACCTGGTGGCGGGCGAGATCATGCGGTTCGCTGGCGAAGACACCTGGTCAGCGCCGACCGTCATCCACTGGGGTATGGTGCAGCAGGGCGCTCTGCCCGTACTGCGCCAGCGCGGCGTCAAAGTGCTCAGCGGCTTCTTCAAGTGGGGGGACCGGTACGACGTCAACTACTGGCTCGACGACCTGCGCTGCGAGCACCTGTCGAACCACGACGCACTGATGGACTTCACGCAGGACATCGTCTACTCGAAAGTCGACATCGTCTGCAACAACACGCCGGTGGCGAACGTTGCGCCGACCCTCGAGCCGCTCACGAAAGACCCGAACACGGCCGAGATCATGGACCTGTTCACGCACGAGCAGTACTTCTGGCCGTTCTACGTGAATTTCGTCAAGGACCATGCCGAACGGCTCGACGCCGCGATCGGGTTCGTCACGGAAAAGGGCTACGAGCCCGTGTTCTTCCACGAGGGATTCCTTGGCGGCCAGGACTGGCCGGCGTAGGCGGCGACGAGTGGCGCGGGACCTCCGGGACCGCAGCAGATTTCTCGGGCCGTCCCGGCCCGAGGCCCTCGGCCGGGGGGTCCGTCTTCGCGCGAGCAACTTCCGCCGTCGCTCTGGCTCTGGCGGACATGTCGCCGGACAGAGCCGGCCCGACACCCCGCTTCGGCGCGAAACGCGCCGAGCCACTGCGCGTCTACTTCTCAACCGGCGCTTCGGCTGCCTGGGGTGCAGGCATGGGTGCGGTATCCTTGGCCGGGGCCGACCTCGAACCCGGGATCGGCGTGATGGCGGCGCGCCCTGCGGGGGCGTGGGCCGCCGGGACGCCGTCCTGAGCCGGCGCCACCGCGGGCGCGGCGGCCGGTTTCGGGCCGGTGGCCGCGGTCGGTCCGGGCTTGAGCAGGTCCTCCGCGAGAATCACCACCGAAATACGACGGTTCTGCGCCCGCCCTTCCGGAGTGCTGTTGTCCGCCACCGGGTGATACTCGCCGTACCCCACGGCGCCAATGCGGCGCGGATCGACGGCACAGGAATCCACCAGGTGGCGGACCGCCGAGGTGGCGCGCGCCGCCGACAACTCCCAGTTCGACGCAAACTTCGCCGTGCCGATGGGGACGTTGTCCGTATGCCCGACCACCAGGACCTGTCGGCCGGGCAGGCTTTTCAGCGCTGCCCCCAGACTCTTCAAAACGTCCTGCCCCTCGACCTTGAGCTCAGCCTTGCCCGAGTCGAACATGACGCTGCTCAGAATGTTGACCGTCAGCTTGCCCTGCAGTTCCGAAATGGTAATGTCTTTGTTCTTGAGGATTTCCGCCATGTCGCGTTCCAGCGACTTGCGGGCCTGGTTCTCGGCATCCTTTGCGCTCTCAAGGGCCTTGATGCGCTGTTCGACATCGGAAAGGTTGCCTTCAAGCTCGCCGGCCCGGGCACGGACGGCATCCAGTTCACCTTGTGCCTTGGTGGCCGACTCTTGTGCCTTGGCCGCCTCTTCGCGCGCCCCGCCCAGTTGCCGGTAGTTGGTCCAGCCCCAGATGCCCAACCCGACGCTCGCCACACCCAAGACGACGGCCACCGCAATCAGCCAGAAGGGTGTTTCGTTCTCGTCCATGTCACCGTCTCCCTTGCCCCAAAGTCTGCTTCGCCTGGGCGCCAGCGGCGAGACTCGCTCTCCGAGTCTCGGAGTCCGCGGGCTTTCCATGTCATCGTCAGCCATCTTGACGCAAACCTCCATGACAGGTACCGGGAACGGCGTCGCTCGTAGTGGTGTCGCAGTCCCGGCGGTAGTCCGCCGGGCAAGACACCATTCCCCCCCCGCCGTCACAACATGCCCGGCTTCGTTCAGAAACTTCGCCGTGACACGCCAGATGGGCTCTTGGCGCTCCACTTCGTTCCGCGCACCGCGAGCCCACTACGAACGGGCGTATCCTGCTGTCGATGGCGGGGCCTTTTCACTCTCAGGATTTACCCGCACAGGTTCGGTTATTTAAACTATGGCCTGGGCGCAGAAAACACAACCCCCGCCGAACGGTTTTGGTTTGGCATTGCGTCGGCCACGGATCATGTTACCCAACGTCGGCAAGAGACGGCGGCAATGGCAGCACCGTGTGAGATGACGCGTGCAACGGCAGGGGCAGACGGGGCATGGAAAACGGAAGAACGGACTGGACGGAGAGACGAAGACTAGAGACAAAGATGGGGAGACGAAGAGGGGAGACCGAAATCTGGGTCTTTGTCTCCGGTCTTTGTCTCGCCGGCGGGAGAACAGCATGAACGTCCTGGTCATCGGCAGTGGCGGCCGTGAACACGCACTGGTCTGGAAACTGGCGCGCAGTCCGCAGGTCAAGCGGGTGTTCTGTGCCCCGGGCAATGCCGGCATGCGTGACGCGCAGTGCGTGGACCTCACCGAGCTCCCCGCGCTGGCGGAGTTCGCACAACGCGAGAAGATCGACCTCACCGTGGTCGGCCCGGAAGCCCCGCTGTGCGACGGCATCGTGGACCTGTTTCGGGTCCGCGGACTCCGCATCTTCGGCCCGACCCAGGCCGCCGCCCAGCTCGAAGGCAGCAAATCGTTTGCCAAGGAGTTCATGCGCAAGTACGGCATTCCGACCGCCACGGCCGCGACCTTCACCGAGCCGCAAGCGGCTCTGGACTACGTGCGCAAGGTCGGCGCACCCATCGTGATCAAGGCTGACGGGCTGGCGGCCGGCAAAGGCGTGATTGTGGCCGACACGCTGGACGTGGCGCTGGACGGCGTGCGGCAGTGTTTCGAGGGCGCGTTCGGCGACGCGGGCCGGCGCGTGGTCGTCGAGGAGCGACTGGTCGGCGAAGAGGCGTCCATCCTGGCGCTGACCGACGGCGACACCATCGTGCCGCTCGCTTCGTCCCAGGACCACAAGGCCGTGGGCGACGGCGACACCGGCCCGAACACCGGCGGCATGGGCGCCTACTCGCCGGCACCGGTGGTCACGCCCGCGCTGCAACGGCAGATCGAAGAAACCGTTCTGGCGCGCTTCCTGCAAGGCTGCCGGGCGGAGAAACTCGACTACCGCGGCATCATCTACGCCGGGGTCATGGTCACGGCCCAAGGTCCCAAGGTGCTGGAGTTCAACGTGCGCCTCGGCGACCCGGAGACCCAGGCCGTGCTGGTCCGGCTGGAAAGCGATTTGGCCGAGGCCTTCGCCGCCACTGCCGAGCGCCGCCTGGCCAGTGTGAAGCTGGCGTGGTCGCCCGAGCCGGCCGTGTGCGTCGTCATGGCCTCGGGCGGTTACCCGGGCAAGTACGACAAAGGGCACCCGATCGAGGGGCTGGACGCCGCAGAGGCGACCGGCGCGATCGTGTTCCACGCGGGGACAAAGAAGGAGGGTGACCTGTTCGTGAACGCCGGCGGCCGCGTGCTCGGCGTTACCGCCCGTGGCCGCGACATCCGCACCGCCGTGGCCAACGCCTACCGCGCCGTGGACTGCATCCGGTGGCAGGGCGCCTACTGCCGGCGCGACATCGCGCACCGCGCGTTTGGGCGGTGAGGCGTCGGAAGGTGACGGGGCCTGTTCCCCTTCTTGCACAGGTCGTGAAAAAAGGGGGGCGAGAGCCACCCCCCCCCTTCCAATCGTCGCCCCACGGGCACAAGGCCCGTGGCGGCGCGGAACCATACGTGTTTCACTCCGAGATGACCGGGCGGTCCACCGCCCGCGGGCCGCTGAACACTGAAACCCGAAACCTGATCGCCGCGCTGTCCCGCGTCAACCGCCGAGCCCGAGCAGGCGTCCGGTCTGGAAGACGATCAGGGTCACGACGTAGGCCATGGCGGTCAGGCCGCCGGTCTGCAGCAGTGCCCAGCGCCAGCCGCCCGCCTCCTGCTTCGTGGTGGCTAGGGTTGCCACGCACGGCGCGCTGATGAGGCAGAAGAGCATGACGCACAAGCCCGTCAGGGGCGAATACGCCTCCTGCAGCCTGCAGCGGAGCCCGTCCCCGCCGCCCGCCTCCTGCTCAACGGCAAAGACGATTCCTAACTGCGCCACCACCAGTTCCTTGCCCGCCAGCGCGCCGAGTAGTGCGGCATTGATCCGCCAGTCGAACCCCAGCGGCGCCAGGACCGGTTCCAGCGCGCGCCCGATTCGTCCGGATACAGAGTAGGCCAGGAGTTCCGCCTGGCGCGCAGCCGCCAGTTCCCGGCATTCCCTCCGGTAGGGCTCGCGGATCCGGTCGATGTACTCCAAGGCAGCGTCATGAACCTGCGGATTGTGCTCGCGCAGATGCCGCAACTCGGCGTCACGGTGCTGTACGAAGTAGACCACCTGAGTGGCCAGTTCCCGGCCGTCGGTCGACTCGGCGACCGGCGTGAAGTGGCGCCGGGCGGTCTCAATGGCTGTACAGGCGTCGGCAAAGGCGTCTCCGGTCGCGGCCACGGTTCCGGCTCGTGCGCCAGCCGCCGGCCAGCGCGCCTCGATCGCGTCCGGGTTGATCTGCAGGCCCGTTCGTGCCGCCAGGTCGAGGACCCGGGCATCGCGCTGCGTTCGTGCCGCACCGGCTTCGGCGTCGTAGTCGCGCTCGAAGACCGTCTTCTTCGGATAGGCCGTCATGGCCCACAGCACTACGGAGAAGCCCAGAATCATGGTCCCCGCCTTCCTGAGGTATAGCCACGTCCGCTCCCAGGTATGGAGACCGCACCCCTTCAGCGTCGGCACGTGATACGGCGGCAGTTCCATCACCAGCGGCGTGGTGCGGCCACGCAGGATCGTGCTGCGGAGCACGCGGGCGGCGACCACGGCCAACACGATGCCCGTGAGGTAGATCAACCAGAGAACAGGGCCTTGCCACCGCGGCGGGAAGAAGGCCGGAATGAAGAGGCTGTAGATCGGCAGACGCGCGCCGCAGCTCATCAACGGCGCGACCATCATGGTGGTCAACCGGTCGCGACGCGTATCCAGGGTCCGCGTCGCCAGGATGGCCGGCACCGAACAGCCGAATCCGATGACCATGGGGATGAAACTCTTGCCGTGCAGCCCGATCCGATGCATGATGCCGTCCATGATGAACGCGGCGCGCGCCATGTAACCGGAGTCTTCGAGCACCGCGATGGCGAGAAACAGCAGCATGATGTTCGGCACAAAGGCCAGGACGCCGCCCACGCCGCCGATGATGCCATCCACAATCAACGAGCAAAGCGGACTGTCAGTGCCGCCGGGCCACGCCCCGGCAATGCCGGCCGCCAGCCAGCCGAACGCGTTCTCCAGCCACTGCACAGGCGCATTGCCTATCGCGAAGGTGAGCTGGAACACCACGTACATCAACGCCAGGAACAGTGGCAACCCCAGCAACGGGCTCAACACCACCGTATCGATGCGGTCCGACCAGCAATGCTGCAACTCCACCGTGGATTGAACGGACTCCTGGCACGCACCGGAGATGAAACCGTAGCGGCGCCCCGGAATGAGGGTCCCGGGCGGTTCACCGAACAAACCCTGAAGCTGCGTCGCCGCCTGCCGCACCGCGTCGCGGACCTCGAGGCAACGGACCTGCTCCGCGACCCAGGTGTCGCCTTCGAGCAACTTGAGGGCCGTCCACCGGGATTTCAGGCCGGCGGGCAGGCTGGCGGTCGTCTCCAGCAGCGCGGCGATCCGCGTCAGTGCCGCGTCGATCTCGCGGCCGTACGAGAGGCGCGGCGGCGGGAACCGGTCGGGCTCGCGGCTCACATCGAGCACGGCCTGGAGCAACGCGGTCGTGCCTTCGCCCCGGTTGCCGACGGTCGGCACGACCGGCCCGCCGAGGAAGACAGAGAGTTTGGCCAGATCGAACTTCAGGCCGCGCGCCTGCGCCACGTCGCTCATGTTCAAGGCATAGACCAACGGCACCCCGAGTTCCATGAACTGAACGCCCAGGTACAGGTGGCGCTCGATGTTGGAGGCGTCGACCACGTGCACCACCACGTCCGGCTTGTCGCGGAGGATGAACTCGCGGGCCACCACCTCCTCGGCTGAGTGCGAACTCAGGTTGTACGTCCCCGGCAGGTCAACGACCGCGATCTGCACGCCGTCGAACGGACACAGCCCCTCCTTCTTCTCGACCGTGACGCCGGGGTAGTTCCCCACGTGCTGTCGCGCGCCGGTCAGGTTGTTGAACAGCGTCGTCTTCCCGCAGTTCGGGTTCCCCGCCAGGGCAATGGTGATTCGTCGATCTTTGTTCACGGTGTCTTGCCGCTCGGCACTGTCGGTGGCGTGCCGGAATTCCGACCACTGCCGGCCGATGCGCTGTCGGCGAGCGGTCCCGCGTCGACCTGAATCCTTCGCGCCACGCCGCGCCCCAGCATCAGCCGCGTGTCCCGTATCGCCAGGACCAAGGGGCCGGTCAGGCTGCGCCGGATAACTTTCACCTCGACCCCGGCCAGCAGCCCCATGGCCGCCAGCCGGGCGTTCAAGGCGCGTCCGGCTCGAATCGCTTCGACCCGTACCCGCCGCCCCGGCTCGACCTCGCTCAGGGACAGTCCCGCCACACTCTGTTCGACGTCGCTATTCATGATGCGTTGGTACGTCCTGTCGCCCGCGGTGCCGGGGAATTGAATTGGATTTGCCTTGATCCGCGCCCGTCCTGCGCTGCGTGGCCTGCTGAGCAGCCGCGGCGGCGAGCGCGGTCACGTCTTCCGTCAAGCATTGGGCACAGCGCCGTCCATCGCGCGCCTTCTGACAACCGCTCTCGGCTCGGGCCAGCCAGTCCTGGCCCAGACGCGGGCAAGCACCCGCAAATTCCGCCAGACGCATCAGGCGCTCCAGGACCTCCGTCGGAATGGCGTGTTCGATCCGGCACGCGGCGGCCGCAGCCGCCGCGTCACTGACGTGCAGCACGTGAAGAAAGAACCGCTCCAGCGCTTCGTGCCGGCGGCAGACCTCCGTGGCCAGCCGCTCGCCCTTCTCCGTCAGCGTGATCAGGTCGTAGGGCGCGTAGTTCACCAGTTCCTGGCGCGCCAGACTGCGCAGGGCGCCGGTCACCGACGGGCCCTTCACGTGCAGGTGCCGGGCAATGTCCGTGGCGCGCGCCGCGCGCTTGCGGCTGGAAATCAGCAGGATGGCTTCCAGGTAGTCTTCCTGACTCGCACTGAGGTGTTCTGGCGTCGCCATGCCGCAATCAAACCCCGGAATGATTAATGTTTGCCTCGACTAACATTATCAGGCAAACCAAACTTGTCAAGTCAGGCCGCGCGGCCAGCCGGCGTCCCGCACCGGACCTGGCAATGCGTCAGCGCCCCGGGGCCGCAGACGACCCGGTCCTGTGTGGATGCTACTCGCGTGTCACTCTGCGCCGCCGCCCGGCTCGTCCGGGCGGGGCGACGATGGGGGAAAAAGGCCGTCCGCCCTCTTTCCCCCAATCGTCGCCCCGCGGGCGCCTGCCTTCGCGGAGCCGCTACGGCAGGCATGCAAGACCCGCGGCGGCGCGAACCGGCACGAGTAACACCAACCTATGATCGGCCGGTCCGCCGGCCGGGGGCGCTGACGCATTACCGCCCCGGGCGCGGGGCGTGTGGACATTCGACCCTGCGGAACTACATTAGGATGTTGGGGTTGTAGTTCCGGTTTTCCGGACGCCAACCCCGCATGGAAACCGCGGCGGAGCCGCCTGCTGCTGCACGGGTCGGGCCGGGATGTTCCTGGCCTCCTGGGTACGCGGCATGCAAGGGACAGGCAGAGACGCGCGGCAGCGGGACCGCAGGAAAGGAAGTCGCGTGTATGTCAGGGCATAACAAATGGTCCTCGATCAAGCACAAGAAGGGCGCGGCGGACGCGAAGCGCGGCAAGGTTTTCTCCCGGGTCGCGAAGGAGATCACCTTGGCGGCGCGGGAAGGCGGGGGCGACCCTAACAGCAATGCTCGGCTGCGGTCTGCGGTGAGTGAAGGTCGGGCCAACAACATGCCGCTTGACAACATCGAACGGGCGATCAAGAAAGGGACCGGCGAGCTCGAGGGCGGGCCGATCGAGGAGTTGTCCTACGAGGGTTACGCGGCCGGCGGCGTGGCGGTGATCGTGCACTGCGTCTCAGACAATCGGAACCGCACGGCGGCGGAAGTCCGCTCCATCTTTACCCGGCACAGCTGCAACATGGCTGCGAGCGGGGCTGTGGCGCGCATGTTCCAGCGCAAGGCCCGCTTCCTGGTCAAGGGTGCGGCCGCGAATGAGGAAAAGCTGGTGGAGTTGCTTCTGGACAAAGGCGCCGACGTCGAGGATGTGAAGGTGGCCGACGGTGTGGCGGAGATCATGGCTCCGGCCGAAGCGTTCGCGCAGGTCTCGAATGCGCTGCACGAGGGCGGCATTCCGGTCGCTGAGTCGGCCTTGATCATGGTCCCCTTGACCCCGACGCTGGTCAGCGATCCCAGCATTGCGCGACAGGTCCTGCGTTTTATCGAGCTGCTCGAGGACCACGACGACGTCCAGCAGGTCTATTCGAATGTCGATATTCCGGACGCGCTGATCGAGAAGCTGGCAGCCGAACCGGCATGACGCGGCTGGAGAATGGCGCGGAGGTGCGGCAGTGAAGGTCGTGTCCGTCGCTTCGATGCGCGCGCTCGACGAGCGCACCATCGCGGCCGGGACTACGGGCCATGTCCTCATGGAACGCGCCGGCCGCCAGGTTTTTCTCGCACTCCACGAGTTCATCGCGACTCGTCTCGGCCCGCGTCACGCGCAGCGTATCGTCGTTCTCGCCGGCAAGGGCAACAACGGCGGGGACGCCTACGTCGTGGCACGGCTGCTGGCGGAGGCGTCTCGCACGGCGGTGACCGTGTGTGCCGTCTGCCCCGTGGGCGAACTGAAGGGCGACGCGAGGCGGCACGCCGAGGCCCTGCCAGCGTCCGTTCCGGTCGTGGTCTGTGACGAGCTGCCGGCCGCCGCACGCAGTCCGGGGACGGTGCTGGTCGACGGTCTGCTGGGGACGGGTTTTTCCGGGCCACTGCGCGCGCCGTACGACCGCTGGATCAGGTCTGTCAACGACAGCGGTCTGCCCGTGGTCGCGATCGACATTCCGTCGGGACTGAACGGCGAGACCGGCGAGACTCAGCCGGAAGCGGTTGTGGCCGACCTGACGGTGACCCTGGCCCAGCCCAAAGCAGGCCTGATCACCGAGAACGGGTTGGCCCATTGCGGGGTCATGCGCTGTGCGGACATCGGCATTCCCCCCGCGTTTGTCGAGCGCACCGCAGGGTGCGGCGAGGCACTGTTCGCGGCGGACGCGGCCGCGCTTCTGCGGCGACGTCCGCACGCCAGCCACAAGGGCACCTTCGGGACCGTTCTGGTGGCCGGCGGCTCGAGCCTGTATGTCGGGGCACCGTTCCTGGCCGGTGCGGCGGCCCTGCGATCCGGGGCCGGTCTGGTGACTGTGGCCGTGCCTGCCCGGGCGCGCCAGGCGGCTCAGCCGCCCCTGGCCGCGTTGATCGTAAGGGCCATGCCGGATGCCGATACGGGTCTGTTCGGCGTCGCCTGCGCAGAGAGTTTGCGGGTCCTGCTGGGCGATGCCCGAGCGGCGGTGTTCGGGCCCGGTATCGGGTCCTGCCCGGAAGGCGAGACGGTCCTGCGGATGCTCCTGACCTCGGACCGGCCACTGGTGCTCGACGCCGATGGATTGCGGCTCCTGGCACGCCACCCGGATTGCGCCCCGGCGACCGCACCCCTGGTGCTGACTCCGCACCCAGGTGAGATGCGGGCCCTGCTGACCGGGTTCGGGCTTGAGCGGCTCCTCGCGGCGCGCCGGACCGAGCAAGCCATGGCGCTGGCCCAGCGCACACGAGCGTTCGTCGTTCTCAAGGGCCTGGGGACGGTCATCGCGGCCCCGGATGGCCGGGTTGCGGTGAACACCAGCGGCACCAGCGGCCTGGCGACGGCAGGCTCGGGCGACGTGCTGGCTGGCCTGCTGGGAGGCCTGCTGGCCCAGGGCATGGCGCCATGGGAGGCGCTGTGCCTGGGTGTGTTTGTGCATGGTTTGGCAGCCGAACTGGCACCAACGGGCAATCGGGCCTTGGTGGCGGACGACCTGTTGCCCCTTATTGGCCATGCGTTTCGGGAATTGAGTCCCTTCGCCTGAGTTGTTGCGGACTCCGAAAAGGAGGAACTCTCGGTGCTGTATTTCCAACAAATTATGGCTGACGGCGGTGTCATCATGTGGCCGATCCTGCTGTGCAGTCTCCTGGCCACGTACATCATTCTGGAGCGGCTGTTTCATTTCCACCGCGCTCAGATCGACGCACAAGAGTTCCTGCACGGGCTGTTCAACGTCCTGAAGCGGAACAATGTGGTGGAAGCCATTGCCATCTGTGACGAGACCCCGGGCCCGGTGGCACACGTGCTGCGCGCGGCCATTCTGCGCTGCGACAAGGACGAAGCCGCCCTGCGCCTGGCGGTGGAGGAGACCAGTCTGGATGAAGTCCCGCGCCTGGAAAAGCATCTGACGATTCTGGCCACCGTGGCCCACATCTCACCGCTGCTCGGCCTGCTCGGCACGGTGCTGGGTATGATCGGCGCCTTCCAGGTCATGCAGGACGCCGGTCCGTTTGTCAGCACCATCGATCTGGCCAAGTACATCAAGCAAGCCTTGGTGGCCACGGCGGCTGGCCTGTGCGTGGCCATCCCCGCGTATGCGTTCTACAACTTCCTGGTGGCCCGCGTCGAAAGCATGGCGCTGGACATGGAGAAGGCGGCCAGCGAGATGATCTACTTCCTCACGCACAACCGGCTGACGCTGGAGGACGCCTCGTCGCTGGCTGAAGACCTGTCGCCGGAGAAGGTTACACCCGAGAAGGGGGACGCCTGACATGCGCCTGAAGACACGCGCAAAGATCATCGTCGGGCCGCTGCCGCTGGCGCCGCTGGTGAACCTGGTGTTCCTGCTGCTGATCTTCTTCATGCTGAGCAGTTCCATGGTGTTTTGGCCAGGCACCCAGGTGGACACAGGCGTCGAACTGCCCAAGTCCTACACCAACACCATGAGCGCGGCCGACAAGTTGGTGATCACGATCAACCGCTCCGGATTGCTGTTCTTCAACGACAATCCCGTGCAGTGGGACGAACTGGAGCGGCTGCTGAAGGAACTGGTTCACACCAGCCGCATGACCTCGGACAAGCGCAGCGGCCCGGCCGAGCCGTCGAACGGCAAGAACGGTACGAACGGCAAGAAACTGTCGCGCTCGCCGCTCGTGGTGCTGCGCGCGGACCGCAGCATTCCCTACGGCAAGATTATCGAGGTGATGTCGCTGGCGCGGTCGCTCGACCTCGGCGTGTACCTGGTCACCGACTCGCAAGGCGACACCCGCAGAGGCGTCTCGCGCCTGGCGGGGAGGCAAGAGTGACTGAACCCGCACGTCAAGTTTCGCGCCCACGGCGCTCCGGCGGCGAACGGCTCCCGGCCGAACTCGCCGTGTTGGGGACGCTCCTCTTTCACGTTGTGATGCTGTGCGCGTTTCGCATGGCGCCCCCTGGCCAGCCAGCCCCCGTGCGTCCCCGCGGCCCGGAGTGCATTCTGGTGTCACCGCTGGCGGAAAGCACGGCCTGGGAACGAGAGATCCATGCTTGGTGTTTCTTCGCCGACCCCGCCCTGCTGTCCCTGCCCAACGATGAGCACGGCTTCGGTCTCGTGCGCCGTGAGGAACGAATCATCCCGGTCTCGGATATCCCCACGTACCAGTGCAAGGTCGAATTGCGGCAGAACTCCGTGTTCCCGAACCTGCCCCTCGGCGGCCCCGCTCCCTCGATGGACCGGCAAATCGTTGAGTCCTGGTCCCTGCCGCCGCCGACGTTGCCCGCCGTGGCGCCGCCGGCAACACTGCCGCGCAGCGTGATGTGGTATGCAACCCCGGAGGGTGAGGTGCTCAACGCCCCACCCGCCATCCCGCCCGACGAACTGCAGAAGGCCTTGGCGGAAAACCCGACCCTGGTGGCTCCCACGCAGATCGAGATCGACCGAACCCACAGCCCGACGCGGCTGCGGCTGGTGCAGAGATCCGGCAGTGACACGTTGGACCGACTGGTGCTGCGCGTCCTTGGCCAGAGCCTGCTGAAGACGGAACTGGCAGTCGGACCGGCGCGCAACCCAGCGACGGCCGCCGGACTGCCGGAAAAGGGCCAAGCGCTGACCTTGGCCGTTGAATGGCGACTCGCGCCACCGCCGCCACCGGCGGAGACGGCCAAACCGGTCCCGGCGGCAACGCCCGCAGCGCCCCAACAACCGGCAGCGGGTGCGGCGGCACCGCAGGCCACGCCCCCCGCCCAACCTCCGGCGGCAGCGAAGTAGCGGCGATCCAAACGGAGACGCACACGGCCCCAAACCATGTTCACTATCGAGCCACAAACCGGGTTTGTCCTGTACTTGCTCCTGGCGCTTGGGGGTCTTTGCGTGGCCGTCGTCTATGAAGTGTACCGCACCGAGATACGGCGCTGGACCCTGAGCAAGCACAGACTGCGCCGCTGCACGGACTGTAACTTCACCTTTGTCGTGGCGCGGGCGGAAACGGTGGCGCGCTGTCCGCGCTGCCGCAAGGTCAGCACCATGCGCGGCCGCTGACCTCAGCCTCCGCCCAGCCATCCGATAGGCCGGATTTGGGAACCTCTCCAGGTTTCGGGGGGCAGGGTTCAGGAAAGAAATGCCGCCGGTGGCGTAACCCGGGAGTTGCACGCTGCCGAGCCCCAGCGCTCAGGAGGCGTTGCGAATGCGTATCATCAGTGGACTGGCCGGTGGCACGGTGCTGAAAAGCCGGCCCGGCCTCAGCGTACGGCCGACCGCGGACCGCGTCAAGGGCGCCCTGTTCGCATCGCTCGGCGACCTGCGCGGCTGGCGGGTTGCCGATCTGTTCGCCGGGACCGGCGCACTCGGCCTGGAGGCGTGCAGCCGTGGCGCCGCGACCGTGCTGCTGGTCGAAAGGGACGCCCAGGCGCTGCGCTGTATTCGCGAGAATATCGAACGCGTGACCCACGCCATCGGTGGCGCCGCCACGCCGGACATTCGCGTTCTGCCCCTGGACGTGGCCCGCGTCGCCGAGCGAGCCGCGGAATTCAAAGCGAGCCTCGACCTGATCCTTGCCGACCCGCCGTACTCGACGGCGCCACGCGAATGCGGCGCCGCAACTCTGCTCCGTGACGCCGCGTTTGCCGCCTGGGCCGGCGGGGCGTTGCTGGTCCTAGAACACGAAGTCCACACCGAACTGCCCTGGGCGCCACAAAGCCCCTGGCGACTGGTGCGCCAACGCCGGTTCGGCGCCACGGTGCTGTCCTTCGCACGCCTCGACGTCGGCACTCCCTCTCCTTGACGGCGTGTGAAAGCACCCGATGCCGGCAGGATTCCCGATCCCTGACGGGCAGCCCCCGCCACATTGTCTTGACTTGCCCCCGGCTTGACGTACATTCGCGGGATTCGGCGTCGCCCAAGGCCGGGCACGCCCAGCTGCAATATCCGCACGTTTACCGGAGTTCAAGGAGCACAGGGATCATGAGCGACACCAAGAAGTTGCGCGTTGGCATCATCGGATCCGGCGGCATTGCCGGCACCCACACGGACAGTTACGTAAAGTTCAACGACGTCGAGGTCCTGGCCGCCTGCGACGTCAACGAAGCTAACCTGAAGAAGTTCGGCGAGCGCTTCAAGATCAACAAGCTCTACTCCACTTGGAAAGAGATGCTCAAGGATGTCAAACTCGACGCCGTCAGCGTCTGCACGCCCAACGGGTTGCACTGGGAACCGACCGTCTATGCGCTGAACGCCGGCTGCCACGTGCTGGTCGAGAAGCCCCTGGCCATGAACGCGAAGGAAGGCCAGAAGATGGTCACCGCGGCGCAGAAGAACAAGAAGCACCTGGTGATCGGGTTCCAGTGGCGTTTCGACGGCCGCACCAAGGTCATCCGCCGCGCCTTCGATGAGGGCGTCTTCGGCAAGGTCGTGTTCGTGCGCGTGCAGGCGCTGCGACGCCGTGGCATCCCGAACTGGGGCGTGTTCGGGCGCAAGGACCTGCAGGGCGGCGGCCCGATGATCGACATCGGCGTGCACGCGCTGGAGATGGCGCATTTCGCCATTGGCACACCCGAGCCGGAATCGGCCATGGGCAACACCTGGACCTACATCGGCAACAAGCCATCCGACGTCCTCTCCATGTGGCCGAACTGGGACCACAAGACGTACACCGTCGAGGACATGGCCGTCGGCCACATCCGCATGAAGAACGGCGCGGTGATCCACATCGAGTCGTCGTTCGCGACCCACATCGAGCGCGACCTGTTCACCTTCCAGATCTTCGGCGAAAAGGGCGGCGCCACGTTCGATCCGACCATGATCTTCACCGACCAGGCTGGCGCCATGGTGAACTGCACCCCGGCGTTCGTGCCGCGCGTCGAAATGTTCCCCTACAAAATGCGCCACTTCGTCGACGTCTGCCTCTACAAGCGGCCCTGCGAGTCGCCGGCCGAACACGGCCTCATGGTGCAGAAAATGCTCGACGGCATCTACGCCTCCGCCGAAAAGGGCGGCAAAGAAGTTCGGATCGCATAAAACATTGGACCGCTTTTTCTTGCGCACCGGGTTCGCGACGGCGCGAACCCGGTGTGTCGTTGCACCCCCGAACCCTGGTCATTGGTCGTGCCGGCCTGGCCCGGTTCGGCCGCGGCGCTCCGCCGCGCCGGGGCGGGGGCCCGACGCCCGGCTTTCACGGTCGCATTGCCCGTCCCGCGCGGCGGGGGTTGCAGCCCTCCGGGTCGCCGTGTAGATTATGGGGCTTTGCGCGAATGGCGGCTTAGCTCAGTTGGTAGAGCGTCGGAATCATAATCCGCAGGTCACTGGTTCGACCCCAGTAGCCGCCACCATCCCTCGCCCTCGTCCCACTGTCGCGGCGGCATCATCACTCGAGAACACGTCCCCGCCGCCGACCAACCCACGGACGCCCCCTTGCCTTTGCCGAGCGACCGTGTCATGTTACGGTACGAGTGAAGGGGTGGGGCCGACGCAGACACGGAAAAGCGGCACGCATGAACGACAAACAGATCCAGGCATTGCTGCGCGCCAGTTCGGACCTGGTGGGCTGCCTCAACGAGGACGTCGTCATCCGCAGCATTCTACGCGAGGCGGGAAAAGTTGTCCAGGCGGAGTCCTGTGCCGTTATTCTGGTCGACGAAACGTCGGATGAATGCTTTTTCTACATCGCCACCGGGCCATGGCAGAACTTGTTGCGCAAGATACGTTTCCGCAAGGAGTTGGGCATTGCCGGCCAGGTCATGGAGTCCGGGGAGCCGGCCTTGGTAGCGGACACCGGGGCGGAACCCCGTCACTATCGCGGCGTCGACGCGCAGACCGGCATCGAGACGAAGTCGTTGCTGTGCGCGCCGCTGAAGATGGGCAATCGCGTCATGGGTGTGGTGGAGGCGATCAACAAGCGCAAGGAGGTTCAGTTCAATCCGGAAGATCTGCATCTGCTGACCATCTTTTCGAACTTTGCCGCCGTGGCGATCAGTAACGCCCGCGCCTTTGACCGTTGCCGGACCGACGCCAGCGCGTTCCGGCTGGCCGCGGACCGCGGCGACGTGTTCCTCGGCGAGAGCCAGGTCATGCAACGGGTGTGGAGCATGATCCGGAAAGTGGCCCAGACAAACGCCACCGTGCTGATTACCGGCGAAAGCGGGACGGGCAAGGAAGTTCTGGCCTCTGCCATTCACCGTCAGGGCCCGCGCCGCGACCGACCCTACATCTGCGTAAACTGCGCGGCCCTGGAGCCCAATCTGCTCGCCAGCGAACTGTTCGGCCACGAAGAGGGCGCCTTCACCGGGGCGACGTCGACCCGCATCGGGCGCTTCGAATTGGCCCACGGCGGCACCCTGTTTCTCGACGAGATCGCCGACACCGAGCCGGCGTTCCAGGCCAGCCTGCTGCGGGTCCTGGAGACGCACTCCTTCGAGCGCCTTGGCGGCTCACGGCCAGTCCGGTCAGATGCCCGCGTCATTGCCGCCACGAATCACGACTTGGACGCCGCGGTCCGCAACGGCACCTTCCGCGAGGATCTCTTCCACCGGCTCAACGTGGTGACGTTCCACGTGCCGCCGCTGCGCGAACGCCGCACCGACGTCGTCGGGTTTGTCAACTACTTCGCGCAGCGGCTCGCGGCGGAAACCAACACGCCGCCGGTGCAGTTCGTCCCGGAAGCCCTGCAGGCGCTGGTCGACTACTCCTGGCCGGGCAACGTGCGCGAGGTCAAGAATCTCGTCGAACGGGTTACGGTCCTGGCCGAAGACCGCACCGTGACGTTGACGGAGCTGCTGGACTTGTTCCCCTGCCTGCGCGCTTCGGCACTGAGCCGCGGCGCACGCAGCGCGGGAACCGGCAAGGCCGAAAGCCTCTGGGACACCGAGCGGCAGATCATCGTGGACACCTTGGAGGCGAGTGGCTGGAACCAGAGCCGCGCGGCCCGATCCCTGGGCATCAGTCGACACCACCTGCGGTACCGTGTCCGCAAGTACGGCATCCTCGTCCCCGACCGCGCCGAGCGGCGGGGCTGAGGCACGCGATCGCCAGGATCGCCTTCACGCCTCGTCGGCGTTCGGCATGCGGCCCGCGGTGGCGTAGAGCAGGATGGACTCTTCGGTCCACTCCGCCACGGGCAGAACCGAGCTGAGCGTGCCGCGATGCATGACCGCCAGCGTGTCACAGACCCCGAGCAGTTCGGGCAAGTATGAACTGACCATGATGATGGCCTTGCCCTGCTGTGCCAGCCGGCCAATGAGTTGGCAGATCTCCGCTTTGCTGCCCACGTCGATGCCGCGCGTCGGCTCGTCCAGGAACAGGATGTCGCTGTCGTGGTGCAGGATGCGCGCCAGCGCGACCTTCTGCTGGTTCCCGCCCGACAGGGCCACGGCTTCCTGCTCCACGTCGCGGCAGCGGACACTGAGCCGCCGGCAGGCGTCCTCGGCAACTCGGCACTCCTGCTTCCCGTGCAAGAAGCCGCCAGTCGACAATTGCGACAGGCTGGACAGCGTGATGTTGGCGCGAATCGGCAGCAATGTAGCCAACCCCTCGTCCTTGCGGTTCTCGCACAGCAGATCCAGACCGGCGCCGAGGGCGAGACGTGGCCGGAGCGCTCGCACCCGCAGAGGCTTCCCATCCGCCAAAAAGACCGCACCGTCCCTGGCCGGCTCGAGCCCGAAAAGGGCGCGCACGGTCTCGGAGCGGCCGGAACCGACCAGCCCGGCCAAGCCGAGGATTTCACCGCGACGCAGGTCGAACGAGACGTCGCGCGGACTCCCGTGCCCGCGCAAGTGCTGCACGCGCAGAAGGGGTGCACCCATGGTGTGCGGAGTGCGCGGGAACATCTCGGTAAGCTTGCGCCCCACCATTTTCTCGATGATCTCGCGCAGGGATACGGCCGCCAGACGGCCGGTGGCGACGCTCTCGCCGTCACGCAATACGGTGTAGCTCTGGGCGATGCGCTTGACTTCCTCGAGGAAATGGCTGATGTAAATCACCGCGACGCCAGCCTCGGTCAGGCGCGCGACCACGCGAAACAGCGCTTCGGTGTCCGACGCGGACAGGGAACTGGTGGGCTCATCCATGATCACCAGCCGCGCATCGCTGACCAGGGCGCGCGCGATCTCGACGAGCTGCTGGGTGCCGATGTTTAACTCGCCGACGCGCGCGTCGAGACTCAACTCGGCGTGCCCGAGCATTTCCAGGGCGGCCCGCATACGGTCGCGCTGTTCGCGCACGAACCCGAACCGGGTCTGCTCGATGCCGAGCGTGATGTTCTCCGCAACGGTGAGGTGCGGGGCGAGGTTCAACTCCTGGTAGATCATGGCCACGCCATGAGCCCGGGCCTCGGTGGGGGAGGCGACGCGGTAGGGCTGGCCGGCAGCCGTGATGACACCGGCGTCCGGCTGGTAGGCGCCGGAGAGGATCTTCATCAGCGTGCTCTTGCCCGCGCCGTTCTCGCCCACCAGCGCGTGCACTTCGCCGCGACGCACCGTCAAGTCAACGTTGCGCAACGCTTCGACCGCGCCGAAACGCTTGCGCACACCCTTGATCTCGAAGAAGATCTCGCCCACCGGAACTCCTGAGATTCACACGCCGCGTAGTGTGGGGGCTGCCTGCCCCCACGCCCCCTGGCCAAGGGGCGTCATTGACTCCCCTTGGAACCCCTCGACGTTGCCCTAGGAATCCGCGGGCCGTGCCAAGCCACGGCCCGCGGATTCCTAGGGCGAGGCCGTCCGCCACCCGAGTTCCGCACCGGCGGAACTCGGGTGGCGGAGAAGAGGCGCCGCTGGCATCGGTCAAGGCGTTCGGCTGGAGCCCTGGACTGGCCATCCCGGCAAGGCCGCGGTCTTCGACAACAGCGCCCTACTTCAGCCATTTCTCCAGGTCGGGGGATACCACGTCCTGGATCTCGGGCTTGTCGATGTTCTCGCCGGTGACCATGACCACGCCGGTGTCGACCCGCTTCTCGATCGCCTCGCCTTTGACTGCGGCCACGGCGGTCTTCACGCCCGTGTAGCCCATCAGGAACGGGTTCTGCACCGTCAGCCCCTGGATCTCACCGGCGCGCAGCCCGGTGATGAGCGGCTCGCTGGAATCGAACCCGACAAACTTGATCTTGCCAGCCTTGCCGGCGGTCTTCAGTGCGCGCAGCATGCCGAAGGTGGTCGACTCGTTCGGACAGAAAACCCCGTCAACTTCGCCGAAACGGTTCAACAGGTTCTGCGAGGCCTGAAACGCGGACTCCGCAGTGACACCACCATACTGGTTAGTCGACACCAGCTCGATGCCGGACGCGCTCTCCTTCATCTCGTCGAGGAAGCCCTGCTCGCGCTTCATCGTGCTGGCCGACCCTTCGGCGTAACGCAGCATAATGGCCTTGCCTTTGCCGCCCATGACTTCCGTCAACCGCTTCGCTGCCAGCCGGCCGCCCTGGTAGTTGTCCGTGGCGACAAAGCTCTGGAAGTCTTCGCCCTGAAGGTCCGAATCGATAACCACAACCTTGAGGCCGCGGCCAACCGCCGCCTTGACGGGCCGCACCAGGGCGACCTCGTCGAGAGGCGCCAAGACGATGGCGTCCACCCGGCGGCTGATGAAGTTCTGCACCACCTCGATCTGCATTTTGCGGTCGTCTTCCTTCTGCGGGCCCTGCCAGATGACCTCGACGCCGAGTTCCTGGCCAGCCTTTACCGCACCGGCGTGAATCGAGCGCCAGAACACATGCGTGGTGCCCTTGGGAATCACCGCGATCTTGAGCTTCTTCCCACCCTCGGCGGCGCGGACCGTCATCACCGCCGCACACGCGCACGCCACGGCCAGACACAGCAGGCTCGTCCTGTTCATACCGTTGTTCTCCACTCCTCTCGTAACAAAACCTGTTGCACGACTCTCAGCCGCCACCCTACTGTAACGCCCGGACAAGGAAAAAAAACCGACCTGTGCGGGCAAATCCACAGAGGGGAAGAGCGGTGCGATGTGCGCCAGGATACACCCGCTCGCGGTTGTCCACAGCGGCAGGCCGTGGCGCGGGACGCGCCGAGTCACGCCGCGCTCGGTCGCCTGGAATCTGCCTGGCCGTCGCACGCCGACGTGTTTGCCGTGGCCACGTCAAACGGGAAGAGACCACCCTGTTTCGTCCGTCACTTTACCGCGTACCACTTCGACAGAGTCTGGAGGTCGGGATTGCCGGCCGACACGGTGGCACCGACTACGCCGCAGGCGGCGATCGACTCGCTGCAGGTGGTGTGGATGTAAATGTTGTGTCCATCGACGAACGCCAGGTTGTACCCCTTGCGGTGCCAGATGGCGATCCAGTCGGCGCCGATCCACGTGCTCGTCCCGCCGCTGGCAAGCGTGAAGGAGCCCAGATTGGTCGCGGCCCCGCCCGACAAGCGCGGGTCCGACTCTTCGACGAAGTTGAAGACATCGCTGGCAGCGCGCTTGATGCCTGTCAGGCGGTAGACGGCAGCCGGGTTCGGCGGCAGGTTCCACCATATCGGCTCGCCTGCCAGGCGACCGGTGATCGAGTACGAACGGCGCGGGTGCAGTTTGTCGCTGGGGCAGTGGTAGATCTCCCTGTTGCTGCCGGCGTAGGTGAACAGCTCGCCCTGCTCCAAGTTCGCATTCGAACTGTCATCGCCCGCGACCCAGGGACCGGGTGGCGCATAGCTGGTGAACGTGCCCGAGCCAACCATGAATTCGTCGTTGTCCGTCGGGTAACTTGACCAAGCGACGCCGAGTTGGCGCAGGTTCGAGGCGCAAAGCGCCTGGTAGGCCTTCTCCTTCGCGTCTGTCAGGGCCGGCAACAGCATCGACGCAAGAATGGCGATAATGGCAATCACCACCAGGAGCTCAATCAGGGTGAAACGGCGTGTGTGAACGAAGAAACGTGACCCGCTCGTGCCGCGATACACTACGGGAAGCAGCATGGTGGAGATCCTCCCTCTGCCGGCGCGAGCGCCTGTGCCAGGGTGCAATCCCTAGCCCTCCCGCACGGCGCCTCTGCCGGAACATACAATCGTAAGATACCCTCTGCGGAGGCGGAAATCAATGCAGACCAGTCCCCCGGCAGGGCTGTTTCAAGATTCGTGACCATCGCGTGCAGCGAGTACCCCCGGCGTGTCCCCA
>MHBL01000346.1 GCA_001803235.1 Lentisphaerae bacterium RIFOXYA12_64_32
CACGAGTAACACCAACCTATGATCGGCCGGTCCGCCGGCCGGGGGCGCTGACGCATTACTGCTGCAGGGGCTGGCGAATGGTCAACGGCACGTTGCGCGTCTACGGTATATCAGGCGCAGGACCCGTCCTCCAAGCCATCTTCAACAGAGTGTACGCCGGTGAACCGTCGTTTCGTTCATGGCCTTGTTGGGTTCGTGGGGTACATCCTCTCGCCCCTGTCATGGTGGAATGATGCCTTCGTCAACGTGCCGTTGGCGTACCTGTTTTCCTGGCCCTTCGCGCATTTCGACGACCGGCTCTTCCTGCCTGCGTTCATCTGCGGGTACTGGGCCACCAACGTACTCGGCATGATCCTGCTGCATCACGGCCTCCAAGGCGCGTTCGGCAAGGGGAAGTCCGAGCGGTGGGACTGGCGTCACGACCTGGCGGTGTCCACCATCTACACCGGACTGATCGCGTTGCTGGTCCTCGCCGGTTGGCTGAGATCTCCCGCCACCTACCTGCCCGCACGCTGAGCCGCGAAGGCCGATGGCACAGCCAGTCCACGTTCCTGGCCTGGCGCGATGGAGTGAGGCGTCCTGCCCCGGATCAGGCCAGGCCGGGAGACCTGGCCTCCATCTTGGGAGCAGCCCTCCAGCCTCCCCGTTCACGCCGCTTGCCTGTGACGTCTGGCCGTGGTACTGTTCCCCTGCAGGAGCAGAGGTACGTTTCGGACAGGAGGAAGACCGTGTTGAACACGGGTTGCGTTCAAGTCTACACCGGCAACGGCAAAGGCAAGACCACGGCCGCCTTCGGGCTGGCCCTGCGTGCTGCGGGCGCCGGGTTGCGCGTCTTCATTCAGCAGTTCATGAAGGGGCAGCCGACGGGTGAATTGGTGGCACTCGCACCCCTGGCCGACCGCATCACCGTGCGTCGCTGCGGCCGTGACTGCTTCATCGCCAGGGCCCCAGAGCCGGAGGACGTTGCCGCCGCGCGCCAGGGGCTGGCCGAGGCCACGCAGGCCGTCATGTCGGGGCAGTACGACCTGGTGATCCTGGACGAGGCCAATGTGGCGGTGTATTTCCGGTTGTTCGCGGTCGACGCGCTCCTGGACATGATCGCCCGCAAGCCGGCGCACGTCGAACTGGTCATCACGGGCCGCAATGCCGACCCACGACTGGTCGAGCGCGCCGACTTGGTGACCGAGATGCGCGAAGTGAAGCACTACTACGCGGCCGGGGTGCCGGCCCGGAAGGGAATCGAAGACTGATGTGGCGGGGGCCACGTCTTCGGAGCGGCTCTTCCTGAAACCTGAACACTCTTCGGGGCGAACGGGTTACTGCGGCAGAGTCGAGGCTTCGGTAAAGGAGGTGCCGTCATGGCGGTGTGTCTCAAGCATACGGACCGGGAAGCGACGACGAAGTGCGCCACCTGCTTTAAGCCGCTCTGCGAGGAGTGCGCCAAGCCGGCGGACGGTCACGTATTCTGCTCGGAGCAATGCCAGCAGAACTTCGCCGCCTCCGCGGGGCGCATGGCCGCCGTGGCGGCCCGCGACCGCGCCGCCGCGCGGCGAAAGCTGATCAAACGGCTGGTGATTCTGCTGGTGCTCATTGCAGCGGGTGCCGCCGCGTATGTCTTCCTCAAGAAAGATCCGGACATGGCCGAACGGTTGAAGCGCGAGGCCGAGTCGCTCCAGAACAAGGTCGAAAAGGGCGCTAAGGACGTGGGGAGGAAGCTGCAGGATTAGCGCCTCACATGCAGGACACCAGGGAGGAACCTGATGCGACTGTCACTGTCAACCCTGTCCGCAGGTGTGTTACTGGTTGCCAGCATGTTCAGCCCCGTTGCGGGGGCCCAACCTGCGGCGCCCGCTGCCGCGCCAGCGACGCCGGCGTCCGGACTGGTGCTGTACGTCGCCACCACCGGCAACGACGCCTGGACCGGCAAACTCACGGAAGCCAACGCCGACAAGACGGACGGCCCGTTCGCCACCCTTGACCGAGCCCGGGACGAACTGCGGACTCTGCGCTCGGCCGGCGGACTGCCGCCCGAGGGAGCCACGGTCCTGTTGCGCGCCGGGACTTACTCCCTGGCGCAACCGTTCGTGCTGAGTCCGCAGGACTCGGGCACGGAGCAGGGCCCGGTCACGTACGCCGCGTTCCCCGGTGAGAAGGTCGCCATCAAGGGCAGCCGGCCGGTGACCGGGTGGGCGCCAGACCGGGACAAGGTGTTCGTGGCCGATCTCACCGGGGTGGTTCTTGGCAAGGGGCCGCTCCGCGACTTGTACTGGAAGGGTGAACGCCAGATCCCGGCACGCGCGCCGAACTTCGACCCGCAGCATCCGCGCAGCGGCGGTTTCGCCTACGTCGGCGGCGTGGTCGAGAACGAGAGCCGGACACTGCTGCAGTACAAGCCCAGCCAGATCGACCCAGCGAAATGGCAGACCCCGACCACGGCACGCGTGCACGTCTGGTCGTGGTTGAACTGGAACTGCAGCATCGTGTCGATCAAGTCGGTCGACACGGCGAAGAACGTCATCACCCTGGCCTCACCCGCTTCGTACAAGCTGATCGTGGGCAACCGTTTCTTCGTCGAGAACGTGTTCGAAGAACTCGATGCGCCTGGCGAATGGTTCTGCGATGAGGCCGCGAAGAAGCTCTACTTCTGGCCGCCGGACGGCACCAACCCGGACGGCGCGGTCAGCGTGCCCGTGCTGCCGGGGCTGATCCTGTTCAAAGGCGACGGCGCGACGAAGGAGTTCGTCCAGTATGTGCACTTCCGCGGGTTCACGCTCTCCGAGTGCGAGGCGGGCGTGGTCGCCATGAGCGCGGCGGCATACTGCAGCCTGGTCGGGTGCACGATCACCGGTTGCGGCACCAGCGCCCGCGCGCCGTTCGGCAGCGCCGCGATCAGCATCTCCGACCGGAGCCATCACAACCGCATTGCCGGCTGCGACATCGCGCACGTCGGCAGCAGCGCCATTCACGTCAATGAAGTGCGCGACTGGCAGCACCGGCTCGAGGACCGCATCAGCTACAACGTCATTGACAACAACCACATCCATCACATTGGCGAGTGGGGCGATGCCTGGGGGGCAATCCGGGTCGACCCCGGCTGCGGCGGCAACGTCAGCCACGACAACGTCATCTCGCACAACCTGGTGCATGACACGCCGCGACAGGGCATTTCGTTCAACGGCTTCCGCAACGTCATCGAGTACAACCACGTGCACCACACAAATCAGGAACAGTCGGATACCGGCGCCATCGGCATGGGAGCGCGTGACATTGAGGAGCGCGGCAGCATTATCCGCTACAACTACGTGCACGACACGGGTGGGTTCAACATGGTCAAGCCCGGCGTCTGGGACTATCCGCATTACTGCTGGGGCATTTATCTCGACGACTTCACCAGCGGCGTGCACGTGTACGGCAACGTGGTGGCGCGCACCTACCGCGGCGGCGTCATGGTGCACGGCGGCCAGGACAATGTCATCGAGAACAACATCATTGTGGACGGGCTGTCGCAGCAGATCGAGTACGCACCCATCGACGAGCACCCGAGCGGCCGCACCAAGGAGAACCCGGCGCCCGGCCAGATGGAGTGGCGCATGAAAGGCACGCGCCTGGTCCGCAATGTGTTTGCCTACAGCGAGGAGAAGGCGTTCTGGGTGAAAGGCCGGCGCTGGGAACAGATCCTGGCCGAATCGGACCGGAACCTGATCTGGCACGGCGGCAAGCCGGCGGCCATCAACCTGGACAAGACGACCCCGGAGGAGAGCTGGGCCGAGTGGCAGAAGCTCGGGTTCGACCACAACTCGGTGCTGGCCGACCCGCTCTTCGTTGACGCGGCGAAGGACGATTACCGGCTCAAGCCCGAGTCGCCGGCGTTCCAGCTCGGGTTTGAGGCGATTCCGGTCGACAAGATCGGGCTGTACGCCTCCGACGAACGTGCCTCGTGGCCGGTCGCGGACGATTGCTGGCGCGAGGAGCACATCCGCCTGCCCGAGGGCGAAGCCGCGCTCGCGCCGCAACCGCGCAGCACGACGCCGTTCATCGTGCCGAATGCCGCGACACCTCCGACTCTGGACGGCGTCCTGCAGGCCAACGAGTGGCCGGCAACCCCCATGCCGCTGAAGGAGACGCCCGACCGCTCGCCGATCGGCGGCGTCCCGTGCGAGGCGTGGCTGGCGCACGACAACACGGCCCTGTACGTCGCGCTGCGCGTGCCGGTATCTGCCGCGGCGAAGGTGAAGTTGGGCGACACCTGGGGTGCCGACGACGGCGCGGAGATCTGCTTCCGGCTCGCCGATGCCGGCGGCAAGCCGGGGCCGACCTTTGTCGTGCAGGGCTTTGCCGGCGGGGCGAGCCAGAGCGTGACCAACGCCGGCGCGCCGTCCGAGGCTGTGAAGAAGCTCGGGGCGGCCATCCGGTTCGCCGCCAAGGTGGGCGAGAAGGAGTGGGTCGGCGAATGGGCCATCCCGCTCAACGCAGCAGGCATCGAGATCAAACCGGGCGTGAAGCTCGGGTTCAACCTCGGCGTGCGCCGCACCGAAGGCGACGAATGGGTGGTGTGGGCTGGCGCGCTCGCAGCCAACTGGCAACTCGACAACGCCGGGTTCCTCACGCTGGAGTAAGATCCGCATGTGGGGCGTGTCGATTTCGTGAGACATCAGGCCTTCCAGAGTGGCGGGAGCGGCTCGCTACCGCATGCCGGACCGAGCCGGTCCGGCCACGTTGGGCGGGGGTTGCGCATCCGAGGTGGTTAAATCGACAGGCCCTGTGGGCGGAACCACGTGGGCGCGGAGACACGGAGCGGAAGCCAAGCCAACATGAAGAACCTGTCCTCGAAATACCAACCTTGGATCGAGGCGCGGAAGAAGTACCACCTGTCGCACGCTCACATCCAGATGGCGCGCGAACTGGGCCTGAACCCGAAGGAGTTTGGGAAGCTCGCGAACCACCGCCAGGAACCGTGGAAACTGCCGCTGCCCGAGTTCATTGCCGAACTGTACCGGAAGCGGTTCCACAAAGACCGCCCGGATGACGTCCGACCGTTCGAGCAGATCGTCGCGGACAAGAAACGCCAGAAACAGGAACGGAAGCAGGCGAGAGCCGAGTGCGACCCCCCGATTCGCGTTGCCGCCGGGGACCTCCCACCGCCGCCCGCGCCGCGCCTGGCGTCAGCACCGGTCCCCGCGCTCGAGACCGATCCGGCGCGTGTTCGCGTCCTGGCGGAACAGAAGGAAGACGAGAACTGGCGCTTCCGCGCGTTCCTCAAGGGCGCGAAACCGTGGCTGCAGGGTTTGGACGATACCGTGCTCCGACACGCCGACGAGGTGTCGCGACAGATCGACTGCTGCGCCTGCGGCAACTGTTGCCGGGAGGCCGAGCCCGTGCTGTCCGACGCGGATGCCGGCCGACTCGCTGACCACCTGGGCGTGCCCTGGGACCAGTTCGTCGGGCAGTACCTCCAGCCGTCGGAGAATGGAGACGGGTACGTGTTCGGCCCAGGGCCCTGTCCGTTCCTGTGCGACAACCGCTGCAGCGTCTACGCCGCACGCCCCGACGACTGCCGCTCGTTCCCACACCTGCACAAGGGCGAGTTCCTGGCCCGACTCATGCAGGCCCTGCGCAACGCCACCATCTGCCCGATCGTCTACAACGTGCTCGAACGCCTCAAGGCCGAACTCTGGGAATCCGACACAGCCGATATGGACGTGCCGTTCTGAGAAGCACGGGGAGAAGGAGTGACCAGACGTGGTTCAGGTCAACGTGCATGAGGCAAGTTCCGGACGACTTCGACGCGCCGCTGCCGACCGAGGTCGTCCAAGCCGTCGAGGCACGACACGGACTCTCGAATGGGGTCCTGAGTGAGGACCGTGGATCCGCAGATCCGGCAGATCATCTGGGGGTAGAGCACCCTGGCGGTGCGGCCGCCGGCGCGTTCAGGCGCCGGCGCAGCGTTGTCCATAGCTTGTACCCGGCCAGCAGGAGCACGATCGGCAGCAGGGGAAGGGCCAGGAACGACGTGGCGCGGCGGTCGAGGATGGACTGGCCCGGGTCCTTCGGGTTGACGTAGCAGGCGACAACGTCACCCACGTTCAACGTTTCCAGCGCCGTCCGCATCGCGGTGCGCGTGGAGGTGTCGTCATCGAACAGGCTCCAACGGCTGGCCTCGTAGCGTCGGCCGGCGACCTCGTAGCCGTAGCGCAGGTCAAGCTGGTAGTCCCACGACTTGTCCTCGCGCTCCTTGGTGACGCGGCTGGCCAGGATCGTGGCCTCGACGCGCGTCCAGTAGAGCGACCGGAGCATGCGGACCGCCTGACCCGTGCCCGAGAGCGTGGCCGTGCCGCAGAACACGAGCACGAACCCGCAGAGGAAGATCATGCCCGCCTTGCCGGCGAGGGACTGCAGGCGTGCCGTGGCCGGCGCCTTGCCCGTGCTGCCCCACCAGCACCAGCCCAGGCTGCCGACGACGCACAGGATCGTCACCGCCACCGCCATGAACAGGAAGATATCGAACGGCTGGTACTCCTGCTCGATGAGCATGTCTGCGGGGTGCGCAGGATTGACGCGGCAGTCGATCTGATCGCCCGGCCGCAGGAACAGCTCGGCCTGGTGCTGCAGCGGTTCGGGCGTGCTGGCGGTAAGGCGGCGCACCGTCTCGTAGGAGCGGCCGCTGAATTCGTACGCGACCGTGACCCGCAACGTGGCGCACGGCGCGAGTTCCGTCTCCATGGTGAGGTCGGTGCGGATCACGCGGCAGGTGTGCTTCTGCCACCGGAACGCCTTGGCACCGGACAAAATCTCCTGCGGGCCGGGGACCAGCAGCAGCATGACAAGGGTGGCCGCCCACGCCAGTAACGTGCCGAGATAGACGGTCTCCGGTGAGAAGCGTTTTTCGCTGTCGTGTGGATCCATACCTTCTCCTCACCTACCGCCTTCACCGCTCTGCCCGGAATCCAAACCATAGCGGGCACGCCGCTTACCGTAGCCGCAGTCGCGCTGCCCGCAAACCATGGTTCGGCGCGCGGTTCGGCCGGACGTCCACGCTGACCTCCCATGTTGCTCGGCGGGCGGGAATGAGCGTGTCGGCGCCACTCCCGGCGTGTCGGCACGTTTGCGGCTGGCGGCGTGGTGCGCCACGGGCTGAAGCGCGTGGCGGGCTTCCGGCTGAAGCCGGGACTCAGACGTAAGCACCGGAGTAACCGTTTCACATGCCCGGGCGGTCTGCCGCCCGGGCGGGCGTTGACGCATAGACCTCCGGCCGGGCCGGGCTGTTTCAAGATTCGTGACCGTCGCGTGCGGTGAGTACCCCCGGCGTGTCCCCACGCCGGGGGGGGGCGGCCTGAGGACAGGCCGCCCCCACTTGGTGTGCGCGGAGGCGTGGCCTTCCGAGACGCGGTGCCAGATCTTGAAACAGCCCTGCCGGCCGGGCAGTCGGTCTTGATAAGCTCGGGGTCCCGGACTACGGTTCTGGTGGATGCGAGCGGCGACCACGGGTTGAGCAAGGTGCCCGTGGCCTGTTGCCGCGGAGGCCATCGACACTGTGAGCGACCACCGATCATACAAACAGCTCCGCGAACGGCTGGAGAAGCTCTGCCGGCTCAACCCGGACTTGGCCGACATCGAGATGTCCGCGCTCTGCGACCTCGCCGCACGGGTGCACCCCCGGCATTTTCCGGAGATTGCCGACCTGGTCCAGAAGGTCATCGACTCGTACCTGAACAGCAACAGCAAGCGCATGGAGCGGGACATTCTCCGGGAGTATTTCGAGTCCATCGACAACTCCTCGCGTTTGCTGGCAGCTGGCCCGGACGGACGGGCCCAACGGGCCGCGAAGCCGGAAGCCAGCCAGTCCATGTCGCTGGTCCCGCCCTATGCGTTCACGCCCCTGGAACGGATCAAGATCCTGGCGGCGGCCGGCATTCCCAAAGACCTGGTGCTGGCTGTCGACGCCTGCCGGCGGCACAATCTGCTCGTTTCCTCCGTGGTGGAGCACGCGTTCCGGGTGCTGCACGCGGTCGACCCGGAGCAGTCGGTGCAGTGGCAGTTCGCCTATCTGGACCGGAACAAGGGCAAGCTCGACCCCGACGTGGTGCGCGACCTGCTGAAAAGTTGGCTGGCCTGCAACCTGGAGAAGCTGCCGCACCATGCCTTGGAGTGGGCCGAGTCCTGGAGCGCGGACGAAGCACTCGGCGAGCAGTGGCCGGGCGTCGTGGAACAGGCCGACCGGCTGCTGCGGCGCTGCGCCCTGCAGCACTGGGACAAGACGCGTACAGACCGCACCCGCAACTCGATGCACTTGCGCATGCTGGTCAAGCGGCAGTTGCACGAGGAAGCGCCGTTCCGCCGCTGGCTCAATGCGAGCCTTGTCGACTTGGGTCAGAGCGTGCTGTTCTTCGTCTCGCTGAACCAGAAGCAGGCGAATGCGGCGGAACAGGACCGAGCGTGGCACGCCGCCACGCTGTTCCGCGAGATCCGCACGGTCGAGGCCCTGTTCACACCCATCCTGCTGATGGCGGACCTGATCCTGCCCCAGCCCGACGGCGCCTACCGGTTCGCCCTGGCCTTCTTCGGCCTGGTGGGACAAGGCCGCGAGCAGTGGAACCAGGCCCTGCTCGCCGGCGCCGAGAAGGCCGTGCGCCTGGCCTTCCTGCGCGCGCTCAAGGAGGACCAGACGCCCGAACAGCTCATCCGCAAACTCTCATTTGGCGACCGTGACGTGCAGCGGCGGCTGATGGGCGAACTGGACTGGATCAGCAAACGGTTCGACTCCGTGAAGCAGCGCGACAAGGTCGTGCGGCGTCTCGCCGTGTACTACGCCAGCTACCGCGAAGCGCCCCTGCTGGCCGCCGAAGTCGCCCGGCGCTACCGCGACCTGATGCGCGTCCTGCACGAGGACAACCTGCGCCGTGTCCTGAACCCCGAGCAGTTCGAGGAGGTCAATCGCCTCATCCTGTTGCGCGAACTGGCGGCCCTGGTGTCGGACGCGCGCCGCTTCCTGGCGCGCCGGCGCGCCTTGAAAACGACCGTCGAGGAGATGCTTGCCTCCGAGATCGAGTTCGTCCAGAGCGTGTGCCGGCGCCGGCTCAACCTGGTCCGCCAACTGCTGCTCGCGTGAATGGACGCGGGGGGAAAGGCTGTAGGTGGATAGGCTGTAGGCTGTAGCCATGGTCCCATGGCCGCCGGAAGCCTAAACCGTGCCGGGAATCTGTGGCGGCGGCTCGATGACCAACGACGACCGTCACGTCAGCCGCAAACACAGCCCGGGCACGCTTGTGCCGGAATCCTGAAAACGGCCAAACTCGGCCCGCCGCACGCCCGCCGCCCAGATGATCGTGTCCCCGGCCAGGACCACCGGCACCCGCGCCCGCTCGTCACGCGGAACGTGTGCGTCCACGAACAGGTCCTGGAGCTTTTTCGGCGAGTGCGCGCCAAAGGGAATCATGCGGTCGCCCGGTGTCCAGGCGCGCACTGTGAGTTCGTCCGGCACATCGGCACGCCGGAAGACCTCGACCAAGCGCGGTGGTGCGGCGTCCGCAGCGTCGCGACCGCACACGGGCTCGGCAGTCAGCGTGGCGCTGATTTCGGGCAGTTCCAGGCGCGGCGTTTCTCGCCAGCGCCACACCCGTGCGGTCAGCACCGCGGGGTCGCGGAGCAGGTGCAACCGGCCGCGGCTCACAGCCACGGATGCGCCTTTGCCCAAGGGCACGCACACGGGTCGACCGGTCCCGGCCCGAAGCGCCGCCGACAGGCGGTTGAGGGCAGACCCGGAAAGCAGAACATCTCGGCCCGTCTCCGCCGCCAGCCACAGCCGCAGCACGCGCGGGAGCAGCGCCGGATGCAGGTGTCGGAACTGCGCCGGGTCGGACGTCCGCTCGAGCGCGTCCCGCGCCGCCTGTTCGAGGAACGCGGCGTCGTGGGCCAGCGCATCCAGGCTGTGCAGCAGGCCGAGGTCGTGCCCGACGGTCTGGCGGAGCAGCGGCAGCCACTCGTGCCGCACCGCATTGCGCCGGCGCGTCGTGTCGCGGTTACTGAGGTCTTCGCACCAGTTGCTGATGCCCTGCTCGCGCAGATACTCGACCAACTCGGCACGCCGCAACCCGAGCAACGGCCGGATGATGCGGACTCCGAACACGGTGCGGCGCGGCCGCAGTCCCGTCAGGCCGCTGGCATTGGCGCCGCGCGCCAGACGCAGCAGCAGTTCTTCCAGACAGTCGTCGGCATGGTGCCCAAGCGCCACCACCGCGCCGGACTCGACACGCGACCGCCAGAACTCCAGCCGGCAACGCCGCGCCGCCACCTCAATGCTCTCGCGTTTCCGACGCTGCGTGGGTACGTCGAGGGCGTGCGACTCGAACGGAATCCTGCGCTCTTCGCAGAACTGCCGGCACCAGGCTTCGTCCGCATCCGCCTCGGCACCTCGCAGCCCGTGGTGCAGGTGAATGGCGGTCACGGCCGGGTGCAGACTCCGCATCAGCAGAAGGCACGCCGTGCTGTCGCCGCCGCCGCTGAACCCGACGTAGACACGCGTCGCACCGTCGAGCAGGCCGTGGGCCGCCAAGCCGTCTCGTACACGTTGCTGAACCTGTGGTGTCGCGTCCATGATCAGCGTCCCGGCTCTAGTCCAACAGGCTATCTCCCCCCCCGGCAGAGCTGCAGAAACGATACACTCCCGTGAGCTGGGCGCAAGGCTGGGGCACCAACGGCGGTCAATGCGTCAGCGCCCCGCCGGCAGCGTACCGCCCGATCATACCCAGGCGAAACTGGCAACGACGCATCCAGAGCCCGCGAGGACGCGGGCGCTCCAAGTCAGCCCCCGTGCCAGCCCCTGGAGCGCCCGCGTCCTCGCGGGCTCCGGGGTCCTTCCGTTTCATGGGAGCGGCTCCCGGGCGATCCTGCTGGATGGCAGGGCTACGCCGTGGCTCGCGGGTGCCGCGGGGAGGCTCTGGACTTCGATGTTGGACGTTCGTCTTGGTTTCTGCTGCGCCGGGTTGGGAGTCGCAGGTGGTGATAGCGTCGACGGCCGGCGCGTGTCGCTCAGTACGGAACGCGCCCGGGAGTGGCTCAGAACCAGGAACTCGGCACTCAGTGGAATAGTGGCTTGCTTTTTCTCCCCCTCCCGGCGTGTCCCCACGCCGGGGGGGGGGCGGCCTGAGGACAGGCCGCCCCCACTTGGTGTGCGCGGAGGCGTGGCCTTCCGAGACGCGGTGCCAGATCTTGAAACAGCCCTGGCAGGGCCTGGGCCCCACTTGGCGTTCCGGTGCCTGACGCGTATAGTCACCGGAAACCGCGGAACCCGACCGTTCCGCATTACGGAGGGAACACCGATGACACCGCGCGAACGCTGGCTTGCCGTGCTGAACCACAAGATTCCGGACCGGATTCCGCTGTCGTACCGCGCCACCGGTGAGGCGACAGCGAAGCTGCTCAAGCACATGGGGGTTGCGGACTTCGCCGAGGCGGCGCAGCGCCTGCACATCGACCCGGTCGTGGGCGTCGGGCCCAAATACATCGGGCCGCCCGTGCCGCCGAACGAGGACGTGTTCGGCATCAGGTACGAAGACCATGACTACGGCACCGGCTCGTACCGCGACGCGGTGTCCCACCCGCTGGCGAAGTACAACAGCGTCGAGGAGATCGAGAAGGACTATCGCTGGCCCAGCCCGGACTGGTACGACTACTCGGGCATTCCCGCGCAGGTGAAGGGCAAGGACGACTGGATCGTGCAGGGCGGCGGCTCCGAGCCATATGCGGGGTACAAGGCGCTGCGCGGTGTCGAGCAGGGCTACATCGACCTGATCGAGAACCCGGAGATGGTGCACTACTGTCTCGACAAGCTGTACGGGCTGTGCTACGAGAACACGCGCCGCATCTACGAAGCGATTCCCGGCAAGGTCATCTGGACCTGGGTCGCTGAGGACGTGGGCAGCCAGGAGGACCTGATCGTGTCGCTGCCGCACATTGAGGAATTCTTCCTGCCGCGCATGAAGCGCATGATCGACCTGGCGCACCAAGCTGGCGCCTACGCCTTCCACCACAGCGACGGCGCGTGCCGCAAGAACCTGCCGAACATGATCCGTATCGGCACCGATGTGCTCGAGCCGGTGCAGTGGCGCTGCCGCGGTATGGAACGCGAGGGGCTGAAGCGCGATTTCGGCGACAAACTGGTCTTCCAGGGCGCGGTGGACAACCAGCTCACGCTGGCGCGCGGCTCGGTCGCGGACGTGCGTCGCGAGGTCGAGGAGAACATCCGCATCTTCGGCAAAGGCGGCGGCTACATCCTCGGCCCGTGCCACAACATCCAGTCCATCAGCCCGCCCGAGAACGTGGTCGCCATGTACGAGACCGCGTACGAACTCGGGGCGTACTGAGGCGGGCGACGGCGGGCGAAGCTGGGGGCTTTTCGCCCCCAGACCCCCAACGCGGGGGCGTAGGCTACTCCCCCGCGACCCCCTCGATGTCGCGATGCGAAACGCAGGGGCGCCTCCAAGCCGGCGCCCCTGCGTTTCGCATCGCGGAGCCGTCCGGCGCGCTGGATCCGCGTCTGCGGATCCCGCACGCCGGAGGAAGGCGAACGGCCGGCGCGTGCGACACGCCTCGAGGTCGCAATGGCGCAGTCCGACGTCACAGCCCTGCGTCACAGCGACCGGAGGTTGCGCAGCGGTGTGCATGGGGTACGTTTCCTCTCGTCTTGAACGTCGCGCAGCGCACGGGGGCAGGAGTTCCCATGAACGTGACAACCACTGGACTGGACGAGGCAATTGTCGCGTCGGCCAAGCGCCGCATTGAAGCCGCGGTGGTGCCGACCATGGCGCGGTTGTACGGCCACGGCCGCCCAACCTTCGATGACGACTATCGACCGGGGTTCAAGCCGATCGAGAAGGTCGTCTCGTTCTACGACTACTTCGCCTGTGGCATTTCCGTGCTCGCACCGCTGGCGGCGGCCGGCGACGCGGAGGCGCTACGCGTGCTGCGCATCGTGCAGCAGAACATGGACTACTACCGACGGAACATTCACAATCATGAGCAGCCCGACCGCGGCGTCTGGCGCGTGCCGTTGCGCCGGCTGCTGCTGCACATCGCCTTGGCTTACCGCGCCATGGAGCGTGTGCTCGATGCGGCGGAGAAGCAGCGCTACCGCGACCTGGTCGAAGAACAGGTGGCGCTGGCCATCGAGCACAACCGCCAGTTCCTGCCCGGCCGCACCGACCTGCACGTGGCCGGCGGTGTGAACAATCACACCGCCATCTTCATGCAGGGCATCTACTACTGCGGTCAGGTGTTCGGCCGGCCGGACTGGGTCGAACTGACGCGCGAGTTTGCGGAACGTTTCTATGCCTCTGGACACCCGGACGGCTACTTCGAAGAACACACCAACGCCGAGCGCGAGGGCGGACCGTCCCTGGTCTACACGCCGCTGACCGCCGGCTGCCTTTACGACGTGCTGGACGGGAAGAACCGGCCGCGCGAGAAGTTCGTCACGGCCGGCGACTTCTTCCGTGCGTTCCTGAACCACAACCGCGCCATGCTCCCTATCGCCGACGAACGCACCAACGCGCACTCCGCCTGGGCGGTGTACGGGCTGGCCCTGCACTCGCTGACGCCGCGCGGCCGCGCGTTCATCGCCGAGTCGCTCGCCGCCGCCGACTTCGAGGCCTACTCGCCGGAAGCGCTGGCGGTCATTCATCACGAACTGGACCTGATGCAGACCGGGTCGGGCGCGACGCCTGAGTACCACACCGACGGGGCCTGCCGCGTCACGCTGCCGCTCGGGGTCGTGCGCGAGCACGGCTTCACGGCCGGCCTGTCGGCGCTGCGGGCGCTCAATCGTGTCATTGCCGCCAGCTCCGACTACGCGCTGGACCAGCAGAGCATGGTGTATCTGGCGCACCGCGACGCCGGCGTGATCCTCAACGGCCTGAAGTCCAAGCGCGACCCGGAATACTCGACCTTCCGCATCGGCGACGACGCCTACACCGTGCGCACCGGGACGCTCGAGACGGGCGACGCCTGGGCCGACGCGATCCTGCACTACGAGACGTTCGACGGTGCGATCCGCTGGGACCTCGGCCCCATGCCGCGCCTGACGTTGCGTGTGAATACGGACCGGCCGGTCGTCACGACGTTGCCCGTAGGGAATACGGCGTGCATCAGGTCGGCGACCCCGTTCGAGCCCGTGCGACTCCGCGGTTTCTCCCCGTACAGCCAGGGCAATGCGGCCGAAGCGGTGTCGGCGCTCCGGTTCGAGTGGACCCGGGAACTCGTCATCGAGTTCGACGGGCGTGGGTGACGGCGAGGGATGGGGCGGGACCCCACGCCCGGCCGGCGCGGCGAACCATGTGGAGAGCGGCGGCAGAGCCCCGACCAGCAGGCTGGACGGCGACGCCGCTTTGGCTGTGATGCGTTGCGCGGGCAGCATGTCTCAGGCAAGGCGGTGTCGCGCCGCCGCCGGCCGCTCGCTGGAGCGTCGCTGCCACTTCCGTCCCGCCTTGACAATGCGGTCCGGCACGTGACCTTACACGGACAGCCGCCGTGGTTTCGCATATCGCCCACCCGGATTGACGGGCAAGGAGGCGGAGCAAGGAAGCACCTATGAAGATTGCCGTCATCGCAGACCTGCATTACGCCGGCGGCGCGAACCCTGCCATTGCGTCACGGCGCGGTGAGATCGCCGACCTGCTGCTGCACCGTGCCATCCACCGCATCAACCGTCTCATCAAGCCGGACGTTGCCGTCATCCTTGGCGACATCGTCAACGATGGCCAGAGCCCGGACGCGGAGACACTGCTCGAGCAGCTCGCCAAGCTGCTGAAAGGTTGCAGCGTGCCGTGGCTCATCATCCCCGGCAACCACGACAACCTGCCGCTCGAGCGCTTCTACGCGCACTTCCCGCGGCCGCCCGACTGGGTGGACGTGGCCGGCGTGCGCCTGGTGCCGTTCATCGATCCGGAAGAGCCTGGGTACAACGCGCGGCGCGAAGCGCACGACATCGAACGGATGCGCGCGGCGCGCTCCGGCTGGGCCGGCCCGATCGTGAGCCTGCAACACACGCCGCTGTTCGCACCCGGCCTCGTCAACTGCCCGTACAACTACATCAACGCCACGGAGATTCTCGCCGTCATGCGCGAGTGCGGCATCGGGCTGGCGATCAGCGGACACTTTCACCCTGCATACGACCTCGTGCGGACTGACGGCATTGCGACAGTCGCCGCACCGGCGCTGTGCGAGATCCCGTTCGGGCTGCTGGTGGTCGAGATCGACGGCGACCGCGTCACCGCGGCGCGTCACGACCTGCGCCTGCCGCCCGAACTGGGTTTGGTCGACACGCACGTCCACACGCACCTTGCTTACTGCGCGGAGAACATGGACATCCGCAAGACGTTCGCGCTGGCCAGGGATTTCGGCCTCGGCGGAGTCTTCTTCGCCGAGCATTCCGGGCAGCTCTACTTCGATGCGAAGAATTACTGGGGCGGGGCGTGCCTGGAGCAGGGCATGTCTGGCGCGGTCCCCGCCGCGGACCGGTCGCACCTGTATTTCGACGCGCTCGCCGCCGCGCGCTGTCCAGCGAGCGCGATCGGCATGGAACTGGACGCCGCCTACGATGGCAGCGTCCTGGTGCGGGCGGAGCACGAGGCGCGGTTGGCGTTGCGCCTCGGCGCGGTGCACGGGCTGGCCGCGCTGCGGGGTCCGCAGCCTGACATGGCCAAGGCGCAGGACGAATTTCTGTTCCTGGTCGAAGCGCTGCTCAAGCACGGCATCCACAGTCTGGCGCACCCGTTCCGGGTCTTCCGACGCGGCGGTGCGAAGTGTCCGGAGGCATTGTTCGCGCCGACCGTGCGGCTGCTGCGGCAGTACAAGACAGCCGCAGAGCTCAACTTCCACACCAACGAACCGCCGCCGGCGTTCGTGCGACTCTGCCTCGACGCGGGTGTGCCGTTCACGTTCGGCAGCGACGCGCACAACCTCTACGAGATCGGCGAGTTCGCGCTCCAGCTCGAGTTGCTCCGTGCCTGCGGGTTCAACGGTGACCTCAAAGACGTGCTGCTGCCGGTCCGGGCCGTCCGGTTCCACCCGCAGCCAGGTTGATCCTGGCCACGGAGGCGTGGCGACTGAGTTGGGACGAGGGGTTCTGCTTCGATCCGGTGCGGTTTCGGGGTCTCAGCAGGGCTGTTTCAAGATTCGTGACCGTCACGTGCGGCGAGTACCCCCGGCGTGTCCCCACGCCGGGGGGGGGGCGGCCTGAGGACAGGCCGCCCCTACCTGGTGTGCGCAGAGGCGTGGCCTTCTGAGACGCGGGGCCGGATCTTGAAACAGCCCTGGGGTCTCAGAGTGATGGGTTGACATGCGTCCGGTTCCGGTGTAGCGTCTGTGTCGGAGCTCCATATGCTGCGCCTGATCTGAGGCAACATGGAACTTAGCGCTACGCGCAACTGCGGACCATGGTCCATTGTCCATAGTCCTTGCAGCACAGTAACATGTGTAGCATTTCCGATACGTCCAGTTAAGGATAGCGACGGATGCCCAGGAAGGTTCGAGAGGTCATACGCGACCTGCAGCGGGCCGGATTCGTGGACAGGGGCGGAAGAGGAAGCCACAGGAATTTCACCCATGAGATCTACCGCCGCGACGGCAGGCCCCTTCCCAAGCCAATGTCCGGACGGCAGTTCGTGACGGCTATGCAGAGCGTGGCATAGCACCGACCACGAAGGACATATCCCGGACAAGCGGCATGAGCACTGTTGAAGGGAGGCGTCGGCTATGATTTTGAGGCTTGGTTCCGCCCGCCGTTTCACGTTGATCGAGTTGCTCGTGGTCATCGCCATCATCGGGATTCTGGCGAGCTTGTTGCTGCCGGCGCTGCAGCGTGCCAAGTCCAAGGGGCACCAGGCCGCTTGCGCCAGCAATGAGAAGCAGATCTCCCTGGGCTGGGCCCAGTACCTGGACGACTACGACAGCGCCTTCCCCGACTTCTGGCTCTTCAACTACGACGCGCGTTTCTACTACGACGACAACTCGTTCGTCACCCGGACCTGGGGCAACTACCAGCCGGCCGTGCAACCGTACGTTGGCATGAACGACAAGGACGTGTTCATGTGCCCAGTCACCTGGAACCGCAGCACGCTCAAGACACCGCGCGAGCGCTACGCGTACGACTACCAGCACGGCTGGTCGCTGCACCAGAGCAACCTCCGCAAGCTCACTGGCGTGATCGACCAGCGCGCCTTGGTCTGCGACACGAACTGGGAATGGCTGCACATGTCCAAGCGCGTCGAGGCACGGCATGGCCGGCGCGCCAACGTCATCTTCCTGGACGGTCACTACGAGTCCATGAGCGCCAACGACTGCCTGGTCAACTACGCGTGGTTCTACTCCAGTCAAGCCGCCTGGGTCGTCAACGGCGCCTATGTGACCGAGTACAACTGGTGACGAATGCGGCGGACGCACCAGGGAAGCCGCGCCTGGCAGCGCTTGAAGGGTCTTGGATCAAGTACTATATTTCAGTACCAATATGAAGTACTGGAGTTAGACATGATCGATGCCATTATACCCGTGCAGGAGATCAAGCGCCGCGGCATGACGGCTGTCGACAGTGGCTTGCGCCAGCACGGCACTGTTACCATCGTGCGCAACAACCGGCCGGCCTACGTCGTCCTCACCCCCGACGACTACGAGGAGATGGCCCAGGCCGCCGACGAAGCGCGCGTGGCACGGGCTCTATCCGACTGGCGCGAGGGACGCTGCAAAGTTACCACGGTGGACAAACTCATGCGGGAGGCGACGTCCGATGAGTGATGTCGCGCGGCGCTGGACACTCATACGGACCGAGGCCTTCCTGCGCGAGTTGCGGAAGTACCTGCGAACGCATCCGGACCGTCAAGAGTTGGTTCGAGATACGTTGACGGCACTGGTGTCCGATCCTTTCACGCCCGCATTGCGGCTGCACCCGCTGAAGGGCCGCATGCAGGGTCTGCACGCCGTGCGTCTTTCCTACAGCGACCGCATCATCATCACGCTGCTCATCACGAAGCGGCAGATCGTCCTGCTCGGCATCGGCACCCACGACGAAGTGTACCGGTGAACGGAGCGGAGCCGGGGGGGGGCTGGCGCAATGCGACGAACAGGTTCTCGTTCGCGGCCATCATCGTTCACCGGACGAATCTCCGCGGTACGCCGCTCGGCCTCCGGGCGGCACCCCCAGCAGGCGGGCGGAGGGCCGCCCGCGGTACTGCGGAAGAGGCCTTCCTCTGAGAACCTTGGTAGCACTGGGGGCTGGCGTAGTCTGGAGTGAGGGCGACCGCCGGCCTGGCCCTGTTCGGCGTGGTCTGTGGGTGGTCTCACCCGCGCCGCAGCGCGTCGACGACGCGCAGGCGCGCGGCGCGGAAGGCGGGCAGGAACCCGCCGAGGAAGCCCATGCCCACCGCGACCAGCGTGGCGGTCAGCAGGATGGCCGGGGTGATCCGGAAACGGAATGCGGTCTCCGCAAATGTGGTCCAGTTCAGGGTGCCGGTGGCCATGCCGTGGAAGGGCAGGCTCAGCAGGCACCCGAGCGCCGCGCCGACCAGTGACAGCGCGATCGACTCGAGGATGAACGACAGCCAGATTGCCTCGGGTGTGAACCCCAGCGCCAGCAGGCAGCCGATCTCGCGCTGGCGTTGACTGACCGCCGCGTACATGGTGTTCATGGCCCCGACAATGGCGCCCGCCGACATGATCGCAGTCAGCACCCCGGTCAGCACCAGGATCACGTCGTGCATGAGCTTGGACTGTTTGGCGTAATACGCGTCTTCCGTCATGACATCGAGCGTCTGCAGCCGCGGGTCGTCCTCCAGAGTGCGGCGGAGACCCCGGAGCACCTCGGCCGGGTCGGTCGCGGCGCGGAACAGGACCGAGGAGTAGACGCTTCGACGCCGGAACGCGGCCTGGCATGCGTCCAGGTCGATCCACACCTCGGACTCCAGCGCGCTGCCGTCCGCTTCGAACACGCCGACGATTGGCCAGCGCTGGTTGCTGAGTTCGAGGACCTGCCCGATGCCCAGCCCGCCCATGCGCCGCGCCAGCGCTGCGCCCACGACCGCTTCCGTGCTGCCCGGCTTGAGCCAGCGTCCCGCCGTGAGTCGCACGCCGTGGTGCACCGTGGGGGAAAGCGGCTCGGTGCCGCGGATGCTCAGGTTGGCCTGACCGCCGTTCTGGCGCTCGTGCGCGACGACAACCACCACCTCGTTGACCAGCAGCGGCTGGCCGGTCGGGTCGTGCGCAATCCACGGCAACGATGCCACGATGCGCGCGTCCTCCAGCAGGACCTGGCTGCCCAGTTCCGCGTCCGAGCCTTTGCGCAGCACGATCAGGCTGCGCGGGCTGCCGGACGTAGCCACGGCGCGGCGCAGACCCTCCGCCATGGCCTGGAGAAACACGAGCACGAGCACGACCAGGGCAATGCCGCCAATGGCCATGGCCGAGGCGCTCTTGCGCACCAGCACGCTGGACAGGCTGTAGTTGAGCGGCAGAACCATCGGGCACAACTCACATTCCAGACCGCGGATTGCTGATTCCAAATTCCGACCTGCGCAATAGGCGGAGCGAGGTCGACGAGGTCGCGGTGCCAACCCAGGCCGGCCCCGTCTGAAATACAGTACCGCGGGCGGCCCTCCGCCCGCCATCCGAGCCCCGTGCTGCGTGCGTGCCGAGAAGCGGGCGGAGGGCCGCCCGCGGTACTCGTGGAAATTCCCCGGGCCTGGTCGGCCAATGGAAACTATCATTAAATAATGCAGCGTAACACGTTGCGTCGTAAATGACAGGGCAGGGTGATGCTGTCTGACGGGCTGTGCATCCACACCGAACCGGGCGGTACGGGCGCATTCTCCGGGCAATCAGCAATCGAAAATCAGCAATCGAAAAAGCCATTCACAGGCTCCGTAACGCTTCCGCCGGTTTCAGGCGCAGGGCGGCCACGCCCGGAATGAGTCCGCTCACCAACCCGGTGAAGGCGGCGATCCCCAGCGCGCCCAGGACCGCCATGCCGGGGACCTGGAAGATCGGGAAGAAGTCCGGCTTCGGGTTCCACTTGGCGACGTTGATCAATGCGTAGGTACCGCCGGCGCCGAGGAGGAACGCCAGCAGGCCGATGGCCACCGCTTCGCCGACGAGCAGGCCGAAGACACGCTCGTCGGAGAACCCCAGCGCCTTGAGCACCGCCATTTCGCGGGTGCGCTCGCGGCCGCTCATCATCATGGTGTTGGCGGAGATCAGCAGCATGGTGAAGATCACCACCGAACCGATGAAGCGGAACAAGAGCTTGAAGTTACCCATCATGGAGATGAACTGCATGTTGAAGGCCTTCTCGTTCATGGTCAGGGTCGGGAACGGGCTGTTGGCAAAGCGGCGGTCCACGGCGGCGGAAACCGCCGCGTGTTCATCGGCATTCGCCAGCCCGATGATGTAGAACCCGGCCATGTTTTTTGCGATGGAGCGGCTCTCGTCCAGGTACTTGTGGTGGAAGATCATCAGAGTTGGGTCGAACGTCTCCGACGACGGAGTGTAGATAGCACGGATGGTGAACTCCCAGGGCGAGTTGTCGCGCTTCGGCCAGATCAGGCCGCGCAGCACGATGCGGTCGCCGAGGGTCTTGCCCAGGCGCTTGGCCGTGGCGATGCCGACCATGCACCCGGAGCGGTCCGCCATCAGCGCCTGGTACTGCTCGGGCGGTATCTGCATTTCCGGGTAGAGCCCGAGGTAGGGCTCCATGTCGACAGCGAAGTTGGGGAAGAAGACCTGCTTGCGGTCGCCGCTCGGCAACGGCTCCTCGTAAAGCCCGCCGAACCACGTGCCCATGGCGACGGAGTTCACCCCCTCGAACGGCGCGATCTGCGAGCGGTACGCCTCGGGCAACAGGAAGGTGATCGACTCCTTGTGCTGCACCACGAGCCGCGAGGCACTGGCCATCTCGACCCCGGCGTTGAACGCGGCCAGCAACGCCTCGAGCAGGCAGAACAAGGCCAGCGCAATGGCCGTGCCGAGGACCGTCAGGCCCGTGCGGGTCGGAGAACGCCACAGGTTGAGCCAGATGAGTCTCACCGCCGCCGCTCCATGTGCAGCACGCCTTTTTCCAGGTGCAGTTCGCGCCGCGCAAACTCCGCCACATGCGGATCATGGGTGACGATGATGATGGTCTTGCCGAATCCCTCGTTCAGCCGCTTCATGAGCTGCATCACTTCCTGTGCGGACTTCGCATCCAGGTCGCCGGTCGGTTCGTCGGCCACCAGCAGCATCGGGTCGCACGCCAGGGCGCGGGCGATTGCCACCCGCTGCTCCTGACCGCCCGACATCTCGGACGGGCGGTGATCCATGCGGTCCTCCAGGCCGACCACACGCAGCGCCGCCTCGGCGTGGGCGCGCCGTTCGTCGCGGCTCAACGACTGCAGTGTCAAGGGCAGTTCGACGTTCTGCCGCGCCGTCAGTACGGGCAGGAGGTTGAAGGACTGGAACACGAACCCGATGTGGTCGGCGCGCCAGCGCGCCAGCTCGCGCGCGCTGTGTTCGGCCAGGTCCTGGCCGCAGACCCGGATCTTGCCGGATGTGGGCGAGTCGAGCCCTGCGAGCAGGTTCAGCAGCGTTGTCTTGCCGGACCCGGACGGCCCCATCAGCGCAATGAACTCGCCCGGCTCGATTCGCAGCGTGACGTGGTTCAGCGATGCGATCTCGCTGTCGCCCTTGCGGTAGATCCGGGTCACGTCTTCGAGTTCGACAATGGGATCCATGGCACTCCGGGAGCAGGCTGTAGACTGTAGGGGTTTAGGCTATAGACTGATCGGTTGCAGGCACTTGAATACGCGCATCGGAGGGCTTTGGTTCGCATGGCTGTCGGTTGGCTCGCTCTTACCTACAGCCTACAGCCTAAACCCCTACAGCCTTCCCATTCACCTACAGCCGTCCTTCCGTCTGCCGCACGCGTATGCGCTGGCCGTCGCGGCGCAGAGCGGCGACGCCCTTGACCACGACCGTGGCGCCTTCGGCCAGGCCTTCGGTGATCTCGATCTGGTCGCCGCGCGTCGCGCCGGTCTTGACGGGTACGTGACGGACCCGGTCGCCGTCCACCGTCCACACGCCTGGCTGCGAGTCGCGCGTCACGACCGCGGCGGTCGGGACCAGGAGCGGGTCGGGGACGAGTCCTTCCTCCGCCCCGGCCGGCGCATCGGGCGGCAGGAACCGGACGCGAACGGCCATATTGGGGAGGAACCGCGGGTCCACCTTACGGAAATCGCCGCGCGCCTTGACCGTTGCCTTGCCGCGGTCGACCAGCGGCAGGATGCGCTGCACGCTGCCCGGGAAGACCTCGCCCGGGAACGCGTCCACCGTGATGCGGGCCCGGCCGCCCGGCTTGACCCGCGCCAGGTGCCGCTCCGCGACGTCAACCTCCGCCTGCATTGACGCGGACTCGATGACCGTGACGATGGCGCCCTTCGCCTGTGTGCCGCCAATACTGACCGGCGCGACGATCTCGCCCTCCTCGGCAATGCGTTCAGTCACGACACCGGCGAACGGCGCGCGGACGAAATGGTCTTCGAGTCGCGCGCGCAGCGTCTCGAGCCGGGCGCGCGCCGCCAGCAGGGCCGCATCGGTGGAGACGCGCGCCGCTTTCGCCGCGCCGACCTGCGCCACGGCAACGCCCACGCGCGCTTCGGTTTCCACGCGGGTCTGCTCGGCTGCCGTCACACGGGCCTGGGCAAGGTTCACTTCCGTGCGCCGGTCATCGACGCGGTTCGCCTCAGCGGCCTGCGCTTTCACCAGTGTTTCGTCAATGTGCAGGCGTCGGGTGGCGTCGTCCATACCAGCCTGCGCCTCGGCCACGCGGGCGGCGGCTGTCTGTACCGCCGCTTTGGCGGCGGTCAGCTCGGCCTCGGCCTGTGCCACGCCCGCCTGAGCCTGGCCGACCAGTGCCTCGGCGCGCGCCACGTCGGCTTCCGCCTCGTTGATCCCGGCATCCAGTTCGCGATGGTCTAACTCGGCAAGAAGCTGGCCCTTCTCGACCACCGCCGCCTCGCGGACCAGGAGCCGCGCCAGCCGCGTCGTGTACTTGGCCGACACCGTGGACTGACGGTCGGCCACGATGTACCCCGCGGCGCTCAGTTCACCGGAGGGCGAGTCGTCGCCCTGAACGCTGGCTCGCACAGCCGGGGCGACCGTGACCGTCGCCGGCACCAGGAAGGCGTGGCACGCCAGCACCAGGGCCACCGCCAGGATCAGCAGAATTGTCCAGCGCCGCCAGCGTCCGCGCCGTGTGGTGCCGGATGGCCGCGCCGTGCGTTCGATGCGCAGCGACGCCAACTCAGACATGTCCGACATGACCGTCTCCGGAGGTTGCGACTCAGGTGTCCAGTGTTCGGTGTTCAGTGTTCAGGCAAGGAAATACCGTCGATGGCGTGGTCTTTGAGCAAGTGCGCCGCTTGAACGCCGAACACCAAGAATCCGATTTCAGGACGGTCGGGTGAGTCCCTGAGTACGCTCGCCTATTCTCGTCGCCTCCGCCGCCGCAACGGCGGCAGGCCGAAGCAGATGAATGTACCGCCTCGCCCGGCTTCTGCCAGCACCGGACGCTCTGCCGCCGCAATGCGTCAGCGCCCCGGGCCGCAGACGGCCCGGTCATGTTCGGCGTCAGACAGCCGCCGCGACAGGCACGGAAACGGCTTACCTTTCCCAACCGGTCCCGTGCGGCTGGCGCGCGGTTGCCGCGGCCACCAATGGTGCTGCCGGCCCTCCGGGCAACGTTTGGGAGACCGTCTCATGGTTTCTGCCGCGGAGAAGAAGGCGCGCAGCAATCCGAAGCACCGCGTCCGGATGACGGCGACCAGCCTGCAGGGCGACTTCGACCGGCACCTGCGCTACACCCTGGCCAAGGACCGCTACACGGCCACTGACCGCGACCGTTACTACGCCCTGGCGCTGGCTGTGCGCGACCGTGTCATAGAGCGCTGGATCGCGACGCAGCAGACGCATCACCGGGAGGATGTCAAACGCGTCTACTACCTGCCGCTGGAGTTCCTCATCGGCCGGCTGCTCGGCAACAACGTCATCAATCTCGAACTGGAAGACGCCTGCCGTGAAACGATGAACGGCTTCGGGATGAACTGGAATGACCTGCGCGACTTCGAGGTCGACGCCGGGCTCGGGAACGGCGGCCTGAGGGGGCTCTCGATCCGCGTCAAGCCGCCAGGGCGGCTATCCCTGCAACAGACCCAGCACGTTCTCCCGCGTGATCAGGTCCGCGTCCGGCGGGTGCATGAGGAACGGCTGAACGTCGCGCCTGGCTGCATTCCAATCGATCGCGTCGAGACGCGTCACAACCTGCGACCGCCAGGTGGCCGGCGTCAGACTTGGATCCTCCCACCCGGTCTGAACCAGCGCGGTGTTGAGCAACTCAAGGTTGGGCGGCGGCCACGTCCGGTCCGCAAGATACCATACCAGATCGTAGAGATCGCGCCCTTTCGTGAAGCGTCGCGTGAGAACCGCGTGCAGTTTGCCGGCGAAGAGCGACGCCTTGTCATAGTGCACAAGATTCAGCGTGACATGCCGCCGGGTCAGCGTGGTCGCGAGAACGGCGCCGGACGGTGGGTTCGTGTCGACTTCCACCTTGACCGACAAGACCTGGCTCCGGTGCGGAGACACGCCGACCTCGAACGGCAACCCCGGGAACTTCAGGAAGGCCGACGCCACCGTCTTCTCCGCCTTGGTCGCGACGCTGACCTCGTAGGCCTCCCGTCGGAAGGCTGCCTCAACCGCTGCCATCGCCGCGGCGAAGTCCTTCCCTCTTCCCGGGGCGGTTGTTGAGAAAACGAGATCCTCCGAGAAACGCTGAATGGAGAAGAGGAATCGCAGTGCGGTTCCGCCGACAAAGGCCCACTCCTGGAACGCGCCATGTTCCTGGAGCGCCTGCAGTATCCGTGCCTGCAGATACTCACGGACCAGACACACCGCACTCAATGTTCCCGGAGAGGACCGGACCAGTTCCCGGATCACTTCCTTCATGCTGAACCCTCCAGAACCGAACAAACCCGCCGGACCGCGCGTCGGACTTTGTGACTGCCCGTTTGGCTCGCCATCGACTGCAACCTGTCGAGGTCGAACGTCTCGGGAGACTGCAGCCGCAGTTCTTCAGCGTACCCCGCAGCGTCGGAACGCGGCGTGATGTACAACAGGTCGATCAAGGCCTTTTCCGCGACCGCAATCAGCGCGAATTGCCCGGTCGCAACCTCCACCCTCTCGTAGCCGCAGAACAACGTCTTGCGAATGTGGCGGAACTGAAAGTGGCCGAAAGGGTTGTCGTAGCTGCACGGCCGGCCCGTGCTGGCGCTCGTGACGGTCGGAACGTGCTCCGGGATGAGCCCCCGAAATGCCAGGGCCGACTGGAAACTTACGTACGACCCGGGCTGCAGCCGGTTGGCGATGAGAAAGGGATGCGGCTCAATGCCACGATACGTCGCGGACAGTACGTAGAGCCGGCGTCGGAGCTGAATCAGGCGTCCCGTCCGGACCCAGCGCGCCAACTGGGCGCGCATCGTGGTGGCGCGCGTTCCGGCGACCTCAAGCAACGCCGAGCTGAACACCGGCTCACCCTTGACCAGACTGACGAGGGACGCAATATTCATGGCAGTAAGTTAACACATATGTATATTTACTGCAACAGGAATCTGGACCACAGAGGAAGACATGCCCAAGCATCTTCCACGCCGTCGCCGCCAAGTCCGCCAGCCGGCACCGGGAGGTCTGGAGGGTCAACGATCCTCCAGCGGGGGCCCGGGGGCAGAGCCCCAATGCTATTAACCGTCGCGTTCGCGGCCACCCGGGCCGTACCTCAGTTCCGCGGCACGGTTCCGGCAGTACCCCGCGCGGCCTCCGCGTGGTGCCAGCGGGCGGGGGGTCGCCCGCGGTACTTCGAAGTGATCCTCCGAACGACGGTTAGCTCACATGTTACATTTGTGATCGTTGATTGTAGATTTTGCCGCACAACATGTTACATCACCGGCGGCACGGCAAGTCGGTGTTGTCGACCAGACTCCTTCTGCGCAGGGAGGACAGAGAGCGAGTGTGCATCAGCCGGCAAATCAGCAATCAAGAATCTGAAATGCAAAATGTGAGATTGAAGATGTCGGCCGGTTTCTGGACCACCTGTCCCTTGGCCGGCGTCTCACTCTCCACCCGCAACTGACGCATTACGTTGCCCGTCCGCCTTGGGTTGGCACGGTGGCCGGCGCGGGTGTATAATCTGGTAGGTGTAATGGCCGTACATCGCGCGGGACGTCGCCGGACTATTGACGAACAGAGGGAGTGAAGTTCATGCGCAACCGACAGACCAGGCCAAACCGTTCGTTCACCCTGATCGAATTGCTGGTGGTCATTGCGATCATCGCGATTCTCGCCAGCCTGCTGCTGCCGGCGCTGGCCAATGCCAAGGACAAGGCGAAGCAGGCCAGTTGCCTGGGCCAGTTGCGGCAGATCGGGACGGCCGTCGGCCTGTACATGGACAACAACGACGGGTGGTTCCCCATCGCCTGCATCGAGGACTTTGAAGGTGTGTCCTACCCCTATACGCGCTGGCAGAAGGAAATCGCACCGTACCTCGAACTGCCCGGCAACCTGAACACGGACGATGACCAGTACATGACCGGTGTGTTCAAGTGTCCTTCGGCGAACCTGGACGCCGACCCCACCAAGTACTGCAGGAGTGGCTACGGCTGGAACATCCAGTACATGGGGTATGACGACAACCACGGCGGCTACGGCACCGTGTCCAAGTGGGTGCGCGAGTCCATGGTGAAAAAGCCTTCCGAGACCCTGGTGGTCGGCTGCACCTGCGACGTGACGGACGGCAGCTGGCGCGACGCCTACATCCTGCCGCCGTCCGGGGGTGCGATCAATGTCGGGTTGCGGCACTCGAATGGTGTGAACATGGTCTGGGCCGACCTGCACGCAAGCTGGGTGTTCCGCAACACACTTCTGTCCGGCAAGAACGGCGATGTCAACTACTACTACCGGCTCCTGAAGTAGGGCAAGGCTCCTCGTCCGCCACAAGTAACCCAGCAATTCCACATCGTCTGAGCGGCATGCGGGCGGATCTCTCGTCGCCAACGGCGACGCGCATGCCCAACGGGGTGCTGCATGGCGAACGGCGGTGGTGTACGCGGCGGCGTGTACGGAGAGAAAACATCCGGAGTGCCGCACTTTTTTCTCGCGGCGCGGCAGGGCTTGACAGGGTCAGCCAATAGCGGAGGAATAGGTTCCTCCGCGTTAGGGTGGCTGGGAGTATTCTAAGAAGGGGGGGGGGAAATGAGGTAGGAGGATGCTCTGCTCTGTTACTCAACTTTAAAGCTTTGCAGCTCCAATGTAGTTTTGTTCAGAGGGTCAACTCCTACCTCTACCACAGATTATATCACCCTTGTCTCGGCAAGGCAAGGCCCAACGGTCACAAAAAGAGGCGATTAGTCATTTACCATTCGTTATCAATTGGTTAGGGAATATCGATCCCCCCGGAGTTGTCGCTTGTCGCGATCGGACTGCGAATCGGTTCAGGGGGTGATGTGGTGTGAGGCAATGGCCAGGAATGCGTCGTGAACGCGACCGTTGCTGGCCACGAACGAGCCACGGGTGCCCTGGTGTGGCGTCCCATCCAGGTCGGTGACGCATCCGCCGGCTTCTTCGACGATGAGCATGCCGGCCGCGATGTCCCATGGCTGCAAGTTGAACTCCCAGAACAGGTCGTAGATTCCCGACGCCACGTAGCACAGGTCGATGGCGGCCGAGCCGCAACGGCGCACACCGCGGACTTGGTAGATGACCTCGCTGAAGAGCGGCACGTTGTCGGGCTTCAAGCGGCTGCGCACGCAGGCGAACCCGGTGGCGACCAGCGCGTCGCCGAGTACGTCGGTCCTGGACACCGCCAGCCGCTTCCCGTCGTGGAATGCGCCCCGGCCGCGGACCGCCCAATAGACCTGATCAAAGTATGGCAGATACACGACGCCAAGCTGCGAGCTGCCGTTCTCGCGGTAGCCCACGGACACGCTGTAGAACGGGTGTCCGTGAATGAAGCTGGTCGTGCCATCCAGCGGATCGACGACGAAAACACGAGCATGTTCGCTCAGTGCGCCGTAGTCGCCTTCTTCGCCGAAGAACGTGGCGTCCGGGACCGCGGCGGCAAGGCGTTTGCGGAGGAAACCTTCGATCTCCTTGTCGACTCGCGTCACGAGGTCCGTGGCGCTTTTGCGCGAGATGTCGCGCTCGTCGAGGCGGCCGAAATGCTGCCGGGCGATGGCGCCGGCCTCGCGTGCGATGTCAATGACGTTCTCCAGCATCGGCGCTCCTTTGTGCTGTGACCATGATGTGGTGCGGCTGGTTTTGGGTGTTGGGATTCAGGTGTCAGCATCCGGACGTCGTGATCACAGTACTCATCGTCTCATCATTGTCGTTATGCCAAACCGTGTCGAGAACCTTGCCGAGGACTCGCGACTATTGTGAGACGAACCGTGAGTTCACGAGTCACGCCGTCATGGCACTAATGTGTGATCCCGAACGCTGGCCGCTCCGGGTCCACTGCGAGCGGCTCGATATCGCACGACGTGACCCGTGCGGAAGACGGGCCGTGTCGGAGCCAAGCCAGCATAGCGTTCACGTCGGTCTCGGTCCCCTGAACGACACATTCGACCGTGCTCATGTCAGCGTTCCGCACATAGCCCTGCAGGTCTTCGTGATGCGCCGCCTCGCGCCGTGCGGAGTAGCGAAAGCCGACACCGGTGACGACGCCGCGGACCAGAACCCGGTAGGCCTTGATTTCCATGGTGTAGAGCCCTCGCCTCTCAGCTGTGACCGCTGCCGCCGTTGGGTGGGTTTGCGAGCTCCGCGACCCGAGGTGTCCCGGCCGGATTTCACGCATACTTTAGCCCAGCGTACGGAGGGGGCCACCACGTTCCTCGGCCGCGGTTGGTAATGCGTCAGTCGCGGGTGGAGATAGGGTCGACGGTTGACCGGGGCTGGCGCCTAGA
>MHBL01000347.1 GCA_001803235.1 Lentisphaerae bacterium RIFOXYA12_64_32
ACATCGCTGAAGTCCATGGCGTCGTCGGTCTGCGCCATTTCGTTGCTGAAGTCCTCGGTCACCGCCTGCACCTGCTCCTGCGGCACATCGGGGCGCTCGACGTCCGGCACCACATCCTGCGGCACATTTTCCAGTTTCTGCAGTTCCTGGATGATCTTCGGGTCGAGTTCCTTGACCTCCATCTCCTCGATGGACACCTCGACGTCGGAGATCTCCTGCGTCGTCCTGCCGGTCATCAGGAGGAAGCAGGACACGAGCATAATGATGTGGACAATCAGCGAGACGAACGGCCCGGTCAGATGTTCGAGCATCTGACGGCGCTGGTACTCGGCCAGGATCACCTCTATCTCGCGCTGGTGCTGCTCCTCGTCATACGCCGCGTCCTGCTGCTGCGCCGCATCCTGGTCTGCCATAGTTCAACTCCTCCGCTGTGTAATGTCTGTCCGTTCGGGAGGGCAAGATCGCCCCCACAACGGTGTCGTACTTAGTGGATAGACGATGGTAATATGACTCTTTTTAAACCACATACCAGAAAAAAAAGAACGACCTGTGCAAGCAGCGGATCGAGTCCCGTCACCTTCCGACCGTCGGGCGGCCCTCCGCCCGCTTCACGGCACACACGTAGCGCAAGGTTCGGATGGCGGGCGGAGGGCCGCCCGCGGTACGGTCAGTCAGGGGAGGCCGTCTGGGCTGGCACCGCGACCTACCCGGCCTCACTCGGCTTGCACAGGTCGAAAAAGAACGTCCTGAGCCGGCAAATCGCGTCTTGGCGGGGGCGGTACGAGTGCCACCGGCCCGTGCCGCGTCGCTGGATCTACAGGTTCAAGTCCAGATCACCGCCTGCAGTGTCCAATGCGGAAGGCGCAACGGCCATCACGGCCACGGGCGGCTTGTACGTGGGCAAATATCGCCACTCCACCTGAAGGCTGAGACAGTTCAGGCAGGTGGTGTAGTACGGATCGTACTCCGACTTGGCAGCGGCGCCTTTCGCCGGCCGGCCGGGGCTGTCCCAATGCCCATCGGCCTTCTGGTTGGCGACCATCAGAGGGACAAACACGCGGTTCCATTTCTTGTACACGGCCGGGCGGAGCGTCCGGCCGGCATGGAACATGGCCTGGGTGGCGTAGTACCAACAGTAGGCCGGATTGCTGGCGTCGCTGATCTCGACCTCCGAGTCCCAGGCCAGACCGCGGTAGTTCTCGTCGAGATTCGTCACCCCTGCCTTGACTTCGGCACACTCGGCCTCGCCCACGAGCTGCAGGCAAAGCGTGCCTGCGGCCTGGATGCCCCACCCCCCCGAACCGGGACTGCTGTAGCCGAACTTGCCGTCCGCGAAGGTGACCTTGCGGATGAAACGATTGCCGTTCTCGAGGGCAGGGACCAGGCCCTGGACCGGAGCGCCCGCCACATAGCCGGCCTTGAGCGCCTGCAACTGCCAGCCGGTCACGGACAGGTCCCAGCGCTTCGTCTGGCTGTAGTTGTAGTCCCAGCCGCCGCACGGCTGTTGGCCGCGGATGATCGCGTCCAGGCCCTTGGCCATGGCGGACCTGAGAAACGGAATCTGGGTCATGCCGTACGCTTCGCAGAGCGCGTAAGTGGCGATCCCGTTGACATAGCCGCCGCCGCCGAGCCCGCGCGGGTCGGTGCTGGCCGTCATGGCACAGTGCAGATACTGCATGGCCTTCGTGACCGTGGCGCCGAACTCGGGCGACTCCTGGGTGTCGCCGTGCGCCAGGAACGTGAGCAACCCGAGTCCGGCCATGGCCTGGGGTTGGGTCCGGGACCAGGAACCGTCCGGGCTCTGGTGCTCTTTCAGCCAGCGCAACGCCTTGAGCACTGCCGACTCGGTGACCGAACTGCCGTTGTGGTTCCCGCCTGAACCGGGCTTGCCGTGCGCCGCGCCTTTGCGGCCGAGCAGTTCGGCGGGGATCGTCAGTGGCATCTTCTTCGAGGTAATGTCGATCAGGTCAAGAATGCCAGGGGTTGGTTCGTCCGTCGCCGCCACATTCCCGTCGATGGACGCCGTGATGGTGCCCTCCGGCTCGCTCGCATCGGGTGCGGGCGCGTTGACGGACGGCGGCGTGAGCACGTCGGACGGGACGTTGGCCAGGTCGTCGTAGATCTTCTCGATACGGGGGTCCAACGGCGGTTTGATCTCCATCTGCACCAGCTTAACTTCATATTCGGGCAGTTCCTCGGCCACTTTGCCGGTGAACAGCAGCAGACAGCCGACGATCAGCGCGATGTGGAACACCAGCGAGATCAGCGGGCCGGTGAGCTGTTCCAGCATCTGCCGCCGATGGTACTCGGCCAGAATGGCCTCGATGTCGAGCCGGTACTCCTGCTCCTGGGTCAGGTCGAGGTCCGGGTGGCTCTGATCTGCTGTCATGGCGACGCCCTCCTTGCTGGGTTCGGTCTTCCCTGCTCCGGACTCGAGCCGGTCTCGGGTACGCTGCCGGGATCGCCGGTCCGTTCACCTGTAGAGACGCCGCCAGACGTCACGTTTTCAAAACCGTCCCATGTGATGGGGCGGCAGGGAATGGAGTATGTGGGTATGTGGGTATGTGGGTGGGTGGGTGAGTGGGTGAGTGGGTGAGTGGGTGAGTGGGTGAGTGGGTGAGTGGGTGAGTGGGTGAGTGAAAGACGAAAAAGCGGAGGGTGGACCGTGCGTCCTGGAGCGCCCGCGTCCTCGCGGGCTGAGCCGTTGCCAAGTGTGCTGGTGCGTGAGGCAAAGACGCGCAAGGCTGGATGTACAGTGTCCAGGCAAGCCCCCTCGACACACCCAACACTCGACCCAGGAATCGCGGCGTCAGAACCAAGGCCCGTCGTGGTGACAAGAGGATGAACGTGGAGAGAAGGTTGGCATCCCCAAGGGGAGTCGAACCCCTGTTACCAGGATGAGAACCTGGTGTCCTAGGCCACTAGACGATGGGGACACGTGACAGCGTATAATTTAGCCACCCGGACGCAGAAGGCAAACACGGCCGGAACCAACCGTTGCTCCGGCGCTTGACGCGGCCCGAGTGTCGGGCTATCCTGCGCGGAGTGGAGGTTTCAGGTAGACGCGAGCCCCGCGGCATCCGGGAGTTGTTCCCTGACACCTGAGACCTCCGTTCCGCGGATTGCGGTTCACCGGGTGACGGCACGGCATGCCAGAGAGTTCGCCCAATCCAGCACGGCTGACGAAGACCGAGACACGGCACGCGCTTTCCGCGTTCAACCTTGCCGTGGGCCTGCGCAGCGTATTCGACACCGTTTGCGGGGGTACCACCTTCGTGTTCGTCGGGTTTGCGCTCAGCCTCGGGTTGGCGAACGAGCGGATGGGCTTCATCACCTCGATCCTGAGCTTCGCCTGCCTGCTGCAGATGCTGACGCTGGTGCTGCTCGGGCGCATCCGTGACCGGAAACGCTTCATCATCGGCCTCGGGGTGGCAGAACCGTTGCTGCTGATCGTCACCGTTCTGGCCCTGCCATTCCTGCCCCCCGCCATGCGCTTGCCCGGTCTGGCGGTCGCCGCGTTCGTTGCGGCCGCACTGCTGCACCTCACGCGCCCGCTGGCGGACGACTGGCTGGCCGTCACCATTCCGGCCGAACTGCGCGGCCGGTATCTCGGGCGGCGGTTCCAGGCCAGCCACGTCTGCATGATCGCCACCACGCTGGTGGCCGGTTGGGTGGTGGAACGCCACGTGCACGGCAGCACGCGAGGCCTGGCGCTGGTGCTCGCGGCCGGCGGTGTCTTCGGTGTCCTGGCGGTCCTGGCGCTGCGCCCCGTGACCATGCCTGGCACGACCGCTGCCACGGCGATCGCGGCCGCGGACCTGCGGGGGATCTGGAGCCATCGCCCGTTCCGGCACTACCTGCTGGCCGTATTCCTGTTCAACCTGCCGTTCTACTTCGCCTGCCCGTATTACCAGGTCTTCCAGTTGCGCGTCCTCAACATGGGTGAGAGTCTGATCGGGTACATGCAGTGCGGCTACATGCTGGTGAAGATCGCCGTCCTGCCGCTGGCCGGGCGTCTGGCTGAACGCGTCGGGCCGCGCCGCGTCGCCCTGGTCTGCGGCGTGCTCTATACGCTGTTCTTCCTCATCTACCCGCTGAGTTCGGCCGGACACGTGTGGCCGGCCGTCGCCGCCTGGCTGCTGGCCGCGATCCCCGACGGCCTGTACAACGTTGCCCTGATGGCCGCCATGTTCCAGGCCATTCCCGAAAACTCGCCGTCCCGCCCGGCGTTCTTTGCGGTCTCCAACCTGGTGACCCTCGTGTTCTACGGCCTCGGCGCGCAGATCGCCGTCCTCATTCTCGAGGGCATCAAGACGGTGACCGTGACCGTCGGACCATTCTCCTTCGGCCACTTCCACCTGTACTACCTGGGTTGCGCCGCGCTCATGGCGGTGGCGCAGTTCGCCGCGTTCTGGTTCGCCGACCGGCCGCGGCCGGTCGGCGGCGCCGTTCCGTGACCGCCGGACCGCTGCGCCAACGAACCCTCCCCCGTTCGTCGAGATTCGCCTTGGGACGCGCCGAGCCACGGTGGCCCGGCTCATTCGACGCGGAAGAAGAGCTGCGCGGCCCGGCGTTTGTCGACGTTCAGTTCCTGGCGGCTGGCCACGCCAACGGTGAATCGCCGGGTGCCGGACTTGCGGGTCAGGGCCAGTTGAGCGATGACCTCGCGTTCGCGGGTCGTCACGTTGGCGTTACCGAAGACGGAGGCAAGAACCGTTGTGGCCGCGCTGCAGTGTCCTATCCAGTCCACGCCGGCAACCAGGATGTCCTCGTCGCGATCGCGGAATTCGTGTCCTTCCCCGCCCGTCAGCGACACGGACGGAAACAGGTTCGGGTACCAGGTGAGCGTACCGCTCACAGTCTGGTAGTCCTCCGTGTCTCCCGTGAAGCGGAGGGTTTCGCATCTCGTGGTCGCCCGCCAGTTCGGCGTCGGGCGCAACGCCAGTTCGACATACTGCCCCTGGTATTTCTCGATCAGGTAGTCGGACCAGGTTGGCGACCCGAACACGTCCTGGTATGCGCCGATCCGGATCTCCCGCGTGTCCGAATCCGAAGTGCCGGTGAGCGAGGCGGAGTAGACCCACTCGCTTTCGGTCCCACCCATGTTAGCGTCGTCGTAATCCTGAATGGACGCCACGACGGCGCCCGTCTCGAGGTCGGCGGTCAGCCCGTCTTGCGACGTCCAGATCACACCGCCGCGCAGTCCGTAGAGCCAAGCCTGGTAGGCATGGTAGGAACTTGGATTGTCCTCCGACTCCGCGCGCTCGACCGAGAGCTTGGATTTCAGGGTCATGTCCTGGCGCCACGCGGAGGAGAGGCCGAGCGACAGGCCGTGGTGAAATTCCGTGTCCTTGATCGATCGGTCATCGGAGAAGGGTGCGTACTGCGACATGCAGGAATTTCCCGACAGCGTCCAGGCCAGGCGGGACGGTGCCTCGCGAGTCAGCGTCACGCCATCGAGCGATTCCGGAACGGTTCCCTGCTCAGCGAGGTAGGCGAGCCGAAGCAGCCGCAGCACGTCGGGCTCCCAATCCACGGGCAGGCCCATCTGGGCCACGCGGACGATGTCCGCAAACGCCCGCTGCCGAAACAGCAGCTTGACCAGCAGGTTGGCCGCGTCGGCGCAATCCGGGAGCGCGATCGCCTTCTCCAGCACACCGGCAGCCCGGTCAGGCCGCCCTTGCTGCAGGTAGATTTCCGCCGCCTTGACCAAGGCCTGGCCTTGCCGCGCCGGGTCCATTGAGAGCTCGGCCAGCAGTGCCAGTGCCGAGTCGTAGTCTCCGGCGTCGATGAGCGCGTTGATGTCCAGCCACAGCCGGTCGGTGTCGGTGGCGAGGCTGGCAGGGGGCGCGCCCAAGGCCAAGGCCCAGACCATCACGGCAACGGCCATGGCAAGAACAAAGGGACGTTGTGAGCGACCCCCGACCCGCTCACAGCGCCTTGCGCGACGCGAGGAACACCTCGACGGCATCGATCTCATGGTTCTCCAGTATGCGGGCCGTGGCGTTCCTGTCGCCGGGGTCGGTGATCCCCGCACGAGCCAGTTCCAAGGCAAGGTTGTCCAACTCGAACTGCATCGTCAAGGCTTGCAGGCCCTTCAGATCGTCTCTGTCGAAGCTCGAGCCTTCCTGCGCGACAACCGCCGCGACCGTTCGGCTCTCGCCTGCCGCGCCGCCCTTCACGGCCGCGGTCTGCGGCGCCACGCTGGCAGGGCTCGGCGACTTGGCGAGCAGCACCGCGAGGGCGGCGACCGCCACCAGCGTCGCGGCGACGGCCCAGTTCTGCATCACCCGGAACCGACGTTGGCGCGCCGCGGCCCGCTGGCGCACCGTTGCGCCCAAGTGGTGCCACTCGTGCGAATCGGGGTAGGGGATATCGCTGTCGGCGAGCACAAGCGGGCCGAGCTCGTCCGGCGTCCCATCGGCATCCCGCGACTCGGGGGCATCGGCGCGGCAGCCTTCCGGCTCTGGCTTTTTCATGGTGTGCACCTCTCATACCTGCCCATGTGGGACCGGAGTCGGCGCACGGCCTCGAAAAGCGTCGACTTGATCGTCCCGATGGAGCAACCTTGAACGGTGGAGACCTCTTGCAGCGAGAGACCGCACAGGTAGCGCAGGTGAACGGCCTGCCGCATCCTGCCGGGCAACTGCTCGATCGAGGCCTGGAGGACCTTGACCTGGTCCGAACGCTCCAGCGCCTCCGAAGCCGGGGGCTCACAAGCGTCCGGATCACAGGCCCAGCCTGCCGCGTCACTCGGCCCGACCACCTCGAAGCGACGGTGCCGGTGATGGTCGATGCAGACGTTCGTTACGACCCGATACAACCAGGTCTGCAGGCGGCACGAATTCCGCCATGTCGGCAGCGTCGCATGGAGCCGGAGGTAGGCCTCCTGGACCATGTCCAGGGCGGTGTGCTGATCCCGGGTCCAGCGGTAGGCGACCGCGTACGAGGCGTGCTTCGTGGCCTCGACCAGTGCATCGAAAGCACTGTCGTCGCCGTCGCGCGCCCGGCGGATGAGCTCCTCCTCTTCCTGTTTGTCAAAGACGTTCGGCAACGGTCCGCGTCTCCTCGTTCTGGCGCTACTGCAGGGGTGAAACCTGGAAGTTGATACCCGTTATTTCGTCGTGCGCCGCCAAGGGCACAGCCAGGGCGTTCTCAGGGTAGGTGGCGTTCAAATACCACGGACTGCTGTAGGACGGATCGCCATACGCCTGGATGTAGTAGGTTCCGGGCGGCAGCACCGGCGATTCGTACTCGCCGGATTCGTCGGTGATAGCCCCGTTCGCCCAAGTTAGGTTGCCCTGGCCGTCGTTGACGTAGAAATCGACGTACAGGTCCGCCACCGGGGTCTGCTGGTTGTCGACCACCGCGCCGGCGATGGTCCCGCCGTAGGCCAAGCTGAAGTCAACGTTGCCAACGGTTGCGCCGGCCAGAAGCTGAATCGAGTCCGAGTACCCGACCACCAGGCCGCTGCCTTCCCCGGCGCTGACGATGTAGGTGCCGACCGGCCCGTAAAGCGAATAGGCCCCATTGGCGTCCGCGAACGCGTAGGTCACTTCCTGGTAACCCGAGGCTTGGTAGAGGACAACAACGATCGCGAAGAGGTCCTCGCCGGCGGGGGCTGACACCGTGCCGGTGATCCGTGGGTATGCGATCAGACTGATGTTGGCCGTCTTGGTCTGCTGCGTTGTCAGCGTGATGAGTTCCGCTGCGTCGGCCGTGGCGGCATTTCGCCAGTAGACGGTGGCGTGCTGCGGCGCCTTCTCGGCGCTCAGGGTGTAGGCGCCGGCGGCCAAGCCGCCGACTCGGAACGTGCCGTCAGCGGCGGTTGTCGCGGAATTCACCACCGCGCGACTCGCATCGTACACCGCAACGCTGGCACCCGCCAGGGGCGCTGCTCCGGCCGTCACAGTCCCGGTGATGCTGGCGCCAGACGCCAGCGTGATGGTTCCCGCGAACGTCGCGCTCGGGGTTGACAGTGAGAACACGGTAGCGGCGCCGGCGTCGGTTGTATCGCCGAGGTACATGGGGACATAGGTCTGCCCGCCCCAGCCGGCCAGTGCCGTGTAACTGCCAGGCGGCAGGTCGGCCACGCTGCACGAACCGTTCGCGCCGGTCAGGCCGGCGCCGCGCCAGGCCAGGCTGGCGGCTTCGAACAGGTCCACGGGGATCCCGGCCAACGGCGCGCGACTCGAGTTCTGCACGGTAAACGTCGCGGTGCGGCCCACGGGGGCGGCGCCCTTCATGCGGTAGAACTTCCGGTCTGTCCCGGGGGCCGCCACGCCGAGCGTCACCGCGGCCGGCGCCAACGGCCCGATCTCGGACGCTCCGACTCCGGCCGTGAAGCCCGGATCGTCGGCCGACTCGAGGGTGTAGGTGAGATACGTCACGCCCTGGGCACCGAGGGCAAAGCTCGGCGACAGGCTCAGGTGGAGTTTGCCTTCGGCCTGGAGCGGATACCCGTACCCGGCGTTGGGCGGGGACGCGGCGGCCGGCCCTGTCACGAAACACTTGCGTGTCGAATCGGTCACGGAGACTGGGCAATCGGCACTGCCCGCGCCGATGAACACGGAGGGGGTTTGCGGGGCGGCCGCAAGGTAGTAGTCGCCGTCCGCTCCGGCAGCGAACGTCCCGTTCTGCGCGCTGCCTGAGACGCCCGTCGGGATGGTGGAGAAGACGTTGCCGACGAACGTCGTGCCCGGGTTCACGTCGCTGGCGTCCGGCGCGTTGCGCTGGAACGCCGAGTTCCAGATGGCCAGATCGCCGTAGACGTCGGCGTACAAGACCTGGCCGCCGAAACGTGAGTCGTTCTCCGTCGCGGTCAGATAGCAGAAGGTCGCGTCGCTGTCGCCGGTGATCTCAGCGACGGAGGAATAGAGCGCCTGATTGTGGTGCAGCAGGCCATCGACGGCTGTCACGTCGCTAAACTCCGTGGCATCAAGCGCGGTCTGTTCCGCGCGGTTCAGGAAGAACTGACACTGCCGCAGGACGGCACGCCCCTGCCAGAACCGGACGGCGCCGCCGTAGACCGCCTGGTTGCCGCGGAACGTTGTCCCGGTAAATGTCGACTCGGTGCTGAACGGCGAGTAGACCAGGTACAGGCCGCCGCCCTTGCCGCCGTTCGTGCCCAGTTGCGTGGTGGCGACACAGTCATCGACCAGGCAATCGGTCATGGTCAGGGTCGCACTCTCGGCATAGATGCCGCCACCCCGGCCCGCGGTACACTCGCTGATTCGCACCCGCGTCAGGGCCGCACTGCCGCTGCCGATGTGCAACCCGCCGCCATATTCGGCCCGTCCGTTCTGCAGGCGCAGGTCCGTTAGGGTGATCTGCGCCGGCGTGGTCACCGTCACGCAGGACCCGGCGCTGCCGGCGTTCACCGTCGTCGAGGTCATGCCCTGGCCCACCAGCGAAACGGACTTGCCGACGCTCAGTGTTTCGGGGTACGTCCCGGCCATGACGCGAATCGTGTCATTGGCTGCAGCGTAGGTCAGGGCTGCCTGGATGGTCTGCAACCCGGTTGTCGGCGAATCGTACGGCGCCTGTGCCGTCCCGTCCGGCGCAACGTAGATCTCCGCCGCCGTGGCCGACGCGGCCAAGCCGAGGAACAGCACCCAATACCACGGTCGCCTGGCTGTTCTCGGCGGCTGTCTGTCGCCAGCAGGCGGCCGCGCCGGGTTCCTGTATCTGTTGATGTAGTTTGACATCATGACATCTGAGGGCGCGGGGTGGATCGCGGTTCCGGGGCCGCACCAGGCGCTCTGGGCGTCCGTGACGGCGTTCACTTCACGTCGAGCGACACGGGCCGGTCCACGAGCAGCCAGGCGCCCGTGCCGCTGCGGTTGCTGCTGATGCTGCGGTAGCCGGCGCCGTTCCAACCCAGGGCCGCCCTGATGCCGGGTTGCCGACTGAAGTCGCCGCCGTTGACCGCACCGACCAAGTGCCAGCCCGGGTCGAGCGACAACTCCAGGCGCTGCTCCGGCTCCCCGAGATATTCCAACTCCACATCCGTGGCACTGTAGAGCCACACCGCCTCGCCGACGCGCACCTCAGCGGCGCGACAGTAGGCGCCGTCGCGCCAAACCCAGGCCACGGCGCGCGGAACCTGGGCGAGCAATTCGTCCAACGTGGCGAGGGGCCGAACCGGGAAAGAGATCAGGTTCCAGCCGGCCACGAACGTCAGGCGGAACGTCTGCAGTCCGACATTCAGCCGGCGCACACCGCCGTCCGTACCGTCCAGCACCATATAGTCCGCACCCAGGAATCCCTCGCCCGGTTGATAACGGACGACACCCGTGGCCGAGTCCGTCTCCAGGCCGCCACCCCTGGCTTCCTTGGCCAGGCCGGGCGGTTCGAGGCCGGCCGGAACCGGACCGGTGATGACGTCGAAATCGACGCCGTCGGGACCCACGATGACCGGTGGCCTCGGCGGCCCCGCCGCGGCGTCAGGCTCATCTCCGGCCGGCCGCGCGCTGCTATCCGCAGGGCCCGTCGGGTCGGTCCCCGCGGGGAACGGAACGACATCGCGGTAGGTCGTGCCCGCGAGGAAGACCTCCACAGGCGTCGGCGTACCGTCCCAGCCGATTTCAGACATTGGGGCACGGAGCGTCCAGGTCATGGATGAGCCCGGGCCGACAAGCACGTCGGTAATATGTTGGGCAAACACCTTGTCCGCGGACCACTGGTAGGCCGCACTGAAGCGGAAGTCCATCTGCAGTGAAGAGGGGAAGACCAGGTGGATTTCCTGATCGGACAGGTTGCGCAGTTCGCCAGCCACCACCAGGACGGGTTTGCCGGCCGCGCTACTCGTGTTCGCGGTCGCGTCGTCAGCGGCCGGCGTCGCGATCCAGGCCCGCGCATCGAAGCGAGCCGGCGGCGGCGGCAGCGACACGCCCGGCACGCGACAGACGTTGTTCGTCTCGTCGAACTCGGCGACCGCATTGTCGGGATCGACCCTCGCCTCACCGCCGCTGGGCGCCCCGGGCATGGCGAGGAGCGCGACCGCCAGGCTCCGCCCGTCCGGCGCCACCCAGACGTGATCGTCGGCCCTGGCGCTGGCACTGCCTCCGTCGGTGAGCGCGAACTCGCCCGTGAACGCCACGGCGACCAGAAGCGATTCGGCGGCGCCCATGAAGTCGGGGCGGCGCAACCCATCCGCGGTGTCCGTTGCGGTGTTCTCCGCGACTTGGTCCACGGCGCCGATCAGCGGCCGAATCGCGAGGGGCCCCGGCATCGGCCCCGCGTTCAAGGTGCGGCGCACGACGGGGACAGCGACGCGCCAATAGCGCCGGACCTCGTCGGTATCGGCCAGCTTGACCACCACCGCGCCGACCTGGCGGGGGACGATGACCTCCGGGAAGCGCCGCTGTTCGCTCCAGCCTTCCCGCATCCCGACCACATCGGCGCCGGCCACGTACCACTCGCTGGTCAACTGTTTGGCGAGCGCGACCATGGCGGCATCGACCCCTTCGGCCTGACCGGCGAACGCACCCATGACCACAAGGTCAAAGTCCAGCGTGGCCGGGAAATCCAGGATGCGGTCGATGCCCACGGCACGGCGCGGCCACGCAACCACGTGCACGGCGCGGAACCCATCGCGTTCGGCGAGGGCGTGCGTGGCGCTCTGCCGCAGCAGTTCCAGCAGCACCGGGTTGTCCGCGGTCGCCGTACAGGAGACGATCCGGGTCACGGTACGTTCTCCGACCGGGAACAAGTCGGCGGCGGGCGGCGGCGGGGTCCAGGGCTGCCCGTGCAGCGGGACGAAAACGCGGTTGTTCTCTTCGTTCACCTCCGGAATGCGGTTCAGCGGATCGATGACGGCCACAGCTTCCTCCGTCCCGCCCAGTTTCTCGAGGAAGCCTTCGACGGGCAGATGTGTTTCACCCGCGCCCACGGGAACCGCGACAAACGTCACAAACCCGTCCGCACGGCCGGACTCGGACGCCAGCCGCGTGAACTGGACGGCCGTGTGCACCGCCGGGACCGGCCTGACGCTGGCAACCGCCGGGTCAAGCACGGGCGGGACTGCCGCCGAGGCTGGGACCACAATGGCCCAGTAGGTCTTCGCCACGTCAAGCGGGGCGAGACGAAGGCCGATGTGCCGGACCGGTGATGGCAGGATGGTGTTACCCGCGCCAGTCCAAGGCTCCGGAAGAATGTGGGCGGACACCGCGTACCAGGCCACGGCGAGGGCCTTGGCGGCGGCACTCGCGACCGCGTCCATTTCGTCTGGCGGCGGCGGCGGGGAAAAGACCAGTTCCACGACGACGTCATCGGGCTCGGGAAGGACCGGATCACTGGGCTCACCCGTCGCGCCGCTCGCCGACTCGTCCGGACCCGGCTCCGCGGCCCCGAGGACCGGGGCGGGATAAGCATGCACGTCGCGCAGGGCCTGGTGGCGCATGGCAACCTTGCCGGCGTCGCTGGCCACGAGGCGAAGGAGGACCGGGTCAAAGGCGGATACGACGACGTGCCGTACCCCTACGGCCGCCTTGGGCCCGAGCGCCAGGTCCGGCCCGGCCGGGATCGGTCCTACGTCCTGGGCCGCCGCGATAAGGCCGACGCAGACCCAGCTCAGAGACAGAAGCCGGAACGCGCTCTTCTTTGGCATTTTCATCCTCCTTCACGCAGGCAGACCCGCCGCGGAACGGCGGGTCTTGAGTACGGCTGTCTCGTATTCGGTCACTGCCCCGCGTCGGTGCCGCCGGTGGTTCCACCGCCAGTCGTGCCGCCGCCGCCAGGCCGGACAGGCAGCGGCTGCGGCCGGTGCTGCCGCAGTTCGCGGCGCTCGTCGCGGAGGCGGTTCTTGATGATCTGTGCCGTCGCGGCCAGTTTCTGCGCTTCGTCGTTCCCGGCGAGGAGCGTGTCGCGCATCGCCTTGATCTGCTGCAGGTCCTCGGCGGTCTTGTTCTCCTTCGCGAGCAGGGCCGCAAACTCGGCCGAATCCGCGGCGAGCATCTCATTGATCTGCTCGTTCAACTCCTGGACGGCGTTCAAACCCGCCTTGATCTTGGCCACGTCCGCGACGCGTTCGGCCGGTCCGAGGAAGCGGTTGTCGAGCCACGGATGGTTCTCGCGGAACCGCTTGATCATGACCTGAATCTCACGGGCGAGCGCCTGGGCGTCTTCGGACCCGGCGATGAGTTCGCGCCGCAGTTCAAGCATCTCCTGGACTTCCTCGCGGGTCTTGTCCTGATCGGCCAACAGTTCGGCATAGCGTGCGCTGGCCGCGGCCAGCACCTGGTTCAGGGCCTGCTCTTTCTCCTTCAGCGCGTTGCGGTAGGTTTGCAGCGCCAGTTTCTGCGCCTCGGTCAGTTCCGGGCGCGGCGAGGTGCTCGGCATGGGGGGGACGTTGGGGTGTTGCGCCAGGAACGTCTGCCGCAGTTCTTCCAACTGGGCCTGGACCTGCTGCGCGGCCTCCGAGGTCTTCAGCAATTCGAGCCGCAGTTCGGCAATGGCCCGCAAGTCTTCGAAGGTCTTGTCCTCTTTCGCCAACAGCGCGCCGAAGTCGGCGCTCTCGCCGGCGAGGATCACGTCAATCTGCTGCCGGAGCGCCTGCGTCTGCTGCAAGTACTCCAGGCGCGTTTGGTCCGTGTCAGGCGGCGGATTGTTCTGCGCGCGCCCCGGCACTCCCACGGCAAGCGCCACTGTGACCAACAGAACTCCCAGTCTCTTCGGCGTGTTCATCTTCCAGGCTCCCTTCTCGTGTGTGATTCGTCGGACGCGGCACCCACCGCCGTTGCGCACTTCTCGCGCTTACCGGTTATACGGTCGGGGATGCCAAAAGGTTCAGTGGTCCCACGCGGAAAAATCCACGGCAGACGGCTGTTGGGGTGGAACGGCGCCTGCTCGTGGCGGGCTCACGTCTGGATCGACAGCCAGGGCCGCCCGGGCGCGGTGCTTCTTCCGATGTACCGATTCGCGGCCGTCACCACGGCATTGAATGCTTCCGCTGCGCCGTCGACCAAGGGGGCCATCATCTCCCACTGCAAGGCAACGCCGTACCCATGCATCATCACATGACGAAAGTTGCGGTATTGCCTGAGCGCGTCGACCTCAGCCTGGGTGAAAAACGGCTCTCCTGACGACGACAGCGGTCGAGTGAAGAGATTGAACAACTCCGCATGCCATCGCGGCCCTGAAGGCAGAGCGAGTCCCTCGTGAACGGCGACGCGTTTGAGGATGTTCTCGGTCCCCGAGTAGAGGTTCGCCAAGAGCGTGCCGAAGCCGGCGAGTTCAAGTGTCGAGCACGGCGGGGTCTGTCGCCTTGTCATCTCGGCGAGCACGGCTTGGACCGTGTCTCGCATCTGCTCCAGTTGGACGTCAATTTCGCGGTGGAGCGTTTCGTTGCTCATATATGACCGTCCCCGTCTCCTCGATAAACCGCGAGAATGGCGTCGGCGCGGACAGGTCGATGAGATCGACCTTGACCTCCACCTCATCCAGGAGTTGGCCGACGGTTTGCAGGAACGCACGTGGCGACAGACCCGCACAGGCCAGGTCGAGATCACGTGCCTGCCTAGGGTCGGTCCGGGCGCTGCCGAAAAGCACGACCCGCGTGGCGCCGCACCGGCGCAGGATCTCGACGCTTTTGGCGATGGCGGTCTCGGAAACAGCCATGGTGACCACGTGCCTCCGTCTGTGGTTGCACCCCAACTTAAGGCCCTGCAAAGTGACGGCCTCAACTTCTCCAGCACCAACCAGAAAATAGCTGGACCCCGTTACGAAAGCAAGCGGCGAAGCGCGGGGTGCAGCGCGGGGATGCGCACGTGGCAGCGCTCTTCGCGTTCACCGGGACGCATCGACGACGACGTCCTCCGGCGTGTAGAGCCAGTACCCGTGGCCGGAGAGCACGTCCTCGTCGGGTGCGGTTCGCCTGTAGGCCTGCGTGTCCGCGTCCCAGTACCACGCCACCACCCGGGCGTCCTGGACGGTGGCGAGCAGAGGAAAAGACGCCGACGGACCGACGCTGTTCCACCCGGCATAGCAGTAAAGGGCTGGCTCCGTCACCGGCTGGCCAACCACCCGTACACTGCCGAGATCGGACCTGACCTTGACCCAGTAGCCGGTCTTCGTTTGCAGAGACTCGGCCTGGACATAGGCACGAGCCGACGGTTCCCATTTCCATGCCGGACCGACAAGCTCGGGGCCCAGCAGACCAGCCATGCTCACCTGGCCGTCCGGCTGCACCGGCAGGGCGATGAAGTTCCAGCCCGCCCTGAACGTCAGGAACGCTTCAACCTGGGTATCGTCCAACGGCTCGGTCCCATTGACGAACTCGTCCCGGGTGTCGAACCCGTCCGCGTCCGGGTCGTCCTCGAGGTCGACGGCGGTGGTGCCGAAGTGTGCCAGCAGCCACGCATCGTCGACGTGCCGGACAAACTCGGCCGTCACGGCCTTGTCCGCATCCATCGTCAGCAGCAGCGGCGCATCCTGTTCATGGCCCGTGGGAACGTCGCCGGTCCACGCCGTGAAGTCCCACCACGGGTGCGGGACGGGCGTGAGTTCGGCGGCGGCCAGGAACGCGTAGTCGTCCGCCACGCCGGAAACCGCACCCCTGCCGGTGACGGTGACGTTCAGCCGGGTTCGGTCGTCCCGCCACGGGATGGTGTCGACGGTCAGGCCGTACGCGATCGGGTCGACGTCAGGCTCGAACTCGTCGGGCCAGGCAGTGAGTTGGCCGAGTTCGGCGCCCAGGCCAGTCGAGAGACTGACCGCGCGCAAACGGACAATCCCCCCGGGCACGTCACCGACGTTGAGAACACCGATGAAATGCCCCGGTGCGGCGGTATCCAGACCGCTGGTGTCGACAGAGCCATGGCTGGTCCCGGACGGTTCGTGCGCCGTGATGATGATGTCCGCCAGGGACTCAAGCACCGTGCCGCCCGGCGCCAGGGCCGGAGACTGGGCCGTGCCGAGCGTCAGCCACACCACCGCGGCCGACAATGTCTGAACCGCGCCCAGCCACGCGACGCCGAGTGCGAATACCGCAAGTCTGGCCCGAGTCTGAAGCATGATCAGTACGCCCTCTGGAAAACGAGTGTCTTGGTTGCGGACGACGCATTGTGGAACAGGAACGATGTCCCGGCCGGAATGGCGATGGCATCGCCCCCCGACCACGAGCCGTCCGCCAGAACGTGAAGAGCCCAGGCCCGGGCAGCGTTGTCCCACAGCTTGACTTCATCCCCGGCCTCGGCGCCCGCGGCCGTCAAAGTGGCCAAGGTGACATCGGCGGGGTATGGATACCCGATCAGCCGCCAGGCGCCGGCGGGAATGTCCACCGGCAGCTCGCTCTCGCCGCGGACTTCTCCCCAGACCCGAACCTGCGTCGCCCCCGAGGTCGCGCGAGTGAGCAGGCAGCCGTTGCCGGGGCTGTCGCTCATCCTGGTCTCGGGAATTACAGCGTCCGTGCCGTAGATGCGCCAGGCGCCGTCGGCCAATGTGTAGGAGTTGAAACTCTGCCCCGTCCAGACGTGCAACCGGTCGCCCACCGTGCCGTCCGCCGCCAACTGCGAGGCGATCCCGTTCGTCTGCTGTGTCTCGCCTGCCGACAGAAACGGACTCGATACGGCCACGGTCACCGGTCCCGTCACGCCCACCCGCACCCAACCGACGGCCGCGGACACCGTTTCCGCGCGGGCCGGGCAAACCGCAAACGTCACACCAAACCCCAGAACCGCCATGAGCAGAGTGGCTGTCCGGCTTGCCATTTCGAAACTCCTTTGATCCCGGCCGATGGCCAAGCCAACCGCCGGATGAATAATATAGCCCGCAACCCCGATCTGTCGCCGCCAGCCAGATCGCGAGGGGGTTTCGGCGTCGGCCGCTACTTGCCGGTCTGCGCCGGGGCTCGGGCCGCATCGGCTAAACGGAATGGCGGAACGAATATTGACCTGTGCGCGCTCCGCAACTGACCCGACGGCAGACCCTGAGGCGGGCCGGCCACGCCGTCAAGTCCGCGCCGAATCCGTCAGCAGCCCAGTCCGAACCAGGGCGGCCGTAAAGCCGCTGTCGTTGTGGGACGGCACGGACTCGAACCGCGCCTTGAGGTCTGCGGGCGCGTTGTCCACTACCAGGCTGCGCGGCGCCCACTCGAGCAGGTCCAGGTCGTTGTAGTCGTTGCCGAGCGCCACGGTGTTGGCGCGGGGCACCCCCAGCCGGCCGGCGAGCCACTCGGTGGCCGAGGCCTTGGACACGTGCTCAGGGAAGAGCTCGATCCACAGCGAACGCCCGTCCATCGGTGACGTGGTGCGGATGACGTGTACCCCCTTCAAGGGCGCGCAGACGCGGCCGAACCGGTCCAGGTCGTGCGGAATGATGACCACGAACTGGCAGGCGTCGCCGAACGCCTCCGGAGCGCCGGAGAACGGGATTGCGAACTCCGCATAGTGTTCCAGGCGGCGGTTGAAGTCGGTCGCCTCCGGTTCCGGCTGCGAGTAGGCGAACCCGTGGTTGTCCGGGATCGGGCGGTGCACCATGAAGCTCACCCGTTGCGCCAGCAACGCACGGATCAGGCGCGCCGCGTGCGCCGCGGGAAACTGTCGCGCCAGGAGCAGTTCCTGGGTCGGCCAGGCCATCACGCCGGCGCCGTTCGAGAAGAGGACGTAGTCGATGGGGAAATCGAGCGGCAGCACGCTCCGCGCGGAGTAGAGATTGCGCCCGGTCGCCGCGACGCGCACGATGCCTTGCTCGCGGCAGCGGACGAGGCTTTCCAGGTCGCGTGCGGAGACCGCACGCTCGCGGTTCAGCAGCGTGCCGTCCAAATCCGTGATGATCATCTTCGGCGGCATGCGGTAGGATACCGTCACGGAGCGACGCGCGCAAGAGCAGACGGCCGGGCGGGGGAAGATAGAATAGCCAACGTCCGACGGTAGCCACGGGACACTCGCTCCTGCCAGACGAGCTGGCAGGTGGCGCAGGGAGAAGTCGCAGCCACAACCCATAGTGGGGCGTTGCGTCAAGTGGATACCCCCAATGACGATTACCTGCCGCTGAACTGCACGGCTTCGCCGTCCCCGGTCCCAGCCAACACGCAGACGGTTCACGCCTCCTGCATCTGGCACACCACCCGTCCGTGCGGGCCGGGATTGCTCTTGCCCACCGCACATCATGCTGCAGTGCGTGGACGACCGCTGGACGTACCTGAAGGCGCACCGGTAGATCCCCCTCCCGCCGCCCTCTGCGAGTTTCGGCGTTCCCCCCCATGTCTGTCGCCTATTTTATCTATTCATGTCTGTTACTGTCTTGACTTGTCGTGAAAGTGCGAGTAATGTCATCTTACGCAGCCTAACTCCGGCTTCCTTCCTGAGGCCGGAGGCGGGGGACCCGACTTCCCCGGTTGAGTGAACGACCGGGGATGGGGCGAACGGGACCGGGCAACCGGTCCACGGGGCCACTTCTGAGGCCCAGCCCGTCAGCTAACCTCGTCGGCCTTTGGAAGGGCGATCCTCCAGGCCCGCAGTCGTGCGGCACCCGCGATCCCCGGTAACCGGTAGCGCCACGCGCTTACTGCCGCGTGGTGTCGGCTGCGGTGTGGACCTTTTACCCAAAATGAAAGCATCGACGTTGGATTGCCGGTACCGTGCGGGTCTCATGCTGGGGGCGCTTGGGGTAGTCTACGGTGACATCGGCACCAGTCCGTTGTACGCTTTGCGCGAGTGTTTCCACCTCTCGCACGACCTGGTAGCCAACCGTGCCAGTGTGCTCGGGGTGCTGTCGCTCATCATCTGGTCTCTGGTGTTGATCGTCTGCGTGAAGTACCTGGCGTTTGTGCTGCGGGCGGACAACAGGGGCGAAGGCGGCGTACTGGCCCTGCTCGCCTTGGCGCTGGGGGACCAGCCTGGGGCCAGCCGGCATCGCACCGTGTTGCTGACGGCAGGCATCTTCGGCGCCGCCTTGCTGTACGGGGACGGCATGATCACCCCGTGCATCACGGTGCTAGGCGCCGTCGAGGGCCTGGAGGTCGCCACTCCGGTGTTTGCGCCGTACATCGTGCCGCTCTCGATCATCGTCCTGGTGGTGCTATTCGCCTGCCAGAAGGCGGGCACGGAGCAGGTGGGCAGAGTCTTCGGCCCGGTGATGCTGGTGTGGTTTGCCGTCCTGGCGGCGCTCGGGCTGCGCGGCATCTGCATGGCGCCGGGCGTCCTTGCCGCTTTCAGCCCGCACTACGCGGTCCGGTTCGTGATCGACAACGGCTTCACCGCCTTCGTCGTCATGGGCGCGGTGTTCCTCGTCGTGACGGGCGCCGAGGCGCTGTATGCCGACTTGGGCCACTTTGGGGCGTCGCCCATCCGCTGGGCCTGGTTCACCGTCGTGTTGCCCGCACTGCTGCTGAACTACCTCGGCCAGGGCGCGCTCATCGTGCAGCACCCGGCGGCCGTCGAGAACCCGTTCTACCTGCTGGCGCCGCGCTGGGCGATGTACCCGCTGGTGGTGCTGGCGACGCTGGCGTCGGTGATCGCCAGCCAGGCCCTGATCACCGGCGCGTTCTCCATCACCATGCAGGCCATCCAGCTCGGCTACCTGCCGCGCATGGAGATCCGCCACACCTCCTCGCGCGAGCGTGGGCAGATCTATCTGCCACTGGTCAACGGGGTACTGCTGGTCTGCTGCATCGGCCTGGTGCTGGGCTTCCGCTCGTCGAGCCGGCTGGCGGCAGCCTACGGCATCGCGGTCACGCTGACCATGGTGACCACCTCGGTGCTGTTCTACTTCGCGGCTCGGCGCGTGTGGGCATGGGGCCGCCTCAAGGCTGGCCTGCTGTGCGGCGCCTTCCTGGTGCTCGAAGGCGTGTTCTTCGCGGCCAACGCGGTCAAGATCCTGCACGGCGGCTGGTTCCCGTTGCTGGTCGCAGCGGCGGTCTTCGCCGTGATGAGCACGTGGAAGACGGGCCGGCGCCTGCTCGGCGAGCGCCTGGCCTCGAGCCGTCTGCCTCTGGACAATTTCCTCCAGGGTCTCGGGTCGGCAAGCACCGACCTGGCTCGGGTGCGGGGCACCGCCGTGTACATGGCGGGCAACCCGAACGGCACTCCGATCGCGCTGCTGCACAACCTCAAGCACAACCGCGTGTTGCACGAACGCATCGTGCTGCTGACCATTCTGACGGCGGACGAGCCGCACGTGCCGGCCGAGCAACGCGTGCAGGTCGAACGGTTGGCGGAAGGTTTTTTCCGCGTCGTGGCGCGCTGTGGGTTCATGGAAACGCCGCAAATTGATACGATTCTGGAAGCGTGCCAGACGCAAGGCCTCGAGGTGAAGGCCAACGCGGCCACCTTCTTCCTCAGCCGCGAGACGATCCGGCGCTCCGCCAAGCCGGGCATGGCGGCCTGGCGCGCCCGGCTCTTCGCCCTGATGGAGCGCAACGCCCAGTCCGCCACCGCGTTCTTCGGCCTGCCGGCCAATCGCGTGGTCGAGCTGGGCATGCACGTGGAGTTCTGAGGGACGTGGCTGCCGCGCCGGCCTCGGTTCTCCGGGCAACTACGAAACACGCGAACACACCCAACCTGTGCGGGCAGATCCAGCGTTGCGGAGGCGTACACGGTCGCGGTGGCTCGGCGCGTCCCGCGCCGAAGCGGGGTGCGCCGGCCGGTCCCCGGCCGGGGGGCTCGGTTCGGGACGAACCGGCGCACCCTACTGCGGTTCCGGAGGTCCCGCGCCACGGCCCGGCGGTTGCGGACTCCGCAGCAGTGCCTGGGCCTCGGGCAGGGATTGGATGGCGGCGGCTTCGCCGTCCTGGCGGATGCGGGCGTAGAACTGCAGCAGGTCGGCGGGCTGCATGCGGTCCAGCGCCGGCGCCATGGCCCCGGCGAGCGCGGCGATGTACGTGCGGCGCTCCAGCAGTTCAGCCTTGCGCCGGTCGACCTCGGCCACGCGCGCGACGTCGTTGACCGCCTGGGCCAGGGTGCGTTCCGTGTCCAGGGCCGTGGTCTCGACCGACATACCGACCAGTTCGTTGATCAGGACGCCGCTGCCCGAGTTGACCAGTGTCCGACCCACCTGGCGCAGTTGTGCGCACAACTCCAGGCCAGCGGCCACGTCGCCCGCGTCGGCGTAACGCTTGGCTTCGGCGGTGAGGTTACGGGCGAGTTCGCGCACGATGCCGCCATAGGGCAGCTCGACGACTCCGAGCCCTTGAGCCATAGCCGCTGTTTCGGGCCAGCCGGCGTCCTGCGCGAAACGGCTCAGCAGGTCCCAGCGCTCGACCACGTAGTCGGCGAAGACCCCGCGCGCGGCGGCGGCATCCAGTTCGTGCACTGCGGCTTCCGTATTGCCGGTCTTCATTTGGTAGTAGGCCGCATAGCAGTAGCCGAGCATGTTGTCCGAGTCGTGCTGCTTGAACGCTTCGATCCACCCGAGCACGCGGTCGTCCGTCGAGCCGAGCATCAGCCAGTACCCGACGATCGACGCCTGAATCATGGGGTCGGCGGAGTTCGCAGACGCCGCTTCCGTCAGGTACTTGACCCGTGCGTCCGCTTCGCCGCTGAGGATCGCCGCGGCCAGCAGGTAGTCGGCGCGGCGATTCGCACCGTTCAGGATCGCCTCGATCCTCTCGGGCGTCAGCTCCAGGGCGCACTCGTCCGCTTCGTCATCCTCATCCGGCGGCGGGGCTGGCGTGTGCTCGAGTGCGGGGTCCGCCTGAATGGCACGCAGGGATGAGGCCGGGGACCGGGGCCGCACGGACCGGTGCGAGGCGCTGGGAGACGTCGGGCCGCCTGTCGGCGGAGCCGGCTTGTCCGCCGCGGCGCGGGTCACGGCCGCACGCGCCTCGGCCGCCTCGCGCTTGAGGTACACCTGCACGACGAGCAGATTGACCCCGGCGACGGCGCCGGCAATCAGCACGCCAATGATGACACTCTTCCATGACAGTCCGTCGGACATTGACCTGTTTCCGAGAATCATCGACCCGCGCGGGCCCTAAAGAGGCTGGGGTCGCGGCCCCGCTCGTAGTGGTGTCGCAAGCCCGGCGGTTTGTCCGCCGGGCAAGACACCATGCCCGCGCCACGTCACCTGCGCTCTGGGCACGCCACTGTCGTTCTGCGCACGGCGAGCCCACTCAGGCCTCCGTGCGCCTGCCCGTCGCGCGCCGAAACGGGGCAACCGCGCCGCTACTCCAGGACCTGCACCTTGGGCACGTACACGATCCACTTGCCGCCGACGTCTCGGAACGCCTGCTCCTTGGCCAGGATTTCCTGTGCGTGGTTCCAGCCGAACAGCAGTGCGTAGTCGGGGTAATTCGCCGCGAACTCCGCATGCGGCCGGACGGGAATGTGGGCACCCGGGCTGAACTTGCCCTGCTTCACCGGCGTCGTGTCGCTGATGAACTCCACCAGGTCCGGGGTGATGCCGCAGTAGTTGGTGACCGTCGTGCTTTTCGACGTGGCCGCGTAGCCTACGACGCGCTTGCCCTCCCCGCGCAGGCGTCGCAGCAGCGACACGAGTTCGCCGCGGGACTGCTCGGTGTGGCGCCGGAACTGCTCGTAGGTCTCGAGTTTCTCCAGCCCCAGCCCGCGCTCATGCGCCCGCTGTGCCGTAACGGCATCGGACACCGTCTGCCGGCCCTGGCGCGCCAGCGTGTAACGCATCGAGCCGCCGTGCACCTCGAGCGGCGTCACGTCCACCACCTCGAATCCGTAACGGCCGAACAGGAAGCTGATGGAGCTTAGGGAGAAGTACAGGGCGTGCTCGTCGTAGATCTGATCGTACGACGTCTTCTCGATGATGTCGCCCAGGTACGGGTCCTCGAACATGATCTGTCCGTCCGGCTTCAGCAGCAGGTCGATGCCGGCAATGACCGATTGCAGGCAGGGGATGTGGCACATCACGTTGGCCCCCAGAAAGACGTCCGCCTGGCCGTGTTCCGCCACAATCCGGCGCGCCAGGTCCTCGTCGAAGAACGCCGACACGGTCGTGACGCCCCGCTCCCGCGCCACCTGCGCGACGTTGGCCGAGGGCTCCACGCCCAGGTGCCGGACTCCGGCCTGGGCGAAGTGCTGCAGCAGGATGCCGTCATTGCTGCCGATCTCGACCACGAACGGGTCGGGCTTCGGGGCCAGGCGCGTCCTGACCTCCGCGGCCAGGCGCCGGAAGTGCTCGGCCATCCGGACGCTGGTCGAGGAGAAGAACGCATACTGCTCGTGGAACATGTTTTCGCGCGGGACCAGGTTCAGCAGTTGCACCATGCGGCACGCCGGGCAGAAGCCCACGGCCAATTCGTAGAAGGGCTCGCTGTCGAACTGCTCCCGGGCGAGGAAGCCGTTGGCGATCGGCATGCGCCCGAAGGACATGAAGGGGGTAACAAGGCCGCTGCAGGCCAGGCACGGGTTCATTCTGTGACCTCCTCGGGGCTTCCACGAAAGACAAAGGCCGGAGACAAAGACCGGAGACGAAGACTGAGAGACAAAGACTGGGGGTGGCGAGCGTCCTGCGATCTTTGTCTCTCCATCTTTGTCTGCCCCTGCCCGAACGGACCCGCGTCCGAAGGCTGAGACATCGCCGGCAACTCCGGGCTCTGGCCCTCAGCTTTCAGCTTTCATCCCTCAACCCTCCGGCTTTGGATGCCTCGGCGAACCGCGCCAGGTTGCGGTCCGCGAAGTCGAACGCCCGGCGCATGCACCGGTCGATGTCCATGTACATGAACTCTCCCGTGCGGCCCAGCGTGAACAGGCGCGGCCGGGATTCGATGTAGTCCAGCACGCCGCGCAGGTGCCGCGCGTAGTCCTTGCGGTAAATGGGATAGGCGTACGGCATGCGTGCCAGAAGCAGCCGCTTCACATCGCCTGGCGCGAGGAACCCGTCCGCGGCCAGGCTGCCGATGCACATGTCGAACAGCTTCTCCTTCGACGCCGTCCATGCCGGACTGTCACGCAGCGTCGGGATCTCAACCATGAGGACGTTTTCCCCGGGCGGGCTGGTGGCGGGGCCGAATTCGTTCATCTCCGAGATCCGGTTGTACGGACGGTTGAGTACGTACATATAGCTGCAACCCAGAATGTTCTGTCTCTCCGTGACCATGCCGAGGACCGTGAGGGCCCGGTAGTCGAGGTGCCCGGCGGACGTCAGGACGTCGGCGGGCGGGGCAGGATCCAGCATGCGCGTCAGGTCGGCGAGCGGGATCGTGGCGACCACGTGTGTGCCCGTGACCGTCTCGACGGTCCCGCTGCCCGTCTCCCACTGGACACACATCCGTCCTTCGGCGGACTCGCTGATCCGCACGGCCCGGCAACCCGTACGGATCGCTGCCCCGGCCTTGCCCGCTTCCCGGGCGATCCCGTCGACGATCTCCTGGAACCCGGAATCCGGGTAGTAGGTGGGCAGCATCTCACGCTCAATGAGCGAAGCATCGAGTTTTGCCAGTCGCCGGCGTATCAGCAGCCGGCAGGTGTTGATGAAACTCATCTGGGTGTGCGACGGGATCGTGCGGGAAGACAGTTCGGTGCAGGGTATCTTCCAGAACTGCTCGGTGTACGGCTTGAAGAAGGACCGGTAGATGTGTTCGCCAAAGTGGTCGATCGCCCAGTCTTCGACACTCTCCTCCTCGGGGGTTGCCGCCGCGGCGCGACGGCGGGGCAGGACTCTGCTTTTCACGAAGCTCAGTCCGGCCAGCAGGCCGGACCCTAAGCCCATCTGGAACAGGGCGCTGTAGGCGGTCAACGGATAGTCGAGAAGCTTTCCCTCATAGTAAAACTTGGCCGACCTGGGCCTGGCCGTCAGCGGGCTGTCGAACAGGCGCAGAACGGTATCGAGAATGTCCCGGTCATCGGAGAAGAACGTGTGCGGCCCCATGTCCATGCCACAACCGCCGTCCCGCAGCGTCGAGGCCAGCCCGCCGACCGTGGGGTTGGCCTCGAGCACCTGGACCTGTATGCCGTGGCTGGCCAGCCGCCACGCCAGGCTCAGGCCGGTGGAACCCGCTCCGATGATGATGACTTGGTTTTCCATGGATGCCCACGCACAGAGCGCGCCGGACCCACACGCGAATCCGGCGCCCCGGTGCGCGCAGACTATGCTACCTGCTGGCGGGGATGTCAATTCGATCCCTGCCGTTAAGGGTGCTGCGTCAGTCGCGGGTGCACGGTTGGGGGGGGGGCTGGCTAGAGTGGCGGGAGCGGCTCGCTCCCGCGGTTGTCGGAGCGA
>MHBL01000348.1 GCA_001803235.1 Lentisphaerae bacterium RIFOXYA12_64_32
CACAAGGCCACGTTCAGGCCACTGGCGATTTTTTCACAGCTTCTGACGCATTACCTTCTGGCGGGGGGGCTCTTGCGTTGCGCTGGCTTCCGGCGCATATTGCGGTGAATGTGGACGGGTGACCTCCCGTAAGCGTCGCTGCCGTGCTGTTGCTGTCGTGATCGCCATCGATTCTCGATCCCGTGTCCGCCATGTTGCAGGGCATCGAGACGCGATTGCGACGAGGATGGCGAGGAGCGATTGGAAGGGAAGCGGTGACATGAAGGACAGACTGGGATTGAAGTATCTGGCGGTCGGCGCGGCCGTGGCGGTCTGGTGTGCGGTTTTCGCGCCGGCTGGCGTCACGGCCGGAGAGGCGAAGGTCGAACCGACGGACGTGAAGTCCACAAGGGTTCCGCCGATGCCAAAGCCGGGTGCTGTGGCGCCTGCCACCGACCCCAACCGTGTCGTTGCGGACGTGGAGGGTGTCAAGCTCGTGCAGGGTCAGGTCGACGCGCAAGTTCGGCAGATGCTTTCCGCCCGACAGCTTGACGATATTCCACAACAGCAGGTGGCCAAAGTGTTGCCGATGCTGCGCGACAAGGCGTTGCAGACGCTTATCGGCCGCGTGCTGCTGGTGAAGGAGGTCGAGCGCCAGCACATCGAGATTGCGCCGGAGCAGATTGATCTGGCCGTCGAAAGACTTCACGCCAAGGTCCCGCCGGGCGGCACATTCGAGGAGCTCTTGCAGACGGTCGGTGTGAGTGTGGACGGACTGCGTCAGCAGTTGGCGTTCAACCTGCGCATCGCCAAGCTGTTGGAGACGCAGATGGCAGGGAAGACCGATGTGACGGATGCAGAAATCGAGACGTTCTACAGTGAACATCGAGACCGGTTCCACGAGCCGGAGCAGGTCCACGCCCGGCACATCCTGTTCAAGTGTGACCCCAACGCCGACGCGAAAGCGAAGCAGGAGAAGAAGGCGGCCGCGGCGGCCGCGCGCCAGCAGTTGGCCGAGGGCATGGATTTTGCGGCCTTGGCCAAGGAGAAATCCGAATGTCCCAGTGGCAAGGAGGGTGGCGACCTGGGGACGTTCGGGCGCGGTGCGATGGCCAAGGAGTTCGAGGCGGCGGCGTTTTCGCAGGAACTGAACGAAATCGGGCCGGTCGTGGAGACGACGTTCGGCTTCCACCTCATCCAAGTGCTTGAGCACACCCAGGCCAAGGACAGGACGCTGCCTGAAGCGCGTGACGAGATTGCCGCGTACTTGACGGAAACGAAGCGGCGCGCCGCGCTCGACGGGTACATCGCGCAACTGCAGAAGGCGGCGAAGATCGTCTACCCCAAAGCTACGGGACCGGGCGCGACGAAGTGATTCTGCACCCTCCGTGCGGTGCAAGGCATCAGGGGGCGTGGGCAACTGGCCCTGCCGTTGGCGCGTTGCGGCCTCGGACCGCCGCCGCTATTCGAGGACCGGCGAGACCGGCTGAGTCGCGACGGTGAGGGAGCGGTCTCTGGGAGGCCGCTTGCTGACACGCGCGGCTCGGACAGACATGCACCCGCCACTCCTAACCCGGCGTAGCCGGAACCAAGACCGACGCCGATTGCTGATTGCTGAAGTCCGCCCCCGACACTCGAAATGCGTCGTTGCGATCGTCGCAAAGTCTGCCAGAAAACGCGAGTTTGAAGTCGTGGGGTACCATCTTGGAGCGTCCGCGTCCTCGCGGGCTCTGGATGCGTCGTTGCCAGTTTCGCCTGGGTATGATCGGGCGGTCCGCTGCCGGCGGGGCGCTGACGCATTACGCCGGTTCGCCTGGGGTACCTTGCATTGTCCACGTTCGGGGCGTACTTTCCAAATAGGTACGGGTTGGTTGAACCCTGAGCAAGAGGTGTCACCATGCGGTCCCGTTATCGTCACTTTACTCTCATCGAGCTACTGGTCGTCATTGCCATCATTGCGATTCTTGCCTCGCTGCTGTTGCCGGCGCTGCAGACCGCCAAGGAGAAGGGGAGCAGGGCCACGTGTATCGGCAATCTGAAGCAAATTGGGACAGCCGCCGGGCTGTACACCGACGAGTACGATGATACGGAGCCTCTGGCCTATTCTGAGCCCACGTCCTACGGCTTCCCGATCCTGCTCCTGCCCTACGGTGCGCCACCGGAAGTCTTCACCTGTTCGTCCGACCCTGACCCCTGGCCATTTACCACGGGCTACAAGCTCAGCTACATCTCGAGCTACTACGTCCACTATCCGGGCACCACGCCCACGCCGCCGGTCAGGTATTACAAGCGAGCGCAGTTCAAGCGGCCGTTCGATCGTATTATCGACTTCACGGAGAATGGAGACGGCTCGACCGCCAATCTGGCCCCCATCTGTCAATACGCCTACGGCACCTATGCCTCCAGTGTCAGCGCTGGATTCGACCTCTGGGCGCGGGTGGGCCTGTACCGGCATCGGTACGGAACCGTTTCGGCCTTCCTGGATACCCACGCCAGTTGGATGTCGCGGTCGGACATGATGAACGTGACCGGCTACTGGTACTCGACCCCGACCGGAACCCCACCCTGATGAGGCCGCTGGAAGACTCCCCAACGTGCGTGTCGGTTGCCACCCTTGGCCCTGCTGCCTCAGTTCGTCGTTGCACCATGGGATCGGGTCGTACTACCTTGGCCGGGCCGGTCGCCGCCGCGCGGACGGCTTGGGCCGCAAGCGGCTCGGCGGCTGCCCGGCAAAGCGACGGAACTGCCGGGAGAACGTGAACGCGTCCGGGTACCCGAGCAGCGCCGCCACTTCCTTCACCGAGCGCGAGGCGCCGTTTCGTCAGAACCCAGTGCGGAGGCCCTCTCGTGAGCACCACGCAACGTCCGAACGTCCTGTTCATTCTCTCTGATGACCAGCGCTTTGACACCATCGGTGCGCTCGGCAATCCGCTGATCAGCACCCCGACCCTTGACCGCCTGGCCAACGGCGGGTTTGCCGCCTACCGGCACTTCTGCACCACCCCAATCTGCACTCCGGCGCGCGCTGAAATCCTGACCGGCTGCAACTCGTTCACCAACCGCGTGCCCTGGTTCGGGATGCCGATCAACCCCGAGTTGACGCTGTTGCCGCGCCCGTTCCGCGACGCCGGTTACCACACGCTGCACGTCGGCAAGTGGCACAACGACGGGCACCCGCGCGACAAAGGCTACGACAACGTGCGCTGCGTGTTCCCGGCCGACAACCTGAACTCGTACCGCGAGCGCGGCCACATGATGCGCTTCCGCGACCCGGATGTCGAGGGCCACAGCACGGACCTGTTCACCGACGCGGCGATACGCGCCCTGGAGGCGGCGCCGTCCGATCGGCCCTGGTTCTGTTACCTCGCCTACACCGCGCCGCACGACCCGCACATCAGTCCTGAACCGTTCGCCAGCATGTACGATCCCGCGCACCTGCCGCTGCTCCCCAACTACATGCCGGAACACCCGTTCGACAACGGCGACATGGTCATTCGCGACGAGCAGCTCGAGAACTGGCCGCGTGCCCAGGACGCCATGCGCCGCTACCGTGCGCGCTACTACGGCATCATCAGCCACATGGACTGGCACCTCGGCCGTCTGCTCGGCCGGCTCCGGACCCTGGGCCGGCTCGACAACACGATCATCGCGTTCACCGGCGACCAGGGCCTGGCCATCGGCAGCCACGGTCTGCTCGGCAAAGAGAGCATGTACGACCACAGCATCGCCTCACCGCTCATTCTCTGGGGGCCGGGCGTCCCGGCCGGCGGCCGGACCGCGGCCATGACACACCACGTCGACTTGTTCCCCACCCTCTGCGACCTGGCCGGGATCCCGACGCCGGCGACGGCCCGGGACGGATTCAGCCTCGTGCCGCTGCTGCGCGGCGAGAAGGAGCGCGTCCGCGACGCCATCCTGTGCGAATTCTACAGCCCCGAGGAGCCGGGCCAGCCCCTGCGTCACACCCAGCGCGCGGTGCGGACGGAACAGTGGAAGCTCACTTGGTACCCGCAGGTCCGGCGCTTCCAACTCTTCGACCTGCAGCGTGATCCGTGTGAACTTGTCGACCTGCTGGCGCCGTGGCGCGTGCACCGCCGCACCGCGGCCGCCCAACCCAACGCCAAGCTCTGGGGCAAAGATGCCTGGGCCGCTCCCGACCTGCTGCCGCCCTACACGAAAGCGCAGGTCGACGAGGTGGCGTGCGACCTGCACCGCCGCATGCTCGCGCTCATGGACGCCCAGGGCGACCCGCTGCCCGGCGATCTGCGGCCGCCGTCCCCGCTCGAGCCGTAGCATTTCCTGCCCCTGGAACCCAATCTTCCGCCGGGTCGAGAGGCCCGTGCCAACCTTTGCCGGACGCCGGTCGCCCCGCCCGGACGAGCCGGGCGGCGGCGGGGAATGGCCCGTCAGTAACATGGGAGCAAAGGGTGGAGCACAGACCCCTGCCACCTCGTGTGGCAGGTGAACGGGTTCATTTGG
>MHBL01000349.1 GCA_001803235.1 Lentisphaerae bacterium RIFOXYA12_64_32
CACCCATGATGCTGGCGGCGATGGCACGAGCCCTAACCTCTTCCGTCTGAACCGATTCAGATCCGGGCAATTTTGCCCGGATCTCCCCCTCAGGCTGCTAGCAATAATTACCTTGACAGTTATCGAGCCGTTGATGGCCTGATTTTGTAGTTCCATTCGCCATGAAACTCGCAGGATTCCACAGACAGGTTTGCCATGACCTCGTCCGGGATTTTCGTGCCCGGCTCGTAGAGGTTCTCGTCCAGCGCGGCGCTGATCGCCAGCCCCTTCTCTGTGCGCGTGTTGCTGATCAATTCCACGACCGCCTTCCTGCTGGTCAGCGGTCGGCCCCGCCAGTTGGCGGTTATGTGGCAGAACATGCGGTGTTCGATCTTGTTCCACTTGCTGGTGCCAGGGGGAAAATGGCAGACATGAACGGTCAACCCCAGTTCAGTGGCCAGCCTCTGCAACTGGACTTTCCACAACCGTACGCGCGAGCCGTTGCTGCCCCCGCCATCGGCTGTGATGAGCAGGTCGGTTGCCTTTGGGTACACGGGTCTGCCCATCGTCTTCCACCATCGGCGGATGGTCTCGACTGCGAACTCCGCCGTGTCGTGCGTAATGCCCACGCTCACCCAGCCCTGGTTCCGCCCCACGTCATACACGCCGTAAGGGATGGCTTTGCCCATCTGCTTGTCCGGGAAGTCGTGAACGTTGACCTCTACAGGTTCGCCCTTCTTCTCCCACTCACTGCCGCCGTTCTTGAAGTCTCCCACGAGTTCCTTCTTCTTCGTGTCCACCGAGATCACCGGTTGACTGGCGGCAAGGAATTCCTGGACCTTCCCGGCGATGTACCCGAACTGACCATCTCGGTCCGGGTGGTCGCTGCCTTCCCTGGTCTTGCGATTGGACTGCATGCTGTACCCAAGTTGGGACAGCAGGCTCCAGACGCTGCGCTGCGACACCCGGTGCCCGGTGCGCCGGAGTTCTCCGGCAAGCTTGGTCGTGCTCTTGCACGTCCACCGCAGTGGCGACATGGGATCGCCCCGCGTGACCGGAGCAACCAGTCGGTCAAGATCGGCAAGCAACACGGGGTCCTTCTCGGACAGTGGCTTGCGCCCAGCGCCCGTCTTGCGGATCCGCCGGACGTCGGCAACCGGTCCCGGCGACCGCGCCGTCCCCAGTTCCACCATCCCCGCGTGAACCGTAGTGCGGGACAGCCCGCAGGCATTGGCCACGCACGTGACCCCTCCGTGTCCCAACGCCCTGGCCTCGGCAGCGGCACACAGCCGATAGGCC
>MHBL01000350.1 GCA_001803235.1 Lentisphaerae bacterium RIFOXYA12_64_32
CGGGGGGGCTGACTTTGGAGCGCCCGCGTCCTCGCGGGCTCCGGAAGGGTCATTGGATCTGCGTCAGCAGGGACGGGGGCACGCTCCGCACCGACACCGAGCCGTGACCTGACGGACCGAGCCGGGGTCAGGTTTGGCAGCCGTCACTGGGGCGCGAAGGGGACAGGATGTCACGCGTCCGTGGCCGTGATATCGACCGGGCGGTAGCCGCCCTTTGAGCGGAAGTAGAGGATCAGTCCGACGTAGCAAAGGAACATGATCGCGGGCAGGATGGCCACGTACTTGAGGGCGGCTTTCTTCGATCCGTCCTGGGCCTCCTTGACCATCACCTTGGTTGGGTCGTCGGCCAGTTGCAGTTTGGCCTCGTCAATGGCCTGGTATTTCCCCAGCAGGCCGCTTTTCTCGACCATGACCTGCTCGTGCACAGAGGCGCTGCGCTGCTGCAGCGTCACGTCAATGGCGCGGTCCTGAACATTCCCCATCAGCATGGTGCCTACGACTCCCACCCCCAGCATCCCCATTCCCCCCATGGCGTTCAGGGTCAGCGCGCCGCCGCGCGGGAACTGTTCGGCGACCACTCCCAGGGTGGTCGGCCAGAAGAACGTCTTGCCCACGCCGTAGAGTGTGGCCGCGAGCACGATCATGCCCGCCGTCGGTGCGGCCGACAGCGCCAACAGGCCGCCGGTGGCCAGGGCCGCGCAAACGGCCAACGTCCCCAGTGGCGAGAGTTTGTGGATGATGGGCCCGGCACAGAAGCGCAGGACCATCATGATGCCTGATGTGTACACCAGCAGCCACGGGGCGTGGGCACCCATGGCCGGCTTCATGAGTTCCGTGACCCAACTGTCCACCCCGAGTTCGGTCGTGGCCAGGATAATCATGATCAGCAGCATGAGGACATAGAGCGGGCGTCCGCCCGCCTCCAGCGTGATCCCCACCGCCAGCGCGAACGCCGAGGCGAGGAAGGCGCCGAACACGACCGGGCTGGTGCTGGCGCCGCTGACACGGCTGAGTTCCGAGTAGATCATCCAGAATACGAGGAACAGCCCTGCGGCGCCGATCTCGCCGATCATGTCGCGATAGGAGACCCGCGCCGCAACCCGTTCGTTGACCGGGAATTGCTGGCCAATGAGCATGACGAAATAGATGACGGTGGGGATCGCCAGAAGCAGCACCTTCATCTTCCAGGACGTGGTCCCCAGCAGGATGGTCAGGACGCCGCCCAGCACGAGCCCGCCCGGCCAGCCGGCGTGCAGGATGTTGAGCCACTTGGTCTTGTCCTTGCTGAACATGGTGGCCACCATGGGGTTGATGTAGGCTTCCACCGTGCCGTTGCCAAGGGCCACGATGAACATGCCGAGGTAGAGCTGGTTGTAATTCTTGGCCGTGACCGTCAGGACGATCGAGACGACGTGGCAGATGAAACCGAAGATCATCGCCACTTTGTAACCAATCTTGTCGATGATCAGGCTGAAGAGCACGATGCTGATGGCGAACGGCCACAGCCCGGCGCCGAAAATTTCCCCCTGTTGTGTCGGCGTCAGGTTGAATTCCCTGGCCCAGTCGCCGATGATCATGGCCCGGATGATGAATCCGAAAGCGGTTGCGATCAGCGCGATGAAACAGCCCCAGAACAGCATTTTCTGACGGTTCGCGGTGTTGTCCATTCTATCTCCCCTGATTTGAAGTTCGCTCACGGTAACATCGCGGCAAGGGAATGTCACTGCTGGTTCAGGCTCGCGATGATCTTCCTGTACCAGGCGTCGGCGATCATCATGTAGCCGTCTTTCGAAGGATGCAGCGCGTTGATACAGATCGGTTCCCGCACCGGACTGCGCTGACTGGCCGGCCGTTCCTGGAACCTGCCGCCGTTCCGGCCGTCATATTGGCACGCCAGGTTCACATAGCCGACATAGCTGGAGTACTCGGGGCTGGCTGCCAGCCCTTGGTAGGCAGCGCCCATGTCGATGATCGCGTTCTTCAGGGCGAAGGCATTGGAGATGGGCGTCTTGCAGTCATAGTTCTCGCCATACCCGTCGACATCGGGGAGTTGGAGCGACGAGATAACGACCCTGCAGCGGGGGAATTCCGCGTGAAGGGCGTCGAGGAACGTCTTCGCCGAACGAAGGATGGCAGTGAAGTCGGCGCCGGATACCTCCCGGTCCTTCTGACAGAAGATGTCGTTGCCGCCAAGTCCGATCAGGCAGAGGTCGATGCCACCCTCAATCTTGTTCCGCGCCAGATACTCGCCGAAGGAAACGGCATTCCTGGACACACTCCAGAATGGGTTTCCCTTCTCCGGCTGCGTGCCCGCATAGCGGATCGCGTCCGAATCGGCACCGCCGCTGACCCAGGTCAGGACCCCTTCGGGCGGCAGTGGTGTGGGCTTCCCGGCTGGTGGCGGATACGGCTTGAACTTCAGGCGGTCACCCTCCGCGTCGAGAGTCTCCAGTTGCCACTGATTGTGATTCGAATCCGCCCAAACGCTGTGTTGCGTGGCGGGGTCGGTCTTCATGCCCGACAGGACATAGACCCACGCGTTCGGCGACGCGGAGGCGTTCGCGAGGTAAGAGTTCCATGTCCAGCCGCCGTAGGCCTCGAACCGGGCGGGCTTGCGGCCGCAACTGCCAATGAACGTTATGTTGGTCAGGCCGAGCCCCTCGGGGCTGCCGCCCGTTCCGCACAGTCGCCGCTGCACCTCCGTAACCCATTCGCCGCCGGCCGTGCAACTCGCACCGAGGCACAGGATGTTGACGTTCGCGGGCGGCGAAACGGCCTTCTCCTGGACTCTGACGGTTGTGTCCGCTTGGCCGACCAGATTGCCGAAGTCGTCGTAGTACCGGATGCTCAGGGGAAAGTCCTTGTCGCCGGGCTGCGCGGTGTAGACCCACTTCAGGTGGTAGCTCCGACCCTTGTCAGCGACCGTCACGATGTTGTAGCGCAGTGGTGTGACCGCACTGGTGAGGCTCTCGTAGAAGATCTCCAGAGTGTCGCCCACGACGGTGTCGATGTCCGCCGGCAGGAACAGCTTGAGACGTTGATTTTCGCCTGCGTTCATACCCGACAGCCCTCCCACAGACGCGATGACCAGGCACAACACGAGGACGTGTGATCTCATGGCCTGTTCCTACCGTCCCAACGAGTGTTTCATGAACGCATCGACCACGGCGGCGGCGGCGTCCATGAGGCTGTTCTCGAAGCCACGAATGGTCCAGGTCCGCTCGAACAGGCCGAACCCGAAACGGATGGCGCGGAAACGGTCGGCGCAGTTCTCGAGCGCTTCGCGCGTCCGCTTCTCGTTCTCCGGGTTGCGGAACTGTTCGACGCTCGGAAACGCGTAACCGTCGAACGAGGGCTGTTCCAAGCCGGGCTTCTCGAGATGGGACGGCCGGAGGTCCATGCGCCATTCGGTGCCAAACGCGTCTCGGACGTGGGTGGCGTCGATCGGTTGGCGGCCTTCCGAGTCAAACGGGCAGAAGCGTACGATGTCATTGGCCACGTGCTGGCGCCACACGGGTGAGCCGTGGAAGGCGTCCAGGCGCTCTGCCACATCGCCCTCGAATCCGAGGGTTGAGGGGACCCATGGCGTCGCTTCGCCCCGCAGTTGCGCCAGCACCAGGTCCCGGCGTGTGAGGTCGGCCATGAACGGACTCCTCCGAGGTGGCGGCAGGCCCCCAGGCTTCCGCGCGGCCGCCGGCTGCTGCCACGCCATACTCTACTTGCTCAGGTCCAGTTCTGCGCGGCGACGCACGATCCCCTGACGGCTTCGGTATGCGGCACTGCCGCCGGGTTGGCGGCAGAAGACGTCCCAGACCGAATCGCCGCGGCCGTTCTCGCGCGTAGCGCCTTCGACCTGGTACGAGGCGGTGGCGCAGCCCCACATGAAGCCCTTGGGAAACGCGTAGCTGTGTTTCATCTCCAACAACTCCATCGGTGACGATCGGAAACATTCGTGACGTAGACGGTTGTTCCTGCCGACGTATTCGCGCGGCGGTCCGGACAATGCCCCCGCTCAGGCGGGTTGTCAAGCGGCACCTGACCCGGCGCTGGCCGCGATATGGCCGACCTCGACTGCGGTCGACCGCAATCGGTCGCAGGCGATTGCAGTCGACGGCCGGCGGCGGCCAGGCAGCGCCCCAACGGCGGCCGCTCCTTCCCTTGACTTATGCACGGCCGGTCGTATAGTCGGAATTTTCCGCAATGGTTGAGTCGCTCCGACCGTCGGCGTCGTGCACCGGGTGCGTTGCCGGACCGCCGGACGCAGCAGAGAATCTCGTCGCGGAGTCGCATGGGGCTACCCGAGAAGAACCGAAGTTGTCCTGATTCCCTGCAGACCGGGCGTGGCTCGGCTGCTCTGCGTTTCTCTGTCCACATCACGGCCCTGCTCGCCTGTCTGGTCTCCGTCGTTGCCGTCGCGGCGCCGCCGCCCGAGTACGACATCACCATCACCTCGCGGTACAACGCGCAGGGGCGGCAGCCGAAATCCATTCGCAAGTTCTTCGCCGACAACCCGCGCATCCACTTGAAACAGTGGGACAGCCTGCGCATGCCCGGCGGCGCCTGGACCGCGACCCTCGGTATGGCCATGGCCGGCAACAACGGCCCGGATATCTTCGAGATGGACATCCGCCAGGCGGTGTCGCAGAACCTGGCCGTGCCGCTCACCGAGTGGATCGGCGAAGACGGCGTGCTCAAGGACGGGCAGCCGAAGCTGGACGCCGACGGCAAGCCGAACCTCAACGGTCAGATCGACGAAGACGAAGCCAAGTGGGATGGATGGATGCGGATCAAGCCGATTTTCCGGCTGGTCTGTACCGTGGACGGCAAGCCCTACGCCCTGCCCTGGAGCGAGGGCACGTATGTCGGCGTGCTGTACAGCAAGCGGTTGCTGCGCAAGGCTGGGCTGGACCCGATGCATCCGCCGCGGACCTGGGCCGAGTTCATGCGCTGGAGCCGCAAGCTGTACAACCCGGAGACGAAGGTGCACGGGGTCGAGTTTCTCTCGGCCAGTTGGTCCTTTGCGCCGTGGGTGGCCACCACCGGCTCGAGTATCAACGTTCAGTTGCGCACCAGCCCGACTACCAACAGGGTCTACATCTTTAACGAACAGGACACCGAGTTCCGCGCTCCAGACACCGGCGAAGACTTGTCCCGTGTTGTCCCCAAGTGGCGCTGCAACGTGGCAAGTTCGGAGTGCGTGGCGGCTGTCGGGTTCTATCACCGGCTGCGCTGGGAGCCGTGGGTTTTCGACCCGCAGACGGGCGAACCGGTCACCCTCACTCCGGCCAACATCACCCAGGGCAGCGTGACCGTCGACGGCCGTACGATCAGCTTCAAGCCCGACGACGTGGTCGAAGGCTCGATCCGCTTGTGCGCGGGCGAAGACATCATGCGCGTCATCCGCCGGCTCGGCCGCGACCTGGCCATGTACCCGCTCTGGTCGGGAGACATGACCGAGTTCGCCACTTCCGGCGTGGACCCGGACGACGTCGGGATCCTGCCGTTCCCGGCCATGACCGAGGAGCAGCGCCCGGTTCTGCAACACTCGAACTGCTTCTTCATGATCGGTAAAGACGTGCTCGACCGCGGCGGCAAGACGCCCGAGGAGCGACTCGCCTACCGCCGCGCGGTTTGGGACCTGCTGACCCTGATCGTCAGCCCGGAGGGCAAAGAGGAGGCGGTCCGCCAGAAAGTTGCCGCCGGTCAGGCGAAGTTTCTCAATCCGCGTGATCTGCGCCACTTCGGACTGGAGGATTACATCCGCGACATGCCGCCCGAGAACCGGTTGCTGTGGGACGACATCGACGCGGGCAAGTTCCTCGAGGTGGTCGAGCCGTTCACCGGCCGCTGGCTGCAGTTCCGCGAGTACTACTCGCGCGAGGTCGTCGACCTGGTTCTGCGCCCGAGCGGCAAGGATTTCGACTACAAGACGTCGCTGGAGCGGCTCGAGCGCGACGCCAACACCGGGATCATGTACGAGCGGCCGCCCGAACAGATGGAGGCGTTGCGGCCCAAAGCGCGAGTGATCGTCAGTGGTCTGATGGCCTTCATGCTGGTCGGGGTGGTGCTGATCGTGCGCGGCCAACTGCAAAAGAAGCAGAGCCTGGCGGGTGTCTACACCGGGTGGCTGCCGTGGCTGATGATGGTCCCGGCCCTGGTCTCGATCGGACTCTGGGGCTACTACCCGCTGCTCCGCGGCCTGGTCATGGCGTTCCAGGACTACCGCATCGCCGGCAAGACGATTTTCGTCGGCCTGAACAACTTCATCGCCATCGGAACCGATCCGAACTTCATCCACTACATCCTGACCACTTTCCGGTTCGTGCTCTGGAACCTGATCCTGGCCTTCTTCACGCCGATCTTCCTGGCCCTGCTCCTGGCCGAGGTGCCGAGAATGAAGGTTCTCTACCGGACCCTGTTCTTCCTGCCGCAGATGACCAGCGGCCTGGTCGTAACGTTGATGTGGAAAGACATGTTCGCCGGCAACGCGTCCGGCTCGATCAACCGCCTCATGGCCTGGCTTTACGGCCTGGTCGGCGCGCCGTTCACCCCCGTCGACTGGCTCGGCAACCCGACCACGGTCATGGCCTGCGTCATCGTCCCGGGCGTGTGGGCCGGGGCGGGCATCAGCAGCCTCATCTACCTGGCGGCGCTCAAGTCCGTGCCCGAAGACCTGTACGAGGCGGCCAGCGTCGACGGGCTCGGAATCTTCGGCAAGGTCCGGCACATCACGCTGCCGACCATCCTGCCGTTGATCATGATCAATTTCGTGGGCGCGTTCATCGGCACGTTCCAGTCCATGGGCCACATTTTCCTGCTCACGTTCGGCGGTCCGGGCAAGGAGACGATGGTCATGAGCCTGGCTATCTGGCAGGAGGCGTACGTGAACCTGCGCTTCAGCCTCGCGTCGGCGTACGCCTGGATCCTGGGCAGTATTCTGATGGGCTTTACGTACCTGCAGTTGAACATCCTGCGGCGGGTCGACTTCCGCCAAGCCAAAGGAGTGTAGCGGCGTGCAGAGCTCGGGGGCTTTGCCCCCGACCCCCCACCAGAGGGAACGCGTCCCCTCTGGACACCCCGTGGGCCTTTGCCTGAGCGCTTGCCGGGTCACCGGCAAGCGCTCAGGCAAAGGCCAATGGGATTCCAAAGGGACAATGTTCCTTTGGCGGGGTTTGGGGCAGAGCCCCAAGACTCTGTGTACGCGACGTACGCGTGGGACACTGACGATGCCGATCATTGCACCGACAGACCATAAGATGGTGAAAGGCCGCGCGGTCGTGGCCGCCATCTATCTGCTGCTGACCATCGGCAGCATGGCCATGGTCTGCCCGTTCCTGATCATGCTGACCGGCTCGTTCAGCAACCCGTTCGACATCGAGCGCCGCAGCCTGATCCCACGCTTCCTCTGGTCGCAGGACGACCGTTTCATGCGCCTGCTGGCCAACATTTTCCCGCCGCAACCGCGCAACTCGGTCCAGCAGATGAAGAGCTTCTTCCCCGACTGCCCGGAGGACTGGCAGATCTGGGCCGCCATCGGCGACGAACGCGCCCAGACCGACGGATGGGCCGAGACGCAGTTTGCCGAACTGAAGGACCCGGCGCGACGGGCGTGCCTGGATGCCGCGGCCAAGGACTACCATGAGTTCATGGCCAACTGGGACCTGCGCGAGACGACGCTGTCCTACAACACCCTCTACGTGGGACTGTTCCTCAAGGACCGGTACCAGACCCTCGACAAGTTCAACGCCGCCTGGGAACTGTCCATCGACGACTTTATGAAGATCGACGCCTCGGAGTGGAGCGGCGAACCGTTCGACCTGCCGACGTTCGTGCCCCTCGACGATGCGCGCTACCAGGACCTGCTCGCGTTCCGCCAGGCGTACCGCGAAAACCGCTTCTCCCCCTGCTTCAAGGGCGCCCCGGCCAACCTGTTGCGCCCGTCCTGCCTGCGTTTCACCTGGGAGCACTATGTGCGCGCGCTGGGCGACCAGGGCAAGGCGCTCGGCGACCCGAGCCAACTTCCTTTCCCGGTCGCGCCTGACGCACCCGCGCCGCTCCTCGAAGTCTGGCACGCCTACCTCATGAACAGCTTCGCGCTGCGCCATATTGAAATTCAAGTGACGCGCGAGCGGCAGGACGCGTTCCGCAAGTTCCAGATCGACCGGTTCCGCACGCCCGAATATGCGGGCCGCGTCTTCGAGCGCGCGGTCACGACCTGGGAAGACCTGCCGCTCACTCCGACCGTGCCGGACGAGAAACGCAGCGGCGTCTGGTTCGATTTCGTCCGCACGCATGTCCCGGTGACGGAGTGGACGATCCGCGACACGCTGCCCGACCAGGCGTTCCAGAAACTCGCCCTGAACCGCCACGGTACGCTGGACGGCGTGAACAAGGCGTACGGGCTGAACCTGACCGACATGCGCCAGCTCCAGGTCCCGTACCGGCAAGCCATTCTCGTCACGTTTGCGGATTACGAGTGGAAGATCACCACCTCCGACGCGTTCAACAACTACCGCGCTGTCATCGAGCACCTGTTCCGGCGCGGCACGGCGGTGCGCAACACCCTGATCCTGGTCATCCTGGCGATCCTGATCACCCTGACCGTCAACCCGCTGTGCGCCTACGCGCTCAGCCGCTTCCGGCTCCGCCAGACGGAGAAGATCATCGTGTTCTGCCTCACCACCATGGCGTTCCCGGCGGCCGTGTCTGCCATCCCGGGGTTCCTGCTCCTGCGCGACTTGAGCCTGCTGAACACATTCGCCGCGCTCGTCCTGCCCGGCGCCGCCAACGGCATGACCATCTTCCTGCTCAAGGGCTTCTTCGACTCGCTGCCGCAGGAACTGTTCGAGGCCGCCACCATCGACGGCGCCTCGGAAGTGCAGGTGTTTTTCATGATTTCGATGCCGCTGGTGAAACCGATCCTGGCGGTCAGCATGCTGAGTGCGTTCATCGCTGCCTACGCCGGCTGGGAATGGGCCCTGATCGTCTGCCAGGACCAGCGCATGTGGACCATCTCGGTCTGGACCTACCAGTTCAGCCAGACCTTCGGCTCGCAGCCGTTCGTCATCATGGCCGCCTACGTCCTGACCTCCATCCCCGTCCTGCTCGTCTTCCTGTTCTGCCAGAACATCATCCTGCGCGGTATCATCCTGCCGCAGATGAAGTGACGGGGAGGGGACGAGTGTCGGGGGCGGGGGGGAGAGACCTGACGAGGGCGGTTTCAGGTTTCGGGTGTCAGGTTTCAGGGCGGACACAGGGGACACCGTGAGGCGTGACGCCGTGGCGCGGGCAGTCCCTGGCCCGCGCGGGGTCCGGCACGACACCATGCAAGGGAGAGAGGGCCAGGCCGCCACCCCATGCCGATCAGACGCCGGCGTCTGTCTGTCGGTGCTGTGGATCGACGCGCTGAGGAAGTCGTGCAAGGCTCCAGCCTTGCAGTCTCTCGCGCCGGGTGAGAACCCTGGCGCGAATCGGGGGCGAGGCAGCAAGGCTGGAGCCATGCTGCCACTTTGCGGGACACCATCTTGCGGCACATGCGCAAGTCACCGCCGTTGGCGACGTTACTTGACACCTGACACCTGACACCTGACACCTGACACCTGACACCTATCCCGCCTCCCCCCCTCGACCCACGACACCCGTCCCCAGATCCCTATCTTGACCTTTCCGCACAGGCCATGCATATTGCATGCATGGCAACCAAGACCATTTCATTGAACCTGCCTGCGTACGAACGGCTGCGGCGGGCGCGCCGTTCGCCGACCGAGTCGTTCAGTCACGTGGTCCTGCGCGCCACTTGGCCGGAACAGACCGTGACCGCCCGCGAACTGCTCAACCTCTGGGGCGACCGTCCACCGTTCTTCACGGACGCGGAGCTTGACCGTATCGAACGTGCCAAGGCAGCCGACGCGGCCCCGAGGGATAAATGGAAAAGTCACTGATCCTGGAGACCACATTCCTGATCGATCTGGAGCGCGCCAGGCGTCGCGGCCGCAAGGGCCCCGCAGTGGACCTGCTCACGCAGTATGCCGACTACGGACTGTTCATCACGGACACGATTGCCGGCGAGATGGCCTGTGGCAAGTCGTTGTCGGATCGCTCGGCCTGGGAAGGTTTCGTAGCGCCATTCAGAATCCTGCCGGCGACTCCTGATGTCGACTGGGAATACGGTCGGCTGTTCCGGTTCCTGCAGGACAACGGCGTGCTGATCGGCGCCAATGACATCTGGGTCGCCGCCACCGGTCTGGTGTACGATGTCCCCGTGGTGACCCGGAACGGGGCGCACTACCGCCGCATCCCGGACCTGGTCGTGATCGGGTACGCCCCGCCCTGAGTCGCGCGCCCGGCCGCGTCACGCCGGGGACTGCGCCGGAAGCACGAAGTCCGCGCTCTCCTGCAGTCGATCCCCGAGCGCTCGGCGCTGCACCTGACGCCATCCCTCCTGCGCGAGGTCTGCCAGAGGCTCGATACCGAAGCCTGAACGCGGACCCGTTCCCCACGTCGAAAAGCATGTCCCCTGTGCACGCGCGCAGCCGAACGGCGAAGGTGGCGGCGCGGCAATTCGGGTGACGGATGAAGTTGCCGCCACGGGCAAGCGGAGTCTGAAGTTCACCGATGCCGCGGGACTCGCGGCAAGTTGGCAGCCGCACCTGGTGTACAGCCCACGCGTGGCTCGCGGCTTTGTCGAACTGTCCTTTTCCGCCCGCGTCGAGAAGGGCGCCATCCTGGTCGCGGCATGGCGGGACTGGCGATCCGCCATGCTGACCGGTCCGCACGTCACCCTGACCGCGGGCGGCAAACTGCAGGCGGCAGGCAAGGACCTGCTCGACGTGCCGGAAGGCAAGTGGCTCCATATCGGGATGCTGGCCGAAGTAGGCGGAAAGGCTGAGCGCAAGTGGCGTCTGACGTCACTATCGAGAGAGGCCAACCGGTGGTGTTCGACGGCTTGCCGATGGAGTCGGACAGCTTCCGCCAACTCACGTGGGTGGGCTTCATCAGCGACGCCAACGGCCCCGCGGTCACGTACCTCGATGACGTCCGCCTCCGCAGCGGACGCACCGAAGCCGGTATGAAGTGACGATCACGGTGCGCAAGACCGCCGCGCCGCTGCGTACCGGCTGGCTCGGGTCGTACGGCTAAGGTCGCAGCGGGCGTCTGCGGTAATGACCAGCAGGAATCGAGTAGGCAAAGGCTGAACATACGTCGGTTTCAGGTTAATCATCACCGAGTCTTTCTCTTCTTGTGTAAGACCGCCAGGCTCATCCAGGACATCCACGGGGGGATCATCCACGTCCTCGGCCTTCCTAGTGGCCTCGTCGTCGTCCCGTTGGCCCTGTTCCTTCCTCTTCGAGCCTATCAGGACTTGGAACCACTGGTCCCGTTGCATCACCGCATGGAAAATGCGCTCCTCATAGGTGCCCTTCAACAGCTGGCTGATCGTCCAGGTAGTAGTCGATAGTGCGTCTCAGGGTCTTCTCGAAGGGGCCAGTGACCTCGGTGTCGAGCCAGTGCCGAAGCGCTTCATCACCCTGATTCTCGACCTTCATCGCTGCACGTAGCAAGAAGAGGGGCTGCGTCGTCCGTACCCCGAGTGTCAACCAATTACCGACCCAAAACTGTGACATTAGCTGCGTGGCATGACAGCTTGGCGGTGACCATGTATCAGCACCCTATACTAACGACAATACATCCGAGCCCCGGACAGAACGTGTCCGGGTAGGCAATGTCAGCGCAGATTTCCCCTCTCTTTCCCTACGGTGACGTCAGCGGTGAGACTGCTGTTCACACTCGCCCGGTGCGGTGGTTTGCCGTCAGCAACGCGGCGGACCGGTGGATTTGGCGACGAAGCGCGGCGGGCGAGAGGACGGTGACGGCGCCCATGAACGACATTACCCATTGCTCGAACAGCGGGCTCGGGACCGACGGGTAGCGTGCCTCAAGCGAGCCGTCGCGTCGTTCCCGGATCGTCTGGCCTGGGAACCAGACGCGTTCGCGGAAGTATCGCGCCCGGTCCCGGACGCAGGTCACGCGCGCGTTGCGGATGAAGGCATAGTCGAACAGGTGCCCACGCCGCGTCGCCACAACACACCGGATGGGCTCTTGGCGCTCCACTTCGTTCCGCGCACTGCGAGCCCACTACGAACAGGCGCATCCTGGCGTCCATGGCGGGGGCTTTTCTCTCTCAGGATTTACCCGCACAGGTCGGTTCTTTTTCCGGAACTTCGGCGTTCATTTCTCCCCCAGTCATCGTCCCCGGAGAATCTTGACTGTGCGGATTGGCCGGGTATCATTGGGGGGAGCCGGGGCTGGGCAAGCGTGACATGCGGGAGAGAGCGTCTGCATGACCGGGAACGGCCGAAATTGCGGCCTGAGAGGCAACAGGAGGACGTCATGAATCGCACCGTGATCGGTCTTTCCGGATTGGTGTTGGCGGCCATGCTGGCTGCGGGCGGGCCTGCGGCCGCGGTGACGGCGGCAGAACCGGGGGCGCGGCTGTACGTCGCCACGGATGGGAACGACGCCTGGTCGGGCACGCGCAGCCGGCCGAACTGGGGCAAGTCTGACGGGCCATTCGCGACGCTGGAGCGCGCCCGGGACGCGGTCCGGAAGCTGAAGCAGGCCGGCGCGCTGCCGCCCGGCGGCGTGGTCGTCGAACTGCGCCGGGGCCGGTACACGCTGGACAAGGCGCTGGAACTCAAGGCCGAGGACTCCGGGACCGAGACGGCGCCGGTCGTGTACCGCGCCGAACCGGGCGAGGAAGTGCGGCTGCTCGCCGGGCGCATGGTCACGGGTTGGCAGCCGGTGACGGACGCGACGGTGCTCGAGCGGTTGCCCGAGTGCGCCCGCAGCCAAGTGGTGCAGGCGGACCTGAATGGCCTGGGTGTCACCGACTACGGCAAGATGGGTGGCGGGTTCGGCCAGGGCGGCAGTCCGGGGCTGGAACTGTTCTTCAACGATCAGCCGACGACGCTGTCGCGCTGCCCGAACGACGGGTTCATCCGGATCGCGTCCGTCGAGGGCATGACGCCGCTCGACGTGCGCGGCACCAAGGGCTGCAAGGAAGGTATCTTCACCTACGACGGCGACCTGCCGTCGCGCTGGGCGAAGGAGAAAGACCCGTGGGTGCTCGGGTACTGGTTCTGGGACTGGGCCGAGATGCGCGAGAAGGTGGCGTCGATCGATGTGGCGAAGAAGCTGATTACGCTCGAGTCGCCGTACCACGGCTACGGCTACCGCAAGAACCAGTGGTTCTACGGCTTCAACCTGCTGTGCGAGATTGACCAACCCGGCGAGTGGTACCTGGACCGTGAGACGGGCGTCCTGTACCTCTGGCCGCCGGCGCCGATCGACAAGAGCGAGGCCATGGTCACGCTCCTGGCCAACGTCGTCGCCATGGACGGCGTTACCGACGTTGAGTTCCGCGGGTTCGTCCTCGAGGGCGCGCGCGGCACCGCGGTGACCATGAAGAACAGCTCGCGGAACCGCATCACCGGCTGCGTGATCCGCAACGTCGGCAACTGGGCGGTACAGGTGAACGGCGGCAAGAACGTCGAGGTCTACGGCTGCGACATCTACGCCACCGGCCAGGGCGGCATCAACCTGGACGGTGGCGACCGCGTGAAGCTCGACCCCGCCGGGCACAGCGCGGAGAACAACCATATCCACCACTGGAGTCGCTGGAACCGCATGTATCAGACCGGGATTATGCTGACGGGCGTGGGCAACCGGGCGGCGCACAACCTGCTCCACGACTCGCCGCACACGGCAATCGGGTTCGGCGGCAATGACCAGGTCATCGAGTACAACGAGATCCACAGCGTCTGCTTCGAGTCGAACGACGCCGGCGCCATCTACGCGGGGCGTAACTGGACTATGCGCGGTAACCTGCTGCGCTACAACTACCTGCACCACATCAACGGGTTCGAGGGGCGCGGCTGCGTCGGCATCTACCTCGACGACATGTTCTCCTCCGCCGACCTGTACGGCAACCTGTTCTACAAGGTCACGATGGCCGCGTTCATCGGCGGCGGCCGCGACAATACGGTGGTGAACAACACCTTTGTCGACTGCAAGCCGGCACTGCACATTGACGCGCGCGCGCTCGGCTGGGCCAAGTACCACGCCGAAACCTGGGTCAAGGAGGCGCAGGAGAAGCAGACGCACCTGGGCATTGCCTACAACAAGCCGCCGTACAGCGAGCGTTACCCGCAGTTGCTTCACCTGTTCGACGGCAATCCGGCCGAACCCCAGGGCAATATCATTGCCCGCAATGTCTGCTGGGGCGGCAAATGGGACAACATCGATGGCAAGGCCAAGCCGTTCCAGACGATCCAGAACAACCTGCTCGACCAGGACCCGAAGTTCGTGGACTACGAGCATCAGAACTTCCAGCTTCGCGACGATTCGCCCGCCTGGGCTCTCGGGTTCCAGCGCATTCCGATCGACAAGATCGGTGTGTACCAGGACGCGCGGCGCGCGTCCTGGCCGGTCACGCACACGGTGCGGCCCATGATCGAGACACCGCCGCCCAAGGTCGCGGTCGCGCGCAAGGGCCAGCCGGTCGTGTTCACGGTGCCGCGCACCGCCGCACCGGCGCAGATTGACGCGACCATCAAGCCGGAGGAGTGGGCCGGTGCGGACCCCGCAAAGGCCATGGTCATCGAACAGGGAATCGAGGGCGAGAAGCTCGGACCGCGCAGCCTGGCGTGGCTGGCGCACGACGGCACGGCGCTGTTCATCGCGGTCGACAACGCGTTGGACGCGGACAAGACCGCGAGTCCGGGCAAAACCTGGGGGCAGGACGACGCGGTCGAACTCGCGTTCCGCAACCCGGCCGCCGGCAAGGACGCGCCGATCCTGGTCCTGCGCGGCTATCCCTGCGGTCAGTTCGAGAGCAGCGACGAGGCCGGCGCGCCGGCGGCATTGGTCAAGCGTGCCGCGGAGGGCGTCGAGTACAAGGCGTCCGCCGCCACGCCTGGCCGGTGGGCCTGCGAATGGCGCATCCCCATGGCCTCGCTCGGGATCGACCCGGCGCAGCACAAGCGGCTGCAGTTCAACCTCAGTGTGCGCAAGGTTTCGATCGCCGACCCGCAGTGGCTCGAGTGGCAGGGCACCGGTGCCTGCACGTGGGAGGCGGCCAGCGCCGGTGTGCTCGAACTGGGACCGTGAGCGACCGACGCCCGACGGCGCTCCTAATCCGGCGTAGCCGGAACCAAGACCGACGCCGATTGCTGATCGTTGATTGCTGATTGCTGAAGTCCGCCCCCCCCGACACTCGAAAAGTGTCGTTGCGATCGTCACAAAGTCTGCCAGAAAACGCGAGTTTGCAGTCGTGGGGTACCATGTTACTCGCTGGCCGCTCTGCGCCGCCACCGAGCTCGTCTCGGTGGGGCGACGATTGAAGAAAAGGGGGGCAGCCGTCCCCCCCCCTTTCAATCGTCGCCCCACGGCCGCAAGGACCGTGGCGGCGCGGACGGACGCGAGTAACATCCACCCATGACCGGGCCGTCAGCGGCCCGGGAGCCGCTGGCGCACCACGAACCCGCCTCTCTCCGGATTGCCGATTCCGCCGGCGAATGGTATATTCAACGGGTGGCAGGATGAAACGCTGTTGTTGCCGGAAGCCCGATGGCAGCACTGGACGAGCGGAGTGGGGCGCTTGGTCCCGATGGAAGAAGGGAGTCACCGATGAACACCCGCCGCTCCTTCACCCTCATTGAACTCCTCGTCGTCATCGCCATCATTGCCATTCTCGCCTCGCTGCTGTTGCCCGCCCTGAAGGACGCCAAGGACAAAGGCAAGCAAGCGCTGTGCATCGCGGCTGAGAAGCAGATGCACACGGCCATGGTCATGTATATCGACTCGAACGACGACTGGTACCCGAAAGAGGTAAACAGCTACACGGTCGATCCGTGGTACTTTTGGCCGCACCAGCTCGTGCCCTATGTCGAGAGCAACTGGGAAGCCTTCGTCTGCCCGGCCAATCTGAATCCGAATCGGACCCTCAAGAACTGGACCTATCACGGCACTGTCTACCCGAACTACGGCACGCTGGGGATGCCCGTCCAGATCTGGCGGATTTCGACGCTGCGCGGGCCTAAGCAAGTGAAGCGTCCAGACAAGAAGTACATGATTTTCGACTGCAGTCACTACGCGCTGGGCGACGACCGGTCCATTCTGGCCGCCAGCCGCTGCGGGGTATGGTACTGGGTAGGGTTCGGCGACAATGGCTGCCCCAACGGACTCGACATCACCCACACTCACGCCTGGCTCACGCCGCATCACATGGGTGTCAACGTTACCTATGTCGACGGGCATGCCACATGGCTCAGCGGCAACGTTGTGTATGCGGACACGCGCAGTCCCGGCAGCACTTTGGACACCATCAACTGATGTGGCGTTGACGACGGCAATTCGCGGCGCGCTGTCACTCCCCGGTCGGGACCAGGACGAGCGTGGCGCCGCAGGCGACAACAGCGCTGTGCTCGTCCAACGTCGCGACAGCGTGGGGGCGGGCGGGGAGCGGACTGCGCCCGACGATCTTGCCGTCGGGCGAGATGAGATACGCCTGGCTGTCTTCGCAGGGCGCCACAAGCTGTGTTCCCGCCAACGCGAGCCCGGGCACGGCCTGCGGCAGGGCCGCATACGCGACACGCGTGCCCTTGCCGTCGAGGAAGGCCACGCCGAATCCATCGGTGGAGACCGCCAGCCGTGGTTCTTTGCCCGGTAGTGGCACGATGGCGGTCGGGGTGCCGCCGACATTGGCCTGCCACATCCAGCCGCCCGTGGTCTTGGCGGCGCGGACGAAGCAGTCTTCCATCCCGACTAGCGCTTCGCTCTTCCCGTCGCCGTCCAGGTCGGTCGCCGCGACCGCCGAGGTGACCGGGCCGCCGGCGAAGTTGGCCAGGATCTTGCCGTCCGCGCTCAGGAGCTTGGGCCAGTAGTAGACCGTCCCGGCGACCACGCCTTCGTGCCGGTCGCCGTTGAAATCGGCCGCGCAGCCGACGGTCGAGAGGTGCACCGTCTCGGTGCGCCAGAGCAACTTGCCGTCCGCCGCAAAAGCGTGGTAGTGGAAATTGTCGCTGCCGGCGATCGTCTCTTGCTCACCGTTGCCATCGAGGTCTGCGCCGAACACGGTGCCGACAGAACCGTGAGAGCTGTGGTAATCCTCGCAGCGGTAGGTCCAGCGCGGCGTGCCGTCGGGGCCGAAGAGCATGACGTCGCCCGCGGCGGTGCCCGCGACCCAGTCCATGCCATCGGCGCGGCGAACTGGAGCCACACTGCGGACTCGGGCTTTGGCGTCCTGCTCCCAGGCAACCGTGCCGTCGGCTTTCAGTGCCGTAATGCGGCCCTTCTCGTCCCCGGTCACGATCAGGCCGTTGCCCGCCGCCAGGGCGGTGATCGGTGCAGGCCGCACGTACTCCTTGCCCGCGGCGAGGACCGGCGCATCCAGGGAGCGCAACGGTACCGGCGCGGGTGCCGGCGCCGTGTCGGCGTAGAGCGCTTGCAGGGCTGTGCGGACCTGCGCGGGATCCAGGGCGGCCAGCCCCTCCTGGCCCTTGCCGAACGTGATTGCCAGGGACTGCGGCTCAGGCGCCGACCACTCCGTCCCGGCCAGTCGCACCTTCCGCGCGTTGGCCGCCACGAGACCGCGCGGCGTGACCAGCAGTGCCTGGGCGTCGGTGGCGATCCCGTTGGCGCCCGGCGAGGTCAGGCCGCCGATGGCCACAAGAACGGGTTCCACGCCGCCGGCGATCCAGGCGCGCTGGTCCCCGAGCCGGCGCAGTTCGCGCGGTGCGGCCGGATCGCCGGCCACGACGTGCAGGAGATTGGCGTACCGGAGGACGTCGCCGACATTGAGGTGCTGGTCTTTGGCTTGGGTGATGATCCTGGTCGTAGGGGCCGCGAAGGCGTAGCGGGTATAGTAGCCATCCGCGCCACCGTGCCCGTAGTCGAACTGCTCCTTGAGCGTCAGAGGGGAACCGTCGCCGTTGACGAGGAAGAGATGCTGTTCCGGCTCCTCGACGGTCTCAATGTCCCCCTTCACCAAGTCCTCGGCCTCCAGTCGAGTCACGCGTCCGTCGGGCGCGGTGAAGGCAATCGCGTCGATCCGTGGCCCCGGGCCTTCCCGGAGCGTGAGCGTCAGGCGGTGCGGCCCCGCCGTCTCGACGGTCAGAGGTTTGTTGGCAGCGCTGTGGTCCCAGTTGCCGCCGCTGTCGCCGTAGTCTTTCTGCGGAATGTGGTAGTCCATGGGCGCGCCGTCATCCAACTGGAGGAAGAGCGAGTCCGAACTTCCGTCACGGCCCTTGGCGATGATGTTGACGCTGTGTTGACCAGAGGCGAAATCCTGTGTGAAGGCGATCCTGGCGTCGCGGTGCGTGAGCTCGACCGCGGTGCGCCCGGCGTCCTCAAGGATCCGGAGATACTTGTTGCCGCGCCGGAGCTCGCCCCGCTGGCGCGCGTGCACAGCCTGGCCGACCAGGTCCGCCTCGCCGAGCGTGCGCCAGGTGCTGCGGGTGACGTAATCGCCGGCCTGCCGTGCGGTCAACTCGTCGATGACCACGATACCGTTGCCGGCAACCCAGAACAGGTTCCGCTGCCAGTCCAGCCCGGCGTAGTCGCTGAGGCGTGTCTGGGTCAGCGCCATCCCGTCACCGGCAGCGCTGGCAACCCGTTCGGCAGCGAGAGGTGGCGCGGCAATGACTTGAGCGCTGCCGCGGCTGGCTGGGCGCTGATCGGGTGCGATGCCGTCGCGGGTCACAGCGATCGAGTTGTGGTGCTTCGGCGCGGACCGGATGTAGTCCATGTCGGTCAGCCAGAGCCGCCGGTTGCTGACGAAGGAGATGATGGCGTTGGCGTCGACGTGCTTGTGGTTGCCGACGTTCAGACCGTCGAGCATGAGGTATTCGTCGCGCGGGTCCCAGCCGCTGCGGAACACGGCCTTGTCCAGGACGCGGTCCGGAGCGATGCCCTCGATGCCGAACGCCTTGACCCGGTCGGGGTGAACCGTGAAGAGCCGCAGCCCGACGTGATCGGCGGGAGCTTCGCTGGGGGTGACTCCGGCGAACTGCCACAGGCTCGCGCTCGACGGACGGCCGATCAGGTCGAGCATGAACCCGTAGCGCGGGGTACCGAAAATGGCCGCACCGACCGCGAAGCTGGCCCCGGCTATACTGCCCAGCGGTTCCCACGCATCGCCATGCGTCGCTTCCCACCCGAGGTTGTTGTGCGAGGCGATCGCGTATTCCAGGTGCTGGCGCAGTCCGTTGCCGGTCAAGAGCTCGGTCAGCCGGCCGGTGACCAGGACGTACCGGGTCATGTGCTGGTGTACGAGCCACTGGTAGTTGGCTGAGTCTTCCAGCGGCTGGTCGACGTTCACCTGGCCCTTGAACAGGTGGTCGGCGACCGCTTCCCAGTAGGCCGTTGCGGGAACCTCGTAGTGCGTGCGCAGGTACTGGGCTGCGTGGCCCATGCCGAGCGCCGGGTGCGTCTCGTGGTTCCAGATCGGGCCGAGCGTCCCGGCGGCGTAGAGCCGGATTGGGTTCCGCATTTCCCAAAATTTCATCGTGTCTTCGGCGATGACGCGGAGCCACTCCGCGGCGCGGAGTCGGTCCTCCGGTGTCATGCCGGTCGACTCTTCGACCTGGTCCAGTCCCATGACCAGGTCCGGGATCTGGAACGTCGGCGGTTCGGCGTGGGTGTGTTGGTAGAACTCGGCCGTGGGCGTCAGCAGGGCGGCGTAGAGCCGACCGAAGGCATCGTCGCCGGTCAGCAGGTAACCCCGGGCGGCGTCGCCGAGCCGGGCACTGGCCGACGCCAGCTTGTCGTGCCCGCTGCGCCCGAAGCCGTCGAACACCTTCTGCAGATCGCTCACGGCGGTCTTGATCGATGCGTCGGTCGGCGGTGTGGGCAAAGCGTAGTCGGAGGGCCGGCACTCGACGCGGTGCGGCAGCGTGACCGCGTCCGCCGGGGCGAGGCCCTTGACCAGGGCATCCGCCGCCGCGAGTACCCCGTCCGCAGTCGAGCCGCCGAGGAAGACGACGTTGGCGCCGAAATCGAGGGCGTTCGGAACGGTGCGCAGCTCGTAGCCCGTGCCGGGGAAGGCCCCGTCGGCGCAGACCAGGTGGTTCGCATAGAGCCGGCGCACGAGCGGGCCGGTGAACACGTTGCCGTACAGGATGAGCGTGCGGCCGTCAGGCGTGAACTGCGCCTCCGGCACCCGCGGCAGCGCGACGCCCAGCGCCGTGTCGAGCTTCCGGCCCACGGCATCGGCCAGGGCCGCGTAGGCGGGCGCGTCGGGCACGAGCAGCACCGCACACGTGTGGCCGTCCCTCACCAGGTCCGTGACGAGCGTCGGCTGGTGCGGCGCCGTCAACGGCGCCGACGTCATGGGCGCGAGGGGCTTCCAGGCCGGAGCCGGGTCTGCCGCCCAGCCGGCCGTCGCGAGCGTCGCGGCCAGGATCAGGTGTGCCGTTCGGTTCTTGTTCATGGCCTCAGTGTCCTTTCGGGACGCGCCTTGGGGGCCGGCGATCACGACTTGGAAAGCAGTATACAATACAACCAAATGGTTGGGAAAGCGCGTCATTTCGTCATAGGGTGGCGATGCGTCGGGAGAAGGTGGCGTTCCCTGGAGTTCCCGCGTTTGCGCGGGCGACTTGCGTCGATGGGGCGCCGCGGTGCGTGAAGCAAGGACACGCGGTTCGCGGGGAGGTGTGATGTGTGCCGCGCCTCAAGCCCCTGCCTGGCCCATGCGCTCGCGCAGTCGGGTCAGGCCGTCGCGGAAAGGCACGGTTCCCAGGCCGCAGGTGGCGGCGAGCTTCGCGAGATCGTAGGAGCCTGACAGCAGGTCGGACTTGCCGCTGCCGTCAAACGCGAGCTTCGGCGCGATTCCGAACACATCGCCCACAGTTTCCAGCACCTGCTTGAGCGTCAGCCGTTCCTGGCCGGCGACGTTGAGGATGAACGGTTCCGGCGTGGCGAAGCGCAAGCTGTCCAGCGTGATCCGGACCAGGTCATCGATGAACACCGGCTGCTGGCAACCGGGCAGGTCGCGCGGCAGCGTGAAGGTCTCGCCTTTCCGTAGTCGGGCGATGAGGCCTTCGTAGTAGTTCTGCGGCACGCCTGGCTCGTCGCTGTAGGGAAACCAGTAGCGGAGGAGCGCTCCCCGCAGGCCGCGGCATCGCGAAATGTACGTGGCAATGGTGTCGCCGAGGAGCTTGCCCGTGCCGTACACTCCCCCGGGAATGGTCGGCGTCTCCTCGGTCATGTCGTACCGGCTGGGACCACCGGTGTAGACGCCCACGCTCGAGCCCAGCACGTAGGCTTCCAGGGCCGGCAACCGGTCGAGGATGCGCCCAACCAGCTGGCCGTTGAAGTCGAGCGCCGCGTTCGGCGCCAGCGACCACGCGACCGCGAAGTGCAGCAGGATGTCGACGTCCTGCGGCAGCGTGGCCAGGTCGCCGCTGGCCAGGTCAAGGGCGAGGCAGCGGATGCCCTGACGCTCGAATCGGGCGCGCAGTGCCGGCTCGGAGAACCGCGCCACGCCCCAGACCGTGTTGTCCGGCGCCAAGTGCTCTGCCAGCGCGCGCCCCATCATGCCCGTGACGCCGGTGATCAGGATCCGCTTGCCGGTGATGCGCATGGTGAAGTTCCTTTCGCACAAACGACCCGGAGCCACAGGCCTGACATAAGAGGTACACGCGCCGAAGACCGACTGCAAGTGGCAGAGCCGTGCAAGTGCGGCAAGGGGACGACGGCCGTCCACAGCACGGCATTTGGCCGGCCTTGGCGACAAAGTGGTCGGACCGTCCCGGTCCGACATTCGTGGGATCGGGACGGTCCCGTCCCGTTGCGTTGGGCGTAGAGCGGCCGCACGGGCGGGCGCCTTGGGGCAGTCGAGTCGCGGCGCGTGCAGGGTCCGTTTAGAACGGTATATTCGACGGCACAGGGGCGATGAGTATGACACGGGCCGTCGTCGGCCGCCGGCGCGCCAGACACGGTTTGGGAACAGAGGAGAGTCCACACATGCGACGTACTTGGACCGCGATGTTCGCACTCGTGCTGGCCGCACTGCCGGGCTCAGCCCAGAAACTGCTGCCGTGGCAGAGCTGGATCGAGAAGCCGGTACCCGAGGGGACCAAGAGCCTGGCGGACCTCTTTGGTTTGCCGTGGCAGAACTCGGGGGGCAAGGAGGGCAGTCTCACGGTCTCCGACACGCCGGGGCCGTGGGGCGGCACGTATTTCAAGTTCCAGGTCAAGATCGATCACTTCAACGAAGCGCAGTACTCGATGGGCTGGCCCTCGTTCGAGATCCGGCCGAATCCGCCGCTGGACTGGTCGGGGTTCGACGCTGTCCAGTACTGGATCCGGTGCGAGACGGCGCTGGACCGGCCCCTGGACTTGCGGTTCATCCTCTGGAGCGGTGGCCAGGGCCGCATCAACGAGCAGCTGCCGCCGTTCCGCGCCGGCCCGTGGGTGCAGGTGACGCACCGGATCCGTGACTTCCCGCAGATGAACGCCGTTGACCGGGTCCATTTCTTCCTGTGCGAGAGCGACTACAAGCACGGCGACGAGATGACGTTCCAGATCGGCGGCTTCCAGCTCTGCAATCTCAAGAAGGAGCTGTCGCAACTGCCGCCCGATTCGGCGGCCGTGGGCCTGTGGGGCGGCGCTCGCGCCGACACCGGCGACCAGGTGGTACTGCTGGACTCGGGCACGGCGCAACTGCCGGCACTGTTGGTCATCGAGACGACCGGCCAGTTGGCCTTGGCGGCAGACGATGACCTGCAGTTCCGGTTGCACGAAGTCTTCTCCGGTCAGGACACGGTCCGGACCGCGAAGCTCGGGCAGGTAGTGCCCGCGGCACAGGTGACGCGGGTCACGACCCAGATCGACGTCAGCAGCCTGCCGGCGGGCTACTACCTGGCCGTTGCCGACGTAATGCGCGGCGGCACGTCGTTGCTTGGCGGCCGGGTCGGGTCCGACGACTTCTATATCCGCCGCGCCGACGAGAGCATGACCTTTACGGTGCTGTCGATCCGCACGGGTATGGTCATGTGGGTACGCGACCTGCTGTACGGCGACGTGATGTGCGGCACGGCGATCGCGCTGCCGCACGTCTACGATCCGCTCTGCAAGGAGACGTATTCGGAGTTCATCCGGCTTTTCGCGCGCACGACCGGCAAACACACGGAAGGGAACGAGGCGGGCGTGACCGGGCTGGCGCTCGCAGCGGAAGCGTTCCGCAAGACGGGCGACGCCGACCGCTGCCGGTTCACCGAGTGGCTCCTGGAAGACAGCTGTAACCACATGATGTCGCGCATGCAGGCGCCGAGCGGCGCGGCCATCACGTGGACAAACGAGCTCGCGGACGAGGGCATCGGCAAGGGCGGCCGCACCGAGGCGTTCGGCTCGTACGACTCGAACCAGATCGGCGAATGGATGCGGGCGCTGGTGTACGCTTTGCTGTACTTCAAGGACTCACCGGAGAAACGCGATTACGCCGTGAAGCTCAGCGCGGCGTGCAAACGCGCCGGCGACTACCTGGTTGCCCATGCGCTGCAGGACTCCGACGGCGTGTCGGGCGTCATGCGGCATCTGCGGCTGAACGAGGGCGCTGACGGCAAGGTCACGCAGGTGACGTATCACCAGGAGGGCCGGCAGTGCGACGTGTACCTCGGCCGCGCTTTGTCCGGACTCTCCTATTACGCGTATGCCCTGCAGACGCTCGGCGAGACGGTTCCCGAGGCCTGGTGGCCGGTGCTCGACAACACGGTCAAGTGGTCGGAGGCCAGGATGAAGCCGAACGGCTGGTTTGACTGGCAGTGTGGGGACGTCGTCGAGGGTGGTTGCCACACGTTCCTGGGCAACATGTACATCGGCGAGGGCTTCTTCGGTTGCTACCTCGCGGACCGCCTGGCCGGCCGGCAGGAGTCGGCGCAGGCCGCCGCCGCCGCGACGAAGAAGGCGTACCGCTACCTCACCGACGACTGCGTGATCAAGGGCAAGAAGTACGAGTACCCGCTCGAGTTTTGGGTCGGACCCTACGCCTACTGGCTCTTCGCCGAGTACCTCGACACCATCGGTCCGGACCCGAAGTTCCAGGACTGGCTGCAAGTCATGGACCGGCGCTGGAGCGTCGAGCGCGGTTGGCACGACTTCCTCGACCGTGCTCCGACCGGCGGCTGCGGCCGCACCACCAGCAACGGCATGCTGGCGGTGTCCATCGTGGGCTATCTGGGCATCAAGCAGATGGCTGAGATCAACCGGCCGCTGCACTGGCCCTTGTCCTCTGCGCCGTGACGGAACCCCGACCTCAGGGCCTGCTTTGTTGGGTGCTGTGCCAGGCGAAGGTTCGCGGTGACGCGTGGCTCGGACAGACATGCACCCGCCAATCCCATGAAACTGAAGGCGCCCAGAGCCCGCGAGGACGCGGGCGCTCCACGGTCTGGCACGGGGTCTGACTTTGGAGCGCCCGCGTCCTCGCGGGCTCTCCCGCAGACGCACCTTTGGAGTTGTCTCCGCCCTATCCGGTGGTATAGTAAACGGTTTTGCCATCAGGTTTCGTGCCTGAGCAACGCCGTAGACCTTGTGCCTGGGGCACAGGGCGGGCGGTCCCAGCCCGACGGCGCACACTTGGTTCAACAGATGTTTCGGTCTGGCGAGGGGACAGTACCGGTCCGAACCCTTGTACGGTTCGGGCCGTGCGACGCAAATCGCCCGACTTGCAAAGCATCCGACAGTCAAAGGAAGGAAAGACTTCATGGCGACGATCGCGATCACAGACTTGCTGGAAGCCGGAGTGCATTTCGGGCACCAGACGAAGCGCTGGAACCCCAAGATGAAGCCGTACATCTACGGGGCGCGCAACGGCATCAACATTTTCGACCTGACCATCACCATGCGCCAACTGGCGGAAGCCTGTTCCTTCCTCACCAAGACCGTGGCGGGTGGCGGCAGCGTGTTGTTCGTCGGCTCGAAGCGGCAGGCGCAGGAAGTGGTGCGCGAGGCCGCGGAGCGGACCGGCATGTTCTTCATGTGCGACCGCTGGCTGGGTGGCGTGTTGACCAATCACCAGGTCATCACAACCCGTATCCAGTACATGAAAAAGCTGCGGGAGATCACCGCGGAAGGCAGCACGGAGAAACTGACCAAGAAGGAAATGGCCAAGCTGCGGCGGATCCTGGAGAAACTCGAGCGGACGCTGGGCGGGATCGCCGAGATGGGCCGGTTGCCGTCGATCATGGTGGTTGTGGACACCGGGCGTGAGGCGATCGCGGTGCGCGAGGCGAACCGGCTCGATATTCCGGTGGTGGGAATCGTAGACTCGAACTCCGACCCCGAGCTCATCGAGTATGTTGTTCCGGGCAACGACGACGCGCTGCGCGCCATCAAGGTGGTTATCGACACGCTCGCGGCGGCCATCGAGGAGGGACGCCAGAGTCGGAGCAAGGACCGGAACGAGCCGGTGCCGGCGGCGCGGAAGACGAACGCCAAAGCCGACGCGGCGCCGGTCGAGGCGGTTGCTGCAGCCACCGTGGAAGCGCCTGCACCGGTCGAGCTCTCGGCCGACGAGGTTGAGAAGGCCGCGGCGGTACAGTAATGTCGGGCCCCGGCTCGCGGTGCGTCCCACCTGGCTCCCGGCCGATGCGGGGGCGGTGCGGCTCGCACCGCATCACAGGCGACAACACCCAGCAGAAGGATAAGCAGGAACCCATGGCAACGATCACCGCGGAAATGGTTAGGGAATTAAGGGAGAAGACCGGCGTCGGCATGATGGACTGCAAGAAGGCCCTGACAGACGCCGATGGCGACATGACGAAGGCGGTCGAGGGCCTGCGCAAGGCCGGAATGGCCAAAGCGGAGAAGAAAGCCACCCGTACGGCCAAGGAAGGCCGTGTGGTGGTCTCTATGGACAAGAACGTCGTGGCGTTGGTGGAGGTCCTTTGCGAAACGGATTTCGTGGCCACCAACGAGAAGTTTCAGGCCTATGAGAAGGCCCTGGCGCAGCGGGTGGCGACCAGTTACAGTGTGGACGGCGACCTCTCCGCGCAGGTCGTGGCAGCCGAGAAGGGCGCCCTGGCCGACCTGATCAACGTACTGGGCGAGAACATCCAGGTTCGGCGCGTCATTCGCTGGCAGACGGACGGCGCCTTTGCCTGCTACATGCATATGGGTGGGAAGATCGGCGTGCTGATCGACGCTGCCGGCGAAACCGACCCCAAGCTGCTCAGCGACGCGTGCATGCACATCGCCGCGTTCAGTCCGCGGTTTGTCGGGCCGGCGGACGTGCCCGCCGAGGTTTTGGCCAAGGAGAAGGAAATTGCGGCGGCCCAGGTTGGCGACAAGCCCGCGAACATGATCGAGAAGATCGTCACAGGCAAGATCAGCAAGTGGTACAACGAAAGTTGCCTCATGCTGCAGCCTTGGATCCGGGACGATAAGAAGTCCCTGACCAAGGTGGCGCCCAATCTGAAGGTGAAACGGTTTGTGCGGTGGCAGGTCGGCGAGAGCGTCTGATCTCTGCCGAAGCTGCGAGGCGGCGCATGGCAAAACTGGATTGCAGTCGGGTCCTGCTTAAGCTCAGTGGCGAGTTGCTGAAGGGCGGCGAGTCTGCCGGCGTCGACTCGGACGCCGTCAGCCACGTGGCCGCGCGGGTGCGGGACTTCCGCGCCTTGGGCGTCGAATTGGCGCTGGTGATCGGTGCCGGCAATATCTTCCGAGGCCTGACGGCCAGCCGCCGCGGCATGGACCGTACCTGCGCCGACTACATGGGCATGTTGGCGACCGTGATCAACGCTCTGGCGCTGCGTGAAGCCCTTGAGAACCAAGGCGTTCCCACCCGCATCCAGTCCGCGATCGCCATGACCGGGATCATTGAGCCGTTCGACCAGGTGGTGGCCTTGGACCACCTGGCCGCCGGTCGCGTGCTGATCTTCGCGGCCGGAACCGGTCACCCGTTTTTCACCACGGATACGACGGCAGCGCTGCGCGCCTGCCAGATCGGGGCCAAGTGCCTGTTCAAGGCCACCAAAGTCGACGGGGTTTACTCCGCTGACCCGAAGGTGAATCGCGACGCGACCCGGTACCGCCAAATCTCCTACACCGACGCGCTGCGACAGCGCCTGAACGTCATGGACTCGACCGCCTTCTCGCTGTGCATGGACAATGGCATTCCGATCGTGGTTTTCGATTTCGAGGAAAAGGATATCTTCCGCCGGATCGTGCAGGGCGACCTGAGCCGTGCCACCCTTGTCAGTGAGGGCGAAACGGCCGTCGGGTAAGCCCACGGGGTCAGTTTGAAGCCCACGGGGTCAGGCCTTGGAATTTGTAATTGGTCGACCGACTAATTACAAATTCCAAGGCCTGACCCCGAACGGAGACTCACAAGGTTCTCACGACGATTGCGAAAGGGGGACTGCGCCATGGAACCAACTGTTGATAACCTGCTGGACTATGTCGACAAGAAGATGTCCGATGCGCTGGAGGCCATGAAGAAGGACTTTGCGGCGGTGCGAACCGGCAAAGCATCCCCAGGCCTGGTCGAAGGCATCATGGTGGAATACTACGGCACACAGACGCGACTGCGCGACATTGCCGGCATCACGACGCCGGAGCCGCGGTTGCTGGTCATCCAGCCGTGGGACCAGAACGCGATCAAGAACATCGAGAAGGCGATCCAGGCGTCCGCGCTCGGCATCAGCCCGGTCAGCGACGGGCGCGTCATCCGTCTGCCCATCCCGGAACTGAGCGAAGAGCGCCGCAAGGATCTCTCGAAGGTCGTCCACACCCGTGCCGAAACGGCGCGGGTTGAAATGCGCGCGGTCCGGCGCGATGCCAACAACGTGGCCAAGCAGGGACAGAAGAACTCCAAGATCACCGAAGACGACTTGGACCAGATGATGAAGGACATCCAGGAGCTGACGGACGACTTCATCAAGCAGATCGACACCGCCATGGCAGCCAAGGAAAAAGAACTGATGCAGGTGTGAGTTGCGGATCCGAGTGGGGTCAGGCCTTGGAATTTGTAATTGGCCGCCGGCCAATTACAAATTCCAAGGCCTGACCCCAAGTGAAACCAGAAGAGGGTCATGAATTCCGCCACCTACATCAGTACGCGCGGTGAGACGCCGCCGATGGGCTTCCAGGACTCGGTTCTCATGGGCCTGGCCACGGACGGTGGGTTGCTGTTGCCCCAGGCGATCCCCAACGTCACCGACAGGCTTGCCGCGTGGCGGAAGCTCTCCTATGCCGAACTCGCGCTCGAGGTCCTGCAACCGTTCGTCGGCGACGACATCCCCCGCGCCACGTTGCAGGACCTGATTGCCCGCAGCTACGTCGCGTTCACGCACCCCGAGTTGGTGCCGGTCGTGCCGGCCGGGCCGGTGCACGTGGTCGAACTGTTCCACGGGCCCACGCTGGCGTTCAAGGACATCGCCCTGCAATTGCTCGGCAACATGTTCGAGCACGTACTGGCGCGGACGGGCAGCCGTCTGAACGTGGTCGGCGCGACCAGCGGCGACACGGGCAGTGCGGCCATCGCCGCGGTGCGCGGCAAGGCCAACATCCACATCTTCATCATGCACCCGCACAAGAAAGTCAGTCCCGTCCAGGAGCGGCAGATGACGACCATTCTGGACGAGAACGTGCACAACATCGCGATCACCGGCACGTTCGACGACGGGCAGCGCGTGCTGAAGGAAATCTTCAACGACATCCCGTTCAAGACGCAGTACCGGCTCGGTGCGGTGAACTCGGTGAACTGGGCGCGGGTCCTGGCGCAGATTGTGTACTACTTCCACGGCGCGTTCCGGGTCATGGAGCGCACGGGCGCGGCCGACGTGCAGGTGTGCGTGCCGACCGGGAACTTCGGCGACATCTTTGCCGGGTACGTGGCGTTGCGCATGGGCGCACCGATCCGGCGCCTGATCCTGGCCACAAACGAGAACGACATCCTGGCGCGCTTCTTCAACACCGGCGCGTACCAGTGCGGCGACGTGTACCCCACCACCAGTCCGTCCATGGACATCCAGATTGCCAGCAACTTCGAGCGGTACCTGTACTACCGCATGGGCGAAGACGCGACGGCGGTGCGGCGGCTGATGCAGGAGTTCGCGGTCAACGGGCGCATCCAGGTGGCGGGACAGGAGCCTGCGATCGCGGCCGGCCGCGGCACGGTTGCGGAGACCGCAGCCACGATCCGCAAGTATTACCGCGAGTTCGGGTACCTGCTCGACCCGCACACGGCCGTCGGCGTGACCGTGGCCGAGCGGCACCTCTCAGCCGACACCCCCACGCTCTGCCTCGCCACTGCGCACCCGGCCAAGTTCAAGGATGCCATCGTGCAGGCGCTCGGTGCGGACGTCGCGCGCCACCCGGCGCTCGACGCCCTGATGAAACTGCCCACCCGCTGCGTCGTGCTCCCGCCCGACTGCCACGCCATCCAGACCTACATCCGCGACACGCTCGGGAAGTGAACGGCAGGGCTGTTTCAAGATCCGGCGCCGCGTCTCGAAAGGCCACGCCTCCGCGCACACCAAGTAGGGGCGGCCTGTCCTCAGGCCGCCCCCCCCGGCGTGGGGACACGCCGGGGGTACTCACCGCACGCGACGGTCACGGATCTTGAAACAGCCCTGAGTAATCGGGCCGGCGCGTGGCCGCAGGCTGCGCTGCACAAGAGCACCCATGTTTGCGGGGGCACTTGCCAGGATGTATCTTCCCACAGATACGTTTGCGGATAGGGCTATGTACTTGACTCAACCTACGACACGTTGCAGGGATTCTCGCGCAAAGTGGTCGGAGCGGCTCGCTCCGACATCCGCGGGACCGACGTGTCCCGGCGAAGTGGTTGCACGAAGCCAG